>JAGXNO010000029.1 GCA_019894975.1 Promethearchaeota archaeon | reverse complement strand
AACTCCATTTGTTCCTTTGTTTCTAAACAGCATGATCTTAATTTACAGATCCATTTTACTGGATCTATCCCACTAGGAATATAATCATTAAATGCTGCCCACGCTAGGACCATAATACCAGACCTTCCACACCCTGCCACACAATGCACTACAATTGGATGATTATTAGAACCAGCTTCACTTGTAATCTTAAAAAATCTTGATAGTTGGTCCTCAGTCGGAGTGCCATAATCGGGGATGCTTATATGGCAATACTTAAACTTCTTAGGTATATCTTCCCGGTTGTCAAATTCAGAACAATTTATTATAACTTTTATGTCTTCAGTGCTGTATCTTTCAACTACATTGTGATCAGGCCACCATGAAATTGCCATTTTTCCCTTAATAATCCATGTAAATGGTTCCGTTCTTTCCGGCATACCATTCTTTGGCCAATACCAAGGGCGAACCATAATATAACAGTATATAATTAATCTTTATAACTAGTAAATGCTATTAATACTTAAAATATGTAATTAAATGTAAATTTATGGTTGATAGAGAACAACTAACTGCTTTTGATACAAGAAAATATCCTATTCGTCCGCATGTAGGTGTAGGTGTTCTTCTTGTTAGGGATAAGACTTTACTTTTAGTGAAAAGAAAATATAATCCTGATGCAGGATACTGGTCAATTCCTGGAGGTCATTTGGATTTAGGGGAAGAAGTGGAAACCGCAGCAGAGAGAGAAGCTTTTGAAGAAACGGGTTTTAAAGTGAAAGTAATAAAATTAGCGGGAATTATAGATAAAATTATGTATGATGAGAAGGGCAAAATTGAATACCACTATGTATTACTTAATTATTTTGTAGAACAAATCGACGGAAGAACCAATGCTCCCCCTGTTGCTCAAGATGACACTCTTGATGCTAAATTTGTTCCATTCAATCAACTTAATAACTTTCAATTAACTGTTTCATTGATTAAACTTTTGAAACAATTAAAAATGGGTTTTGAATAAATTATAATATTACAATTTATTTCAAGTAGAAAAATAATAATAGTGTAATTTGATCTTGTATTAAATCCCTAAACAAATCCTAAAATTTATAATATGACCGATTTCGAGAAATTATTCAATCCAAGAGCTATTGGAATTATTGGCGTTAATGAAAAACGCGCAGGTGGATATTGGGTTAGTTGTTTTAAATATAGTGGGTTTGACAAACCAGTCTACTTATTTAATCCTCGATTAAAAGGGCAAACCATTGCTGATCTTCCTGTGTATGGGTCTGTTTTAGATATTCCTGATGATCAGCCTATTGATTACGTAATTGTCGCAGTCCCTGCAAAGCTTTGTCCAAAGATTCTCGAAGAGTGTGGTAAGAAAGGAGTTTCGTTTGCTACGATTTTTGCTTCAGGATTCTCTGAAGTTGGTAATCGTCATTTAGAACTAGAGGTTTTAGAAGTTGTTAAAAAATATGGTATTCGAGTCAGTCGAACTTGCCGCTAAAGCATTAGACAATGTATGTACTTTTAGAGAATTTCAAAATAAAATTAGCTCCTCCTAATTTTAATTATTAAAATCTTTTACACTATTGGCAAAAAAAGTAAACATTTATATTAACACAAATAATATAATGACTTACTTCGAAATCTAATTTTAACTAAATTAAACTTTACTTAAAGGTGGATATTATAGCGTATATTGTTACTTTTGTAAAATACCCAAGTCATGTTGGGGAAAGAGTAGGAAAGCAATATCTTAAAGCAATCCAACAGTTTCCCCCCAATAAAACTCCGGGAAAAGTTATTATTCAAGCGGCTGTTAGGAGTACCACTGAGGGAATAGATGTTTTTAGTATTACTCAAGTAAAGGAGGGAGAACTTGAGGAAGCCTGGAGATTCATCGGTAATATGATGGCAATGTTTCTTGAAATTGAAGGACTTGAATATAGTATGGGAATATGGGCTGAAGTACAAGATGCTTTAGAATTGGTTGGATTAAAACTTCCTTAGTCCTATTCTCAAAAAAAAAACTTTCTTTTTTTTATTCAATTTAGTTTTACATTTTATTTTTAATTAAAAAGACAAAAGAATATAATTTGGACAAAACTATTTTTTCTTAGTGGAATTACTTCCCAAATTAAATTAAAACTGTGATATGAAGGTTTAGAAAGTTGTCAACATTGATGAGAACAGCGAGGAACGGGCACACTACAAAGGATATGGAGACTGTGGCAAGAATTGAACAAGTAGATGTCGAATTCATAAGACGCGGTATTGAAAGTGGCAGAATTATAATTCCTAGATCAAATCGACGAGATCTTGGTTTACCTATTGGAATTGGTAAAGGATTATTAGTCAAAATAAATGCGAATGTTGGGTCTTCAAAAACTCATTGCAATATCGATGAAGAAGTAGAAAAGGCTAAAATAGCTGTTCAATTTGGGGCGGATACCGTTATGGATTTAAGCACTGGTATTACCGAAGCCGATCTAATTACGATTAGGAAAAGAATCAGTGATGAAGCTAAAGTCCCATTAGGTACAGTCCCTATCTATCAAACAGCACTAAGAGCTCTTGAGAATAAGGGTGCTATCATCCATATGGATGAGGATGACATGTTCAATGTTGTGGAAGAACAAGCAAAGGAAGGTGTCGATTTCTTCACTATTCACGTTGGTGTAACACAAGAAATTGTAAACTATTTGATCAAACACCCTAGGTTAATGGGGGTTGTTTCTAGGGGAGGAACATTCTTGGCATCATGGATCATAGAGAATAATATGGAAAATCCTTATAATAGAAGATATGATTATCTACTTGAGATGGCAAAAGAATATGATTTTACGCTTTCTTTAGGAGATGGTATGCGCCCAGGGAGTATCTTTGATTCTACTGACTTTGCTCAGGTTCAAGAACTGTTAGAAATTTCTAAATTGGTAAAGCGTGCTTGGGCTGCAGATGTCCAAGTCATGGTTGAAGGACCAGGTCACATTCCTGCAAACGAGGTTGAACACAACATTAAAATGCAGAAATCATTATGTAATGAAGCGCCATTTTATGTATTAGGTCCTCTTGTCACTGATATCGCCCCCGGTTATGATGATATAGTTGGTGCGATTGGGGGAGTACTTGCTGGTTTAGCTGGGGCTGATTATTTATGCTATGTGACTCCTGCTGAACACTTAGGATTACCTACTAAGGATGATGTCAAAAGAGGTGTTATCTCGTCAAAAATAGCTGCTCATGCTGTTAATATCGCACGCTATGGTAAACGAGTTTCAGATTGGGATTATAAAATGGATATTGCCAGAAAAGAACTCAACTGGGAAGGTATGATTGAACAAGCTATAGATCCAGAACTTGCTAGAGAGATTCATTACCGAAATGGTTGTGCTGAAGATGATGAGGAAGTATGTAGTATGTGTGGGGAATTTTGTGCGATAAAACTATTAAAAGATACTCTAGAAAGTAAGAAGAATTCTACTTTATAGGTTGAAAGTCAGAACTCTAATCCCTCCTGTTTCTATAAAACTATAAGAAATTTTTTATAAAATTAAGGTATAATTTACTAAGGAAAATGAAAAAAGTATTAACTATTGCTGGATCTGATTCAGGTGGCGGTGCGGGGATCCAAGCAGATTTAAAAACATTTTCTGCATTAGGTGTTTATGGAATGAGTGCGATTACAGCACTAACTGCCCAAAATACAATTGGGGTTCAAGGTATATATGAAATAGATCCTAATTTTGTAGGGAAACAAATTGATTCTGTTATGACCGATATAGGTGCAGATGCGTGGAAAACCGGTATGCTTGTTAATGCTGAAATCATTAAAATTGTAGCTAGTCGTGCTCGTAAATATAATGTAGAGTTTTTGATTATAGATCCAGTAATGGTCGCAAAAGGTGGGGATCATTTATTAAAGCCTGAAGCAAAAATCGCACTTATGTCAGAATTAATCCCATTGGCGCATGTGATAACACCAAACCATTATGAGGCTCAAGTAATTACAGATATAGAGATAAAAAATTTGATAGACGCTCGTGAAGCAGCGAAAAAAATCCATTCTTTAGGAGCACAAAACGTAGTTATTAAAGGTGGACATCTTCCAGACAAAGAATATGCTATAGATTTACTTTATGATGGAAAAAAATTTACAGAGTATTATACACCTCGTATCAATTCTAAGAATACACACGGGACGGGTTGTACGTTTGCCTCAGCAATCGCAGCAGAATTGGCAAAAGGTCATGGAATAAAAAAAGCCGTTCATGTTGCTAAAGCTTACATAACAGCAGCAATTCTAAAGGCAGAAAATATGAATCTTGGAAAAGGATATGGTCCAACGAATCATTCTCAAGATTTTACGGTTGCAGTAAACCTTGATTTAATAACAATTAAAGAAGAGTAAATTACTTTTTTTTTATTCTTTGATAAGCCCACTCTGCTTTTTCTTTCATTCCTAACGCTTCATAGGACTTCCCAAGAAACAGAAATCCATCAGGATAATCAAACTTTAATTTCACTAATTTAAACAGGAAATTGATTGCTAAATCATAGCGTCCTCGTAAATAATTAGCCATCCCCAGTAGGAAAAGAACTTTCAGGTTTTTCTCATCAGTAGATCTTTCATTATACGAATCCATGAGTAAATCTATAGCGTCATTATATTTCTTATCTTCAATTAAATATTCAACGGTTTCAATATATTTTAAAAAGACGATTTTATCTGCAACTTCAGCCATTTTTTTCTTCGTTTCTTCTTGTAATCCTTGATCTATTGATTCTTGTTTTTCTTTTTCTTTTTTCTCAATAAAATCTTTGAACTTCACTAATACCTTTTCTGGATAAGGATCACTACATAAAGGACAGTTTTTAGATTGTAGTAACCAATCTGCTAGGCAGTGAAAATGAATCGGATGTCCATTATCACATTCAAAATAAGAATGACTCGTTTCCTCTACTTCTAAGTGGCACACTATGCAGGAAGGCATGATAGCTTTGTTGTAAGCCTTTTAATTACTTATCCCTTATATCCAATAAAATTTTTATATTAAAATTATAGACTAGAGACTTTTAATAATATCTATTTGGTATTCGTATGATAAAAAATTATATAGTCCTTATGTTACTATATTGTTAAGAATATAGTTTTCACCATAAAAAATGGTTATTGGTTGGATAATTCTTGTCTGTAAATAGAAATGAACTTTTTGTAGAATTATTTAGTATTTTCTTAGAAATTAATAAAGATGTAGAAGCCGTAATAGTAAGTGATCACCAAGGTTTAGTTATAGCCAGTGAAAAAAGACAAAATATTAATTTAGAAATTGTATCAGTTTTGACATCGATTATCAATCCCATATTGGAAAGGATTCGTGATGAATTTGCTTTCAGAGAGTTTGGTACCGCTAGTTTTGATACAGAATTTCACAGACTATTATTTATATCTTTAGATGAGCGAAGAACCCTGAGTGTTGTACTGAATAATATGGCTTCAGTTGATAAAGCCTCTCCATATGCATACCTTCTTGCTGAAAAAGCAGTTCAGATACTCAATGCTGAGGAAGGTGATAATATCCAAATGACAATTCCTCATTTTGAATATGAAACTGATGCTTCTGCTACAGAAGAAAGAGTTAGGAATCAAATTTATCAAATGAGGTTAGATCAGGGTGGCACATATCGATTCAAGTTTATTATAATAGGTGATCATGAAGTAGGAAAGACATCATTAGTAAGAAGATTCGTGGAAAATAAATTCTCTACTGATTATCGGGCTACGATTGGATTGAATATATTAAGCCATAACATAGAATTCTATGGAAATAAAATAGTTTATAGTCTATGGGACGTGGGTGCTCAGAGTTTCTTCGCAAGATTCCGCCAGACCTATTATTTGGGGGCACAAGCTGCGTTCATTGTATTCGATCTTAGGAATAAAAAGACATATGAAGATGTTAAAGTGTGGTATGATGAATTAGAAAAATTCATTCAAGGGAGAGAAATCCCGATGATAATAGTGGGAAATAAATCGGACTTAACTATTGAAAGAGAAGTATCATATCAAGATGGAGTTAATTTAGCTAACGAATTATCTGAATTATCAAACATTAACGTGTCATACATTGAAACAAGCGCTCTAACAGGAGCGAACGTTGAAGATGCTTTCACCTTAATCGCGTATCACTATATATCTCATAGCAGAAAAGAGGAAGAGGAAAGGGTTAAACTTGATTTATTAGAAGAACTGAATTTAATTTTAGAGAAAAGAAAGAAACAGGGAGTAAATTTAGAAAACCTGTTAACATTGAGTGTTATATCCGAAAATGAATTCTGGAGCCCGGGTTTACAAATACTTTCAGATATTAATAGTGAGTATAAGCTTGAAAAGATAAAAGATGATTACGATGAAAAAAAATACAAATTCTCAAATGGGGTTATGATCCGGAATTATCTCTACACAAATTTTGATGTCTCAAAATCTGATGGTGTTTTTTGTATATTTGACGCCCGTTATGAAGACCATATAGATCCAGAATGGAGAGATGTTGTTACTAAAATTATAAACGATATAGATGAGAATAAGGTAGTTTTAATTGGGATTAGGGTTACTGAAAAAAGTAATTGGTCCCGAATAATGGAAGAATTCGATGTAAACGAATTATTAGAACAAAAGATGATATCACTATTATTCTTCAAAATAGGTGTCGAATATAGGCTAGAAATATATGATCAACTTAAAGTTATGTTAAATACAATTAAATACCTTTAATATAAATTAAAATATAAGTGTAAAATAAAAAAAATTAATAAGTAGCATTTTTATCATATATGTAATAAGAAACAGGGGAGTATCCTTGGTATTACGTAAAAATAAATTATTTGTTGACTTCTTTAATAAATTTCTAGAGTTAAATACAGAAGTTGAAGCGGTTATTGTATCCGATAGTGAAGGTCTTATTATAGCTGGTGAAAAAAGAAAAGATGTTGACATTGAATTGGTTTCTGTTTTAACTTCTATTGTAAATCCTGTTTTACAACGTATGCGTAACGAATTCTCCTTCAAGCGATTTGGAAATGCAAGTTTTGATACTGAAAATCATCGTCTATTGTTTATATCTGTTGATGAGGAACGAATATTAAGCTTAGTTTTAAATAATATGGCCTCAATTGAGAAGCTATCACCTTACGGCTTATTTTTAGCTGAGAAAACAGCTCAAATATTAACAGCTGAAGAAGGTGATATAATTCAAATTTCGGTACCAAATTTTGAATATGAAGCCGAAAATGTGCAAAGATTAAAAAATCAATTATACCAAATGAAGCTAGGAACGCGAGGGGAATATCGGTTTAAATTTGTAATTTTGGGAGATCATGAGGTTGGGAAAACCTCTATTAATCGTAGGTTCGTTGAAAATAAATTTACGGACGATTATCGAGCAACGATTGGACTCAATGTATTAACACACACTTTTGAATTCTTTGGAAATGAGATTGGAGTCACTTTATATGATTTGGGAGCTCAGAATTATTTCCGCCGCTTTCGAAAGGGTTATTATACAGGAGCTCAAGCCGCTTTCACAGTTTTCGATTTAACAAATAGAGAATCGTTCAATAATATTAAAAGTTGGTATAAAGAATTAAAGGATTTCACTAGTGATGAGGAAATTCCTATTATAATAGTTGGAAACAAATCAGATTTAAGTACCGAAAGACAAGTTGCTTATAAAGAAGGGGTACAATTAGCAAATGAGTTATCTGAAGAAGAAAAGATAAAATTATCATACATAGAAACTAGTGCTTTGACTGGTGAAAACGTGGAGGATGCATTCAATTTGATTTCATACCACTACGTAATGAAGAGTAAAGAAATTGAAGACGAACGACGCCATAATATCCTGTATGAAATAATGGCTTCAATTATCCGCAAAAAGATTGTATTAACTGTATCGTTTATTACAGAGAGTACAATATGGAGTCCAGGTCTCCAAATGGTGACTAAAATAAAATCATTAGGTGAGAGTTCTTCAGTAAGAGATTATGAGGATGAACAAGTTTTTCAGTATCCAAACGGTTTGATACTAAAACAACACCTTTATTCTGCAATTGATGATGTCTCCAGCTCTGATGGAGTATTTTGTATTTTTGATGCAATAGGTAAGGACCATGTTGATCCTCAGTGGAAGGACATGATAATTAGAATTATCAAAAATGTTAAAGATAAAGGTGTTGTATTAATTGGCATTAGGGCTTTGGAGCGCAGTAGCTGGTCTGACATAATAGGTGAATTAAATGTTGATGAACAGCTTAATCAAAAGCCTATTGAGCTTCTTTTTTTTAGGATTGGGGAAGATTTTCAAATTGATATTTTTGACCAACTGAGAGCAATGTTTTCTAGTATTGATGATAAGTATTAGTATTGGAAATATTACCTTTTTAAGCTCATTTTTAACTTTTCTACTATTAAATTTCCCATTTCAATTGTGGTAAGTGTTTTTATTTGGGGATTCTTTAAATCAATGGTTCGTCCTTCATTTAGAGCTTCTTCTACAGAATCTTCAATTAATTGAGCAATATCAGGAGATTGGAATGATTCTTGCATCATCAATTTAACACTTAATATTGCTCCGATAGGATTTGCAATTCCTTTTCCTGCGATATCTGGGGCGGAACCATGAATTGGCTCATACATTGATACTTTCCCCGGATTTATATTACCGCTAGCAGCCATTCCTAGACTTCCTATTAGAAATGCACCTTCATCGCTTATTATATCACCAAACATATTCCCCGTTACAACAGTTTGAAAAGAATCTGGTTTCCTGATAAGCCATTGACAAAAAGCGTCTATATAAATGTCCTCTTTTTCAATATCAGGATGTTTGTCACCAATCTCATGGAAAATCTTTCTCCACAGCATGCTTGGACTTAATACATTTGCTTTATCTACTGAGGTTACCTTTGAGTGGTCCATTCGTTTTGCATACTCAAAAGCATAACTAATAATTCTTTCACATCCATTTCTAGTAACAACCATTAAATTCTCAGCAATATCATCCTTTAAAACAGCGCCTTTCTTCGCATAAAGACCTTCTGTGTTTTCTCTCACAAATGTTATATCAATTCCCTCTCCGATAAATTCATTTTTCAAAGGACATCTATCCCTCAACGATTCATATAGTTTAACTGGTCTTAAATTAACAAATAAATCTAGACCTTGCCTAATCTCTAATACTGCAACTTCACCAACCCCCGGAGGAAGATCTGGCAATCCTGCGGCTCCAAACAAAAGAGCATCAGAATGTTTAATAATCTCCAATGATTGATCAGGGAGACTTTTCCCAAATTTTTTATACACATTTCCTCCAGCCGGTGCTTCTTTAAATTCAAAATCAAAATCTGAATAATCAGATATAACCTTAAGTGTTTTAAGACCTTCTGCCACAACCTCTGGGCCAACTCCATCTCCACCACAGTATGCAATACGTTTCTTCAAAAAGATCAACCATACCAGAAAAATTCAATTTTATTAATAATTGAAGTAATTTCTGATGATTTTTAAAAACTTATTTTCTCCTAGAAGTTAACAGATTTTCGGAATAAAAAGGAAAATAAAGGATCAATATTTTCATATAAATGATGCTGTATAAAAAAAAAATCATTTTGTTGATATTTGCCATATTTTATATTTCACTTATAGGTTTTATTCTGCCTCTAGTGTTTATTAGTTTTGATTTAAATCAATCTATATATAGTTACTTTGAAGAAGTGTCAGATGCTGGTTCCTTCTTTTTAATTTATATCGTATCCACTATTTTGTTTTTTCCTTTCATCTATTCCACGTTAGTAAAAGAAAAATTAAGTTTAAGTGTAAGAAATATTAATAAAAGGGGAAAGAATCCTCGCTATTATGCAATTGTTTTATATATAATCGGTATACCTATTATGTTTTGGTTAATTGTTGGACTTATGGGATATTATAAAATGTATGATCATACCCCCGGTCTAGGGGAATTGGCTAACAACGGATTTCTAGTTTTGCTCCTTATACTCATGTACTTCTGTATAATTCCTGCTCTCCTTTTAAGTGCTAAAAAAAACAAAATAGATGCTCAACTAAATCCTTAAATAATTAAATAAATAACATTTCTTATCTTAGAATTCAAATTCCAATTCTATTTACTATAAAATAATCAAAAAGGAAAGAGGAACCATAAATGCAAATTACCATCAAACCCTTAAGTTCGGACTTACTTGACGATTGGCTTTTCTACTTTGAAAATGTCGCTTTTGCTGACAATCCTGAATGGTCTGGATGTTACTGCCATTATTATCACTTTGCTGGAAGTAATAAAAAGTGGGGAAAACAAACGAAAGAAGCTAACAAAAGTCATTCTATCAATTTAATTCTTTCTGGTATAATGCATGGTCTTCTAGCTTATTCTGAAAATCAGCCCATAGGATGGTGTAATATAAATTTAAGAGATAATTTCGCTAAAGAACTATATAAGTATGATTCTTCAGATTCAGGAAAGAAGATTGCGGGTATTGTATGTTTTTTAATCGGTCATGCCTATAGAAAGCAAGGAATCGCTCGAAAGCTGTTAAAATATGCAATTTCACATTATACTAATGAGGGATATGATATTATTGAATCATACCCAAGGGTAGGAGAATTATCAGATGCACATAGTTATCGTGGACCTGTTGCTTTGTATGAATCAGAAGGATTTAAAATTCATAAAGAACTGAAGGGTCTCTATGTAATGCGCAAAGAATTATAATTTCATTATTTTTTCTTAATTTTTTATAGATTTGGGATAATTCCTCATTACAAATATTTTTGTCCACTCTATAATTAATAATTAAAAAAAATCTTGGATCTGTGAGCTCAGAACTATATCCTCCGAGGTTCTTTTAGGACATCGCTATTTTATCGATCGGATGAAATTATTAACCGAAACATATAGTATCGAAAATCTACCGTAATCCTTATATATTTGAAATAAGTATTATAACTTAAAGAAGTTTTTAGTAAAAAAAAACTAACACAAATATTAAAAATTAAAAAGTGGAGGAATAAAAAATGGCAAAGAAAGTTTTTGCTTGGAGTCCAGTTCGAAAGTTAATGAAAGATAATGGTGCTGAAATGGTTGCTCGAGATGCTGTTGATGCCCTAATTGACTATTTAGAAAAGTTAGCTAAGGGTATGACAAATAAAGCACTTGAAATGACCCGACACGCTGGTCGAAAGAAATTAACTCTTAACGATATGGACCTGGCAATGACAATAATCTAAATTATTAAAATTGTTCTAAAAAAATACAAATTTTTTCTTTTTTTCTAAAATACTAATTCTTTAATGATTAAGTATACATTATCCTGGGATCTATTCGAGCATAAATAATATCAGTTATCAAATTCACTAAGATGAAAATAATTGTTATTAGAAAGACCAATGCAGTTAATACCCAATAATCTGTGAGAAATATTGCATCAATGAATAATTGTCCTATCCCAACTATCCCAAAAGTTACTTCAATGAAAAAAGAACCTGCTAAAGCACTAGCAAAGTTGAACCCGGCTATTGTTATTGTGGGAATCAAAGCATTTTGTAAGGCATGCCCCTTAATTACGTCTTTTTCTTTGCATCCTTTTGCTCTAGCTGTTCTGACATAATCTCTATTTAATTCTTCTAACATACTCGAACGTGTATGTCTTGATATCGACGAAAACATGACAAACGATAGACAAAATACGGGTAAAACCATATGCCAGATATAATCTCCAATTTTATACCATTCTCCTGCTATTAATGCATCTATTATATAGAAACCGGTCACTAATGGGGGATCGTTATAGATCGCACTTGAATGTCCAACGGGATCGAATATGGGAAATAAGACACCGAATAAATATTGAAGTGTCATGCCTAAGAAGAAGATTGGAATAGATACTCCTAAAATAGCTAATCCTCTTACTATTGTATCTGGGGTTTCTCTTCTATGAGTTGCTGCTTTGATTCCTAGCTTAATACCTAAATATGCACCTATAAATAATGAGAATAAGGTTAGATCTATTGTTCGTGGTAGTCTTTGCATAATTAGATCCCAAACTGGCTCATTTCTATCAATAGAAATAGAAACACCCCAATTTCCTGTAAACAGTTCCTCTAAAAATCTAAAATATTGTACTACTATTGGATCATCAAGTCCGAGTTGACTTACTGTCTGATTATAAACTTCTATAGGAAAATTCCGCAATCCACGAGCCTGTATTAATGCAAGGACAGGATCTCCAGGTATCGATCTCGAGA
This sequence comes from Promethearchaeota archaeon, assembly GCA_019894975.1. GTDB lineage: Archaea > Asgardarchaeota > Lokiarchaeia > Sigyniarchaeales > SOKP01 > Loki-b32. Next base: position 34,624 of record JAGXNO010000029.1, on the reverse strand, counting down.
GAATAAAGGTAACAGTCAAAACACCAAATAACACAGGAATCATGACAAGAATCCGTCTTAATGAATATTTAAGTAAATTCACTTGTAGTCAATCAACCTCACAAACAACAATTCTCTCAATGATCAACTAAATATTATAACTTTTATGACTTAAAGAATAGATTTATTCAAAAGTTTTATTATTTCTTAAGGGTTATTTTGGTTTATGAAAGCAAAGAAGTCTGAAGGAGAAATTGTGAAAAAGACAAAGACTCCTAATACTATAACCTCTTTAAAACACGATTTTAAAACACTTGGTATTACAACGGGATCAGTTGTTATAATGCATAGTTCTTTAAGTGAAATAGGTTGGACTGTTGGGGGTCCTGTTTCTGTAATACAGGCTTTATTGGAAATTCTCACTACAAATGGTACACTGATAATGCCTACTTTTTCTTCTGATAATTCAGATCCAACTTATTGGGAAAATCCTCCCGTACCTGAAGAATGGTGGGATATTATTAAAACTCAAATGCCTGCGTATCAACCCGAAATAACTCCTACACGAGAAATGGGTAGAATAACTGATACCTTTAGAAATTGGCCTAATGTTTTAAGAAGCGCTCATCCTTCTTTATCATTTGCAGCTTGGGGTAAATACGCAAAAAAAGTTACTGCTAATCATAAATTGACATCAGGTTTAGGAGAAGATTCTCCTCTTGCTCGCATTTATGATTTGGATGGAAAAATCTTGTTGTTAGGTGTCAATCATTATAATAATACATCCTTGCATCTTGCAGAATATCGATCTGAGTTCCCAGGTAAAAATTATGTTAAGAGTGGATCTGCAATGATCATAAAAAATAAAAGAAGTTGGGTAGAATATGAAGATCTGGATCATAATAGTGATGATTTCGAACAACTAGGAATTGATTATGAGTCAGAAATTAATTATATTCCAGGTAAAATAGGTATAGGGGAAACCAGATTAATCTCTCAACGAAAAATTGTCGATTTTGCTAAAGAATGGTTTCCTAAAAACCGGTAATTTTAGGTAGTATCTTTTTTCTCTAAAAATATATTATATAAACCAGCAAAGATTTAAGAGACAGGATATTAAATAGATTACTGATAGAAAGAGAAAAGAAAATTTAACATGGTAGAGACTAAAACGAAAGGTGTTCCATTCTTAGAGGGAACCATTATTAATCTATGTCCCCCTAACACAGAGCATATTAATTTATATACTAAATGGATGAATTCCCCTCAAATCAGAAAGTATGCCCGGTATGAATTCCCTCAAAACGTTGAAGAAGTAAAAAAAATGTTTGAACCTAAGCAAGAAAGAGTATCTTCTGAAATTTTCTTTGAAATATGGCATAGAGATGATGAAAAACCTATTGGATATACCGGACTTATTCGAATTCGATGGTTTGATAGAAGTGCCTTTCTATTTTACTTAATCGGTGAAAAAGATTATTGGGGGAAAGGCCACGCTACAGAAGCCGCAAGGCTAGTAGTAGAATATGGATTTAATGAATTAAACTTACACAAAATAAATGCAGGTATTTTCGCACCGAATCAGTCCTCAGTAAGGGTAGTTGAAAAGAATGATTTTAAGCATGAATTAACGCTAAAAAAAGAGATCTATATTGATGGGGAGCATGTAGATGCTTTAAAATATTCAATTCTTAGAAAGGAATGGCAAGCTATAAAAAGTGAGGAGTAATGACTTGAATGCAAGACATTAATAATGAAGGACAAACTAACCACTTTCCATTTATTCAAGGAGAGAATTTGGAACTTTGTGCACCGAACTCCAAACACGCAGAATTATACGCTAAATGGAAGAATGATCCCATTGTGAGAAGGTATGCCAGAAATGTAATTCCTCGAACTCTTGATGAACAAAAGAAGCGATTTGAGTCAGGAGGAGAAAAATTTAAGGAACATATCTCTTTTGAAATATGGCATAAAAAAGATAAAAAACCTATCGGAAGGATAGGATTAGGATGGATAGATTGGGTAAATGGATGGGCAAATGCATATATTTGGATCGGGGAAAAGGATTATTGGGGCAAAAATGTCGCTACAGAGGCTACAAAATTATTGATTGATTATGCCTTCAATGAATTAAATCTGAATAAACTACATGGGGGCGTTGCTATTGAGAACATCGGTTCATGGTCAGTTGCTGAAAAACTTGGGTTTGTTTTAGAGGGAATTGAAAGAGAAGAAATGTATGTTGATGGTAAATATCTTGATAATAAGACCTTTTGCTTATTAAAGGAAGATTGGTTAAAAAGAAAGAATAATAAGAATTAATTAAATTTAATATGAAAAAGAAGTGGTATTAGATGTTGAAAGAAGAAAAAGAAGAAGAAAATGAAGTTTTTCCGTTCATTCATGGAGAAAGAATAGATTTAGTTGCTCAACTTTCGAAATGGGTGGAGATATACGCGAGGTGGCATAACGATCCTAGAGTACGTCAATATGCGAGACATGAATTTCCAATCGCGTTGGAAGATGTAAAAAAATGGTTTGAAAGTCCCCCTGAGCATGGTGTAAGAGACTTTATCGTATTTGTAATTTATCATAAGCTTGATAAACGTCCTATTGGTGATATTGGGTTAAACCATATCAATTGGGTAAATCGTAACGCTAATATTTTTGCAGAAATAGGGGAACCTGAATATTGGGGCAAAGGTATAGTAGGTGAAGCGTCAAAATTAATGATAGATTATGCGTTTACGGAATTGAATCTACATAAGGTTCATGCATCTGTATATAACCCTAACGAAAGGTCTCTAAGAGCTGCTGAAAAACTAGGTTTTAAGAAAGAGGGGGTATTAAGGGAACATCTATATGTGGATGGGATGTATGTCGATAATCATAGATTTTCAATTCTTAGGAAAGAGTGGTTGGAACGTAATAAGGAGAATATAGTAGGTGATAATGATTGACTGATAAAGAAGAAAAAGAAAACGGAATTTTCCCGTTTATTGAGGGAGAGAGAATTGATCTTATTGCTCAAAGTTCTAAGTGGATTAATTTAATTTGTAGATGGAATAATGATCCCAGAGTTCGTCATTATGCCCGCTGGGTTATGCCCACTACTCCTGAGCAAATAAAAAGATGGTTTGAACCACCTTCAGGACGTGGAATGAGGGAGGCAATATTCTTTACTATTTATCATAAAGAAGACAAGCGACCAATAGGGAGTATTGGATTCTTTTGGATCAATTGGATAAATAAAAACGCTAATGTTTCAGCAACGATTGGAGAACCGGAATATTGGGGAAAAGGCATAGTTGGTGAAGCTGCGAAGCTACTTATAAAATATGGGTTTAATGAGTTGAACTTCCATAAGATTTGTGCGGGAGTTTTTAATCCAAATAAAAGATCACTTCGAGCAGCTGAAAAACTGGGCTTTAAAAAAGAGCTCGTAGCAAGAGAGGATCTTTTTGTAGACGGAGTTTATGTAGATATGCATCAATTTGCCATTTTTAAAGATGAATGGTTAGAACAGAATAAATCTCCCATGGTTAAATGATTATATTATTTTGCTCCAGGCAATAAGAGAACGAAATTGCTCCCTTGTGTATAATCTCCTTTAACCGTATCTTCAACCCAAATTTTGCCATTAAATACTTGCATTATCTTACTTACTAATGAAAGACCTAATCCCATTCCTTTAGAGCCTTTAAGTTCTCTGTTTCCACTCAGGAATATAGCTTCTTTTCTGTTGTCTGGTACTCCTATTCCATTATCAATGAATTCAAATTTGAAATGATTTTTTTTATCGATTTTTAGCTTTGAGACTCTTACTGTGATTTCTATTTTGGAATTTTCATTATATTTTATGCTATTAATTAAAATATTTTCAAAAACATCTTGGATAAGCTCATTTGCATTCAAGTTGAATGTACCTTTTAAACCTTCAATTGTAATCTTTACATTTCTTTCTTCATACGCTTTACCTACAAAATTAATTGAATTTTCTAAAAAACCGGAAATATCTATTGTTTTTATTGGAATTTCCTCTTCATCTAGCCTAGAAAGAGTTCGAACATTATTGACTAGTTTTGAGCCACGCTCTACTTGCTTTTTAATGATTTCTGCAATATTTGCTATATCTTGAGATTTTTCTGAATCACCCAACTGATATGCAATTAATTCTGCTGACGAATTCACCACTTGAAGTATATTATTTATATCATGACTAAAGAGATCTTTATAAAAATTAGCACGATCAAATGCTTCTCTATATTTTTTTTCCGAAATCAATAATTTTTCTTCTGCTTTCCTCCGTTCAGTTATGTCTCGGATAAAAACCAAAACTCTATCTTCAGGAAAATAAAGGTGTCGAGCTTCATAGAAATGGATTTCACCTTGAATGTCTAAATTGTATTCTATTGTTTGAGGTTCATGAGTTTTAATTGTCTTATTTAGCATGGTTAAGCTGAGTTCAGAAATACTTTTGGGTAAAACTTCAAAAATTTTTTTACCAAGAAATTCTTCTGGGGGGACATATAATTCCTCTATAGTTCCTTTATAATCTAAAATTGTCCCGTCATTAGACATTAGAAAAAATATATCAGGAATTGTTTCGAAAATTCCACGGAATTTAGCTTCAGATTCTCTTAATTTCTCTTCTGCTTTTTTATATTCAGTATTATCATGGTTAATTGTGACGATACCCGTGCGTTTACCATCGTCATCAGTAAGAAACGTGGATGATGATAATATATTTAATCTAGTTCCATCTTTATGATATTGGATTCCTTCACCTCTCCAAAATCCATCCTCAAAAAATTGTTTTACAACTTTTTCATTATCTTCATTAGGGAAATCAATAGGGACGATTTCGTTAAGATACTTATCAATAACCTCCTTTTCTTCCCACCCATAGATTTTTTCAGCAGCTTTATTCCAACTTTGAATCTTAAAATCTAGATCAAGTGAAAGGATGGCATCATTTACATTTTCAACCAAGCTAGCTTGATATTGAATTTCTTTCTCTGCTTCTTTCCTTTCAGTAAGATCTCTACCAACAGAAACAATTAACACATTTCCCTCTGAGTCTTCTAAAACCGTTCCTGTATATTCATAAGAAATTTTACGACCATTTTTAGTAATTAAAGACATTTCAACTATAGACTTTCCATCCTTCATTATATTTTTAGTTGCTTCTGACGCCAGTTTTAAATCTTCTTCAGAATAATATGAATATGGGGCTTTTAAAGAGGATATCTCCTCATTACTATACCCAGTAACATCATTAAAAACTTTATTCCACCTAATAGCTTTTCCAGATGCAGGATCAAATACAAAAATCGTATCCATTGAAGAATTAAGTATATCATCAACAAACACCTTCTCCAAATTAAGAGCAATCTCAGATTTCTTTCTCTCTGTAATATTTCGACCATAGATGTTTACATATCCTTCTTGTATAATCGGGGTTATGGTAAATGAGTAATATTCATCTTCAATTTCACCCTCCCAAATTTTCGTTCTATTCTCATCAAATGCATTAATTATTATTTCTCCTAAAACTTGTGGGCTCTTATCACCCTCGGTTAGATCAAACAAAATTCGACCCGCTTTATTGATATAAATTATATTTTCTTTATTCACTCGTAATACGGGATTTGGATTTTCTGATGGGAATTTTGCTAAATCTGAAATTTGTTTTTCTACTTTTTTCTGCTCTGTAATATCATGAATAATAGCTTGAATACAAGTTTCCTCCTTTAGTTTAATAAGTTCAATTTGGCTCCTAGCATAAAATTGACTCCCATCTTTTTTGAACAACATTATCTCTCTCACACCTGGCTTCTTTCCATTTTTAACCTTGCTCTCTCTTTTTTCAATTCCAGCATCTTTTATATCAACATAAAAGTTGAAATCTCTAAAATTATTACCAATTAGATCCTGTTTGGAATAACCCGTAACGAATTCAGTAGCATCATTACAATCAAGAATAGTTCCTTCACCTGTGAAAAGGATTATCGCGAATGGCGAGTTATTAAATAAGCTACGATATTTCTCTTCAGATTCTGCAATTTTTATCTCTGCTTTTTTTTGTTCAGTGATCTCTGTAAAAGTAACAACAAAATATCCTTTTTCTGGAGAGTATCCTGCAACTTTATACCATCGATCTAAAGCTTCTGAATAGTCTTCAACTATTAGTGGGACACCTGTGAGTGCTACACTGCCAAATTTACCGATCCAATCGGCAGGATCATTTTCAGTTCCAGGTAATATTTCTGTTACTTTCCTTCCAATCATATCCTTCGCATTTAAACCTGTTAGTTTCTCAAAAGCAGGATTGACCTCAATATATTCGTAATCTATTGGCTTATTTTTTTCGTTTACAATTATCTTATGATATGCGAACCCGAAGTTCATATTTTCAAATAGAGAACGATATTTTTCTTCAGATTCATTAATTTTTTTTTCAGCTATTTTCTTATCAGTTATATCATGGATTGTAACAAAATCAGCTGGTTTTCCTTTATAAGTGATAGTTTTTGAGAATACTTCTAACCAGATCATATCTCCATTTTTCCTTATCCCTCGAAATTGATATTGGTCAATAACATCTGATTCACCCAATTGTTTTTTTCTAGCTTGCTTGGCAATAAATTTTCTATCCTCAGGATATATAAAATTAAGAAAACCTCCTTTTTCCCATGCCATGATTTCTTCTACAGTATAACCAACGGTATAACCAAGTTGTTTATTTACATATTGAATTATATCATCTTGTAAAATCGCAATTCCTAGGAAAGATTGCTCTGTAAGTGTTCTATACTTCTCTTCTGATTCTTTAAGTTTCTTTTCTATCGGATCCATAATTAAACAATCACTACACCTTTGTGATTTTCTTCTTGTTCTTAATAAGTAGTATTGTAATCTTTATTTTAGGTTTCATCTAATATTGTATAAAAAACACTTATTCGGTCATGGTTCTAGAATGAATAAATAGTAAAATTAGGAATATTTAAACTATTTGGGATCTACAGTATGATAATACATCAATCTCATGAATTCATTACTTCTGAACTCATCTAAACTAACAAATTCGAATGAGAATTAGTTATATTTTATAATGAAAATAATTTAAAAAAAAGAAATTTAGTTTTAAGAGGGATTAACCCCCTCCTATTGGTGGAAAAATTGAAACAATATCTTCATTGTTAAGAACGGTTTCAAGGTTCTTATGTGGTATCCCATTGATGATAATAATTGTTTGCCATGCTTCCCTGGGAATTTGATATCTCTTAAATAATACTTCAATGGTGCTATCCTTAGGAATGGTAATTGTCTCTTTTGCCGGTCCGTATTCTCTCAACATCGCAAAAAATTTAACAGTAACCTCAATATTATTACTATTCATCTTCTTCTCTATTGAAATACCATTTATATAATACAGCCATATTTCTTGGGAATATCGATACAATATCTCCACTTTTTACTTTTTTTGTAAGACCTGAGTATCTGCCATTCACAAAAATATGGATAACTTCATGTGCTTCAATGCTATATTTTTTGAAAATATCAGAAATCCTATCGATCCCATCATCATCAATGTTAAACTTTAATGACATGGTTCCTTTAATATCTGGTTCTAGTTTTTTCCTTAAATCTCCGAAAAGTTTTACTCGAATCGACATATTTATAAAATTTTTATATTTTAAAACACGCTATCTAATTCATCATCAGTTACATTGAAAACTTCATCAAAAGGTGGAAGTTTCTCCTCCATAAGGAACTCCGGAAGCCTATCGTCAAGTGCTGTAAATCCGGCTCTTTTATTAAAATCTAATTCTATATCGAGAATTTGCTTACCAATTATAGGAACGTCAGCTACTGTCAAATTTGCACCTAAAACACCATTCAATGATTCAACAATACCTTCTAATCCTGAAGGGATATCTAAAATTGCAAATGCTACGAATAAACAATACCCTGTTGCATCGAGAGCTGCTGTGGCTATTTGTAGATTACGGGAAACCTCCGCTTTCTTAGGATCTCGAGGATCTACTTTACCACCTACACCCATAATTTCCGGAGCAATCGCATATCCGGCTGTATGGTCAGCACCCATCGGAGTAGTCGCATATGTGACTCCAATACCTTTAATAGCACGCGGATCATAAGCAGGAAATCCTTGTCCCTTACAAGTCGGAATTCTGGTCACACCTAGTACTTTACCAGTAATTTCGGTTCCTTGAGCTAAAATTCGTCCGGTTGGTGTTTTCTTGCGAATTTCATCCAGAAGTTTTAAAGCTGCTTTACCATCCCCAAAGTTAGCCAAACCTCCTTCCATAGCTACAGCAATAGTATCACCTGCTTCAATTGTATCTACACCTAAATCATTGCAAGCCCTGTTTAATTCACCAATAGTATCTAAGTCATAAATCTCGCAATTTGCACCTAATGCCCATACAGATTCATATTCCAAAACTCCAACAGGATCTTTACCACCAGGTTTTGTCCATACTTCAGAGCACTGTATTACACAACCAGGACTGCAGAAATGAGGCCGTACTCCACCTCTCTTCTTGATTTCTTCGGCTTTAGCTTCACCAGAAATTCTTTCAGCTCTTTCATCTTGACCTCTCGAAAAATTTCTATGAGGTAGTCCACCAGCTTCATTTATGATATTTACTAAAACACTAGTACCGTAAGAGTTAAGACCTCCTTTAGGTTGTGTAACAGGATGTTCTTTAAGTGCATCTCCAAGTTTTTTAATCCCTTGAGAAAATACTTCTTGATTGGCTATTTCAACACCAGGTGCACCTGTTTCATCAAGTATAATAAATTTTAACCCTTTAGATGCCATTACAGCACCGAGACCTCCTCTTCCTGCATATCTACTTGGTAATCCCTCAGGATCGTTGAAACAAATTCCTGACATCGCACCCAATATCTCTGCTGAGATTCCAACAGCGCTAATACCAACTTTATCTCCAAATTCTTTAAAAAGCTCCTTGTAAGTACTATAGAGTCCCTTACCAACCCATTTATTAGCATCGATAAATTCAGCCCCATCGTTAGTAACCTTTAAAAGATAATAATCGTCTCCTTTATGTTTTCCTTCAACAATTAATGCTCCGATACGCATTCTTGCAAGTTTCTGTGCAAAATTGGTTCCAGCATTAGCTTCTTTAATCCCTCCTGTTAGTGGGGACTTACCCCCAACAGATAAACGCCCTGAAGTTGGAGCTTTAGTACCTGTCACCAATCCTGGAGCAAAAACAAGCTTATTATGGATCCCTAATGGATTGCAGGTAGCAGGAACTTCTTTCGAAACTATTGTTGAGGTCATACCTCGACCACCTAAAGCAGCATAATCTGCAGGTAAATCTTCAAACTTAGCTTCCAATTTAGTCATATCTACTCTTAATATTCTTTTTGGCAAATTTTTCACCTCTATTATTTTAGCAGTATATGTTTATGTTGAATACTTATTTATACATTTTCTATTTAGAAGGGGAGTTCGGTATGTACTTAAAACCCAATCGTACTCAAAAAAGCGAAACTATGATATTAAGATTTAATATAATGGTAAAACAGGCCCGGGGGGAATTGAACCCCCGATTTCTGATCGTAAGTTGCCTGAACAAACGATCTTCAGCTTAGGAGGCTGCCGCCCCATCCAGACTAGGCCACGGGCCTAATAATAACCTATAAATTTAGACTACTTCTATAATACGCCACACCACAGATGGGACAAAAAAATTTATCCTTTATTTTGATTGCTTTTTCAATAGGAATTTCTCTTTGACAGTTCATTACACAACATATTACTGTTTTCTGTTCACTAGGTTCTTCTTCAGACAATTTTATCATAGATATTTATGTGGGTTTTTATGTATACACTTATAAAAATAATCAAAAGGTTTTAATTAATAAGGTTATAATTAACATTATAAAAGTTTTTTATATTAAGAATTGTTTTCTTGAGTTTTTTAAAAATGGAAAGAAGAACATCAAATAGACCCATTGATTATTTAAAAGATTCGATTGATAAGATCATCCTTATAAAAGTTAAGCGTAACCGTTTATTTCGTGCTTTACTTAGATCATTCGATGAACACTTAAATATTTTTATTGAAAATGCTGAACAAATCTTCGAATATCAAGACGAGGATGGTAACATCAGGGAAGAGCATGAAGATCTTGGTTCAATTGTTATTCGTGGAGATAATATCATATTTATAAACCTTAGCTCAGAATAAGAGACTTATTGGCTTTAGATTAAAGAATTTAATAAATCCCTATACCTTGTTATTTACAGAAAAATACACTTTTAAATAACGATTAGTTAGTTATTTATATACAGAAAAGCCTATTTTCCAAAATAAAGAAAACCAATAAATGAGTTTAGAACAATTGAGTTTAGAGAAAAAAGAAAAACCAGTCCAATCAATAATAGTTAACCCTAATTTAGGGCGTCCTATATTTTTAAATATAGATCGCAAATTGAAAAAGAAGGAATTTCAAACTGAGCTTCTTTTTATAAGTAATTTATTGGATCCTAATGAATTTAGGAAAAATATCAAGGGAGAAATAAAACTAGTTCCTGTATTAGATTACAAGTGGAAATTTAGGGAAATTTTTGAGTTAAAGAAGAAAGAGTATAAACAAGATAAACCCGAGGGTTTTTGGGCAAGAAGGCGGAAAATTAAAATTAAAAAAAGAAAGCAAAAAATAATAGCTAACGAATTAAAAGAAACCGATGAAGACTATGATTTTATTGTAGATGACGTTGGTTATATGCTGAAAAAACTAAGAGGTCATTCATATAGAGGAGATTCACTTTCTCTTTCAATTATTGATATTAAAGAAGTTCCCACAATTCCAATTACTCATGTTTCATATTTAGAAGGATTAACTCCCCAAGATTATTTATTAAAATACAACTTTTTTGGGAATCTTACTAAATTTTATCTAGTGACTATTAGATTCACAATCAGTAGAGAAGTGCGAAATTTCTTAAGAGAACGATCTTTTGTGATGTTTGACTTAATATCCTTAAAAAATAGAATAAATTACCACTCGATTGTTATCTCTAAAAATGATTGGAATAATTTTGTGTTTGTACATGCCACAGATTTACATTTAGCAGAAAGAAACGATAGGATATATAACATTGTTAAAAAATGGACCGAAACTTCAGTCATAAAAGGTGTGGATGATTTCTTTAATACAATTCTGAAAAAGTTTAAGCTTAAAAAAACAGATAATAGAGAAAAAGTATTAGCAGAAATTAAGACACCTTTAAGAAAACGCTTAATAAATCCAAATAATCAATTCAGGAAATTTATAAAAATAATTAACAGAAAAGTTTTTGAAAATGAGATTGATTTTATTGTTCTTACAGGAGATCTTGTAGACTATACAGTTCTAAGTCAATTATCGAGAAAAGTTCGTAAAATAAATGAATTTAAGTATGAAGAGAGTAATTGGAAAATATTTAAAGATATTTTACTTAACTCCAAAAATCAAAAACATTACAAAGGTGTAACTAGGGGGGAAGAGTTATTATGTCCTATTTTTACAACTATTGGAAATCATGATTATAGGCCATATCATTATGATTTAACATGGGGTGAAATGTATAAAAAAATTGGATTAAACGCAGCAGAAGCTGTTGCCTTAAATCAATTGCTTTCTGCTTCTCCAATAACAGCATTAGTTAAAACTACCCAGGCGTTAAAGGGTTATTTAACTGATATAAACCCTTCCTTTAATTTTTCACTAACTTTAGGAAACAATAATTTGATTTTTTTGAATACCGGATCCGATTCTTTTAAAAACATTAGGGATTTAGTTACCGGTCATCCGTCAGTTACAGGTCTTGGGGGTAAGCAAATAAAATATTTGGAAAACATCATAAACCATCAATTAAAAGATGAAGCAAACGTTTTTCTGTTTCTACACGGACCTCCAATAAATACCGGAGAAAAAAAATTAAGTATTAAACTTTTTGAAAAGAAGGGAGGAAGGTTTCTTAAAGAGAAGATTGAAGACTTCAAAGAATCTGTACTTAGAAATTTAGGGCATCCAAATTCTGAAGCGAGAGTAGATAACATTTTTAATGTAAAATATGGAACAGTTTCATCAAATTGGGAAAAACTCATTAAATTTTGTAAAGATCATTGTACTCTTACACTTTCAGGGCATACGCACACATTAAGAGAGTTTAGATTAGACGATTCTGAGAAAAAAACTACAGTTTATGACTCACCTCCTTTCAGCTTGAAAAAAATTGAAAATCCTGCAGCAGTTTTCTATGACATTTATTCTGAGCTCTACACTGATGCTGAGAGCATTGAAGAAAATGGGCCTTTTATTCTACAAACTCCAGCCTTAGGTTTAGGCGGATATAAAAATACTGATACCGTTGGAGCTTATAGAGTAGTTACAATCAAAAATGGAAAAGTTGAGTCTTTCAGAGTACAATATATAAATAGATAATATCGTTACCTTTCTCTTTAAAAAAAATTTCAGGATTTTGCTTGTTTTATGATTTTCGAGTAGTACTTGCGAATGGTTTTAATCTGCTTGGAATTAAAAACTTCCATTTTAAAATTTCTTAAAAAACTACTGAATTTAGGATAATCTTCAGGATTGGTTCTTGTAAGAAACGCACAATTTATTACAGTAAATATAACACTTAACTTATCATTTAACGTATAAGAGTTCCCATTTATAAATTCTTCAAATAAATCAGCGGGGATTAGAGCATTTTCAATTGGAAATTTAATATCATCATCTTGTGGTTTGTTACTTTTAAACATAATTGGTTTTATTTCCACACTTCTTGAGATAACTTGGTCTATTTTATCAAGAGCATTTGTATATTTTGTAATTTCTCCACTTGGATGAAGATCCTGGGGTACTTCATCTTCCTGCGGTGCCAGAATTTCTTCAGTAACACTAGACTCCTCGGGTATGAATAGTGTTTCTGGTGATAAATCAGTGCTATTAAATAATTCTTTAAGTAATGGAGAATTATCTGTGCTCATATCTAAGACATCTGCAATTATCCGAATCATTTTATTCCGATTTTCTTTATGGTTAGCAACCATAGAGTAAGTTTTTACTTCTGTAATAGTTTCTATCTCTACTGGACTCAGTGTGTCTTTCAAGTCTTGTTTGTTAGCGATAAAGGCAGCTCGAGCGTGTGGGACTTCTTCATTAATAAGTGTTATAAAAAATTTACTCTTTTCAACATTTCTCATAGTAGAATCGGTAACTACAAGTACTGCATCGCTTTCTTTAATAAATCCCTTCCAAAGAAATTTAAATTGTTCCTGACCAGCAAAATCAAATAAGCGAAAAAAAAGATTCCCAATTTTAATAGTTGCTATTTCCCCTGTAATCGTCGGAACGTGTTGAAGAGGAATTTCATCCATTTTTATTAATTTTTTTATCGTAGTTTTACCAACACCGGCAAAACCTACTACTGCAATCTTTGGTTTTAAAGTTCTATGCATTTCATCAAGCATCACATTAATTCCAGTGTAATTAATCTTACTCAAGTCTTTTTTTTCTAAATCGTCACCTACACGATTGAAAAATTGTTCTTCAAAGCTAGTTAATTGTGGCTTGATTAATCTATAGTAATCATCCATCAATCCGGTTACAAAAAGAAAGATTAAGTTCTTTTCAATTTCAACATTATATGCTATTCTATATTGTATAAAATCGAAATGTCCTGATGTCCCTCCAAGACTAATTTATACTTCTTTTAATATCCTAAAGCTTAGATCTTCAACTTCGGAATTACTTAGAGCATTCCCATAGGTTCTTTTATAAATTACTTCATTTCCTTTAAGTACATATACTTGCCGAAGCATACTTAGCTTTTCTCTTACCTAATAATTATTGAAAAAAATGATTAATGTGAAATCAAATATTAGATAAAATAAGATATTTAAAAACTTCTTTAAAAGCAAGAAGTGCATATTGTTATCTCGAACAAAGGTAAACGAAATTGATGATTAATCTCTCCTCATAGAAATGGTAAAACTATCAAAATACCAACTATCAAATCAAGGTTTATAAATAGGTCTTCCTTTTTTATGAATAGCCTTTCCAATTGCGGCTTCACTACTTTCAAGCACCATCTCAGAGATGGTAGGATGGCTATGGATTGTTTCTGCAACATCATGAATAGTTAAACCATGTTTAATGGCGAGGGCGAGTTCTGCAATTAATTCTGAAGCTTCAACTCCTATACAGGATGCCCCTATAATCTTATATGTATCCTTTTCTGCAAGTGTTACTATAAAACCTTCTTCTTCTCCCATGCATTTTGCTTTGCCTAGAGAACTATATGGAAATTGACCCATCAATATATTAAGCCCGCGATCTTTTGCTGCTTTCCTCCTCACTCCAACTGATCCAATATTGGGAGAAGTAAAAATAGTAGCAGGTACAGTATTGTAATCTGTTTTGGTCTCCTTTACAGGAAAGCCTCCAATACTCGCTAACGCGTTAGCAACAGCCACATCTGCCTCATGATATGCAACATGAGCTAGCATTAAGCCACCAGTAACATCTCCAATGGCGTAAATCCCTTTAACTGAAGTTTCTAAGGTATTAACATTACATTTGATCGCTCCTCTGTCTGTTTTAATCCCTAGTTCTTCCAATCCTAAATCCTTCGACTCTTTCATTCTTCCTATTGAAACTAAGCATATATCCGCTTCAAAAATGAGCTTTTCTGCATTCTCAATTTGATCCCTTGGAACTGAGGCAGAACATGTAATAACTTTCACACTTGAACCGGTGTTTTCCACAGATAAAACATTTTGAGATGTTTTGATTTCAATATTTGATTTATTAAATTTTTTTACTAATTCTTTTACAATCATCGGTTCTTCGGTGGCAATAGGTGAACCAAGGTATTCTAACATTGTTACCTTACTACCAAACGAGGCAAAAATATTAGCAAACTCACACCCTATTACTCCAGCTCCAATAATCAATAGCCTATCTGGTACGGTTATAAAGTTAGGATCTAAGATATCATCACTTGTTAATATCTTTTCATGATCTATATTAAAGGAAGGTATTAAAGCAGGAGAAGACCCCGTAGCAAGTAATACTCGTTTTGCTCTAATCTTCTTTTTTTCTTGTCCTCTAATCAAAATATCATATCCAGAAGAAATATCTCCCCCAATAATTTGTCCGTGACCATAGTAAAGATCATTTTTCCACGCCTTTTCTAATGCAGCTATACCTCCGACCAATTCTTCAACAACTCGGTTTTTTCTTTCCACTGCTTTTTTAAAATTAAGGGTGTATTCTTTAATTTCGATACCTAGATCTTCAAAATCCTTTAGTTTATCAATCGATTGGACCGACGCATATAGGGCTTTAGTCGGGATACAACCTCGATTTAAGCAAGTTCCACCAAGTTTGTCTTTTTCAATTAAAGCAACTTTTGCGCCATATTGAGCTGCTCTTATTGCTGCATGATATCCTCCTGGTCCTGCCCCGATAATAGCTAAATCATAAAAAATTTCAGACATTTTTCTTTCCAAACAGCTAAGTGATTAGTTTTAATATAATTTCATGTTAAAAAGGTTAATAATACAATACGTAATAAATTTAGTCACAAATAATTATAAATAAAAATAAGCATAATTAAGAAAGGATGTATCAGGTTGGCAACCAAAACAGTTAATATAAAAAAATTATAAATATTATTAACCTTTGAAATCTTGAATTAGGAGAACACTGGGGTATTAATTTTGCGAATCAAAAATGCTGCTGAACTATTTAGAAATGATTTGAACGAGAATCAATTAATTTTAAGAAAGGTTGCAATACAAGGCCTTGAAATAGCAATTGGTGCAGTGAAACCAAAAATTTTGGTAGAAAATTCAATTAAGGTTAGAAATAATAGTTTACTGATTCAGAACGATGAGTATAAACTTTCAAACTACCAGAAGATTTATATTATCGGTGGCGGGAAAGCAGCTGCTGAAATGCTATTCTCACTCGAAAGCATATTATCTAAGGTAGAAAAGCTAGATTATGAAGGGATTATAAATGTGCCTAAAGGTTCAGTAAATTCTAAAATGTTAGGAGGAAATAAGATCAAAATTAATTATGCTTCCCATCCCATTCCTGATGAAAATGGATTGAATGGCACAAAACAGATGATGCGAATAATTGAGAAATCACAAAAGAATGATCTGGTTTTTTGTTTAATATCTGGGGGTGGGTCAGCCTTATTACCTTTACCAAAAAGAGGGATAAGTCTAGAAGATTTACAAAAAGTAAATACTCTACTTCTGGCTTCTGGTGCCTCAATAGATAAAATCAATATTATTCGAAAACATTTATCAGATTTTAAAGGAGGTAATCTGGCTAAAAAAGTATATACTACAAGCAGAGCAACCTTAATTTCAATAATTATTTCTGATGTTGTAGGAGATAAACTAGATTCAATAGCATCTGGACCGACTATACCCGATAATAGTACTTTCACTGATGCCATTGATATTTTAACGGAATATAACATTTATGAAAAAATTCCAATGTCTGTTATTCACCATTTGGAAGAGCAGTTGCTAGATGATTATAAAGAAACCCCAAAAATCAATGATGAGTGTTTCAGTAATGTTCATAATTATTTAATTGGAAGTGTGAAGTCTGCTGTTTGTGAGCTTAAATCTTTCTTAGAGAATCAAGCATTTATAGTAAAATATTTTTCTAAAAACATGAATGGTGAAGCTAAAGAATATGGAAAATCACTTTCAGCAATAATCTCACCATACTTAGAAACCCTAAATAAAGATATTAAAATTGCCTTAATCGGAACTGGTGAATTAACTGTGACAATTAGAGGGAATGGTATTGGGGGAAGAAACCAAGAGATGCTCCTAAGTTTCTTAAATAACATAAAAAGTAAGAAATTTCAGTATAATTTCTCAATCCTCAGTGCGAATCTTGACGGCATCGAAGGAAACAGTAAAGCCATGGGCGCTTTAGCGGATAATTATACGTTGAAACAGATGATTTCAAGAAGTATAGATACCGAAAAGCTTTTGGAAAATAATGACTCAAATAAGTTTTTTAAAATAGTTGAAAGTGAAATAGTAACTGGTCCAACAGGTTGCAATGTAAACGATTTGCTCTTAATTTTACTGCAATCTAAAGAATTATAGCTTTACCAATATGTGATCATAAATTTACAGAATCTGAATTTAATACTAAGAATTCAAATTTTAATGGAAAAAAATATTCCACATTTCTATAAAAAGAACACTTCCTATCTTTTTACTCACGTTCTATTTCTCATGTATGAAAAATTTTTTAAAGAGTGTAGTAGATTTTATTTTATCGGGTTAACTTTTATTAACTCTTAAATAAAATTCAATCCAATAAAAAAAAAACAAACAAAAAATTGGCAAGGAATCATGGCAAAAAAAGATAAGAAAAAACCACAACGGAGAATGGGATTTGATAAATCTGAAGCGAAAGAAGAATTAGTAGCAGATGCCTTAAAAAGATCTGATAAGAATGATGGAAAAGTAAAATTAGTGGATCGAGATTCTGCAACACCGGTTATTGAGACATACGATGAAGACACAGGAGAGCTTGAAGGCAGTATTTTATTAAAAGGTGGAAATCGAGAAGGTTTGTTGGCATTAGTCAAAGTAATTGAGGATGTTGAAGTAACACAAGATCATGATGCTAACGTTGGATCCTTTAGCTTTGGAGGAAAAATTAGTATCGAAAACCCAAGTAAGATAGATAGACTTTGGGATATTGATGTTTCCCTCGAAAATATAGGTAGTACTAATTTGAAATCTAAAGATATTTCGATAAGAGAATTGGGCACCGAGTATCCAGACAACGTTAATACACAAGAATTTGAATTAAAAAAAGATGTACAAAATCTATTCTTGGTTAAAGAATTTATCAGTACTCTTCCCGAAGCTGATGAAGTTCTAAATATAGATAATATTGAAAGAGAATTGTTAAAACTAAAAGATAAATCAAGTAAACCAAGTAAAAAGGTAGCCACCACAATACCTCCAACTGCAGAAGATGAGGAAGAGGAAGAAGAAAAAGAGGAGGACGGAGAAACCTGGGAAGACGGCGGGACTGCTGTTGTATCAAGTTTAGAAACATTTGGAATTTCAATTGACAGAGAAAATACAATAACCTTTGCAATTGCGTTAAGGAATATGTTTAACAAACCAGTATCTGATATTGAAGTAATTAAAACTATTCCAGATGATTTTATTAATCCTGTAGTGCGAGATACAACTGAAGGAAGAGCTGAAATTAAGGGAGATAAGGTTATTTGGAAGATCGATAAATTAAGACCAGATTATACAGTTGTACTTAAACTAACCTGTAATATTACCGTAAATGATATCGCTAGGAGAAGAACCGGAAGTATTGATGTTACTTATAAAGCAGCATCTTCATTTGCTGAAGGATTAGCTATAGATAAATTTGACGCTTACACGCGAAACAAGTTTTTCATTGATACTCTTGAAAGAGATGAGGAGCCTAATATTTGGGATAATAAATTAATATTTGATAATTCATCTGAATTTATTATTCAGCTATTCAATGCGGACGTGTACAGTCCGGATGATGAGAGCGTGAAATTCATTGATATAGATCCTAATGATGTTCCTATGTTGCCTTCAGGCGCCCAATGGCACTCAGTTAAATGGCAATATGAAAGTGAAGATTATCCAACATTTAGGAAGAAACTTGAATTTAGAGTTGTTCCTGATTACCAATATCAAGTTACAGTCGCAGTTTCTATCTCAGATGTTATATTAGAAATAGCTAGCATAACAGGAGATATGGCTTATGATAAAGTTGAAACCCCAACTTACAAATCTCAGGACGTTGTTGCCACTCTTAAAATGGCAAATAACGGTTCAGCTCCACTGAATGAAATTATTGTCATTCATCAATCGTTCACAGATGAATACCAACCACCTAAAGCAGATGAAATTAAACTAATTTGGGATGGAGATGAAGTAGAACTTTCTTCTGGTGCCGTCAGCTTTGAAATGGACGTTTTTACAATTACATTGAGAGCCCTTAAAGATACTAGTACAGGGATGTTTAAACCTGATTCATCCTTAGAATTCCAGTATCCTATTCATTGTATGAATCCTGTTCGAGATTCAACATTTGAATCAAAAATCATTTATCATGCAAATACATACCCAGTAAGTCAAGAATTAGAGTTTAAACCTGAAGTACCAACCATAGAAGCTCTTCACATCAGAAGGAAATTCCGTACAAGTAAAGAAGTTGTTCCAATTGGAGATCTTGGTAATTACAGAATTATCTTAACTCTTGAAAATATTGGTGAATCAAAATTATATAATCTTGTACTTCTTGATAAAGTTCCAGATTCATTTGAATATGGTACCTATTCAATGACACCTAAAATAACAGATGAGGTAGGTCAAGATACGCTAAAGTGGGCAATTGATGAGTTAGAAATCGGTGATAAATTAGAAATCTCCTATGAGATAACAGGCACTGGCGAATATAGCCCATCGGATGCACAATTAGCATTATAAATCATAAATTTTCTTTTTTATTTTTTTCCTTTATCTATTTTTAACTAATTGTTTTATAATTCTTGAGATAATTATTAAATGAATAAACAGAAAAATTTATTTTAGATATTATCAAAATTTCTATAATCGAAAGGATTCTTGTAAGATCATGATTCGAAAGCGTTTTCAACTTATTCATATGTTTGAATGTCCGGATGCAGTTTTAACGTGCTCAATTTTAAGATGCCACGATAAAAGCTTCTTAATTTTTGGTGGACACGATAAAACACTCTATTTAATGGATGAAAGTATGAATATAATTGATGATAGAGTTTTTGATGGATGGTGTCGATGTAGTTATCCCATTGATCTAGATGGGGACGGGTGTGATGAAGTTTTAGTGGGTGCGGGAGACGGAAGCTTCATGGTTTTAAAATTGAGTTTAGAAAAGAAAAAATTAGTTGGAATAATGCGCTATAGATCTCCTAAGCGTGTAATCTGTTGCATCGCTGGAGATATTACTCGAAATGGGAATATAGAATTAATATTTGGTAGTGAAGATAAGACTATCAAAATTTTTGATGGTATTAACTCTGAGGAACCAAAATTCATTTTTTATTACGACTCTTGGGTAACCGCTTGCACATTAGGCGTGTTAAAATTACCTGATGATAAGGTTCCAATTTATGGATTAATAGTTGGAACTAAAAGTGGAATTGTTCAATTAATTAGGTTTAAAGATGGACTTCCTGACATTACTTGGCAGAAAGATTTTAGCTCGCAAATTAATGATATTAAAGTAGGTGATGTTACAAATGATGGTTTCAATGAAATTTTAATAAGTACTGATAGTTCTGTTATAAAAATACTTGATTGCAATGGAGAACCCATTAAAGATATTCAAATTGATGAGGGTCGTCCATTATCGCTACTTATTGAAGATATTGACGGTGATAACGCCAATGAGATCGTTGCTGGATGCGCAGATGGATCTTTGAAAGTATTTCATAATCCATCTATTGGATCAACAGATTTTGAATTAAAATGGAAGACAAAAGTATCTAGTTCAATTAAGGATATATGTTATAGAGTAGATCAAGAAAAGAAAAATATTATTTTTGGAGGATATGATCGTGCAATCAGAATTCTCACCGATTTTGAGTGGGGCGATAAACCTTCTCTTGATATTCCTCAACAAGATAAATTGCAGATATTAGAGTCTACTGAAAAAGAGACTGTGATTAATGAGATTGCAAAGGCTCAAAAAGTCCCAACTAATATTAGAGAGCATCTATTCGAGATTTTACTAAATAAAGGATATTTAAAAGATCTAACTGCGGAATTGAAAGATTTAAATTATACTGAGGATGAAATCTTAGAAGAATTATCCGTATTAAATACCCAAAAATCAGTTATTTATGAAAAAGTAGTGTATCCTGTATGGAGTTTGCCTGAAGAAGAAAAAGAGGAAAAAATTGAAGCTGAAACCGTGGTTGAGGAACAAAAGAGCAGTGTAAAACATATGGTTATAGAAGAACCTATTAAAACAGATAAAGAAAAATTAAGTGCGATTCTATCTAGCGTCCCAAAAGAAAAGGCTCCCGTAGAAAAAATAAAAACTGAAGGCACGTTGGAGGATATTCTACTTGAACATCTTAAGAATAAGCATTTAATCCCCACAAAGGCAGAATTCGTGAATCCATTAAAGGAAAAAGGTTTCTCCATTGATCAAATAGAAAAAGAAATTAATATATTAAAGGAACAAGGAAGGATAAAATATTCTCGAGCAAAACCTAAAGGTTGGAGCCTTGCGGATTAATCATTCTTGGGTTTTTTTCGTTAGGAACTCTACTACCTTTTCTTCAAAATCTTCAAATTGGTTTAATTCTGAAAAGTTAGCCCCATTGAATTTTTGAACAAATAATTGTAAAACTGGATTCACTCTATCGAAAAATTTGTTGACAAGTTTATCCGATTTCTTTTTTGACTTATCTACTAATCCATATAAAATTACTGGTTCTTTTACATTATTATCCCCGGATTGAATGTCTGCTAATTTAAAAATAAACAAAATATTTCCAGACTCTAAATACTCTAACGAACTATTCTGGAACGCCGTTTCAGAAAAAGTGTTAATAGCTGATATAAATGCTCCTCTAAGGTCTTTAGTTACTCCATGGTCTTTTTGTTGGGGCATATCTTTAAAAATATGATTAACCATTACAAATCCCCTAAACACAAAGCCTATTTCGTATAGTTCTTTCAATTTATGATCGAATACTTCAATCGGTTATAATTTTTATTACTAAATTAGAAATTTTATTCATATTTAACTTTAAACTAAAACACTTGTTATTTAGAGATTAGAGTAAAATAAGTAAAGAAAAAAATTTTAAGAATATAGTTTTTTAAGATTTTATGATATTTAGCTCTTTTAATTTTTCTGGGGAAGGAAAACCCGTATCCCACTCCCAACCTCGTTTCTCATAATAAACTTTTAAATTTTCTTCTAAATCAACTGCTATTCCCGCGGAGCCACCTGTTTTTAGAGCTGTTGAAACAATTTTTGGTAAGTAGTCATTTGCTCTATTGCAACCTAGTTTACAGGATATTAACCGTTTAAGGTTTGAAGCACGTTCTCCTATTTTAAACAATGTTCCGCTACTCCCGAATGCCTGAATTCCCGTACATGATTTTAATAATCTTGCTAAGGCACCATCATTAATATGTGTAAAATTACAAATTACTGCTGAATCATAAATGTTAGTTAAATCTTGATATGCTATTATAGCCTTCTCTCTTTTATTAACTGTAAATCTGTCCTTTTTTCTAATTTTTGCGTACGATGCTGCATCACCATCAATATTGTAAAAATCCCCCTTATTATGGTTAGCTCCAGTACAACTTGTCATGTAAGAAAGAGCCTGTCCTAAGTAGGCGCGTGGATCATGCATTGGTAATTCCAAACCTTTTACATGGGCGGCTAAATCGGGATCGACATCCAGTTTTTTAGCCATCATTCGTACACCCTCAGATAATATATTTCCTATTCCCTTTCTTTCAATAATTAGATCTAACAATTTCAGAACAACATTGTCATTTCCCCATCGAATTTCTTCAAGCCTAATTTCATCTAGGTACTTCTCAATTTCTTTTATAGCAATACCATTTTCGACTAAATAAATTAAAAAAGATATTGAAACTCCACTAGAAATTGTATCTACACCTTCAAGATTGCATTTATGGTTTGCTTTGATTATTGGCTTAAAATTAAGGATTCCACACATTGGTCCAAAAGCGGCAGTTGTCTCATACTCCGGCCCATCGACTTCAACCTCATTTCCATCTATTTCTATGAGAGTTCTTCTCCCACAACCAATAGGACATCCGGCACATGCATATTTTAAAACAACATATTGTTCCTTTAATGCCCTTCCTGTTAAATCTTCCGCTATAAACTCTGTTTTTGTAAAGTAGTTCGCTGGAACATCACCTATAACCATACCCATGTCCGTATAAATTAGAGTTCCATAATGAGAAAATAAATTTGTAGCAAATGGGATCATTACATTTTCTCGAGTAGTTTTTCCTAGATTACTTAGTTGTTCCTTATCAAAATATTGGATTGATTGACCTCCTTTTATGGCTATTGCTTTAAGTTTCTTTTTACCCATTATAGCTCCTAATCCGCATCTTCCAGCAGCTCTTCCCTCATCATTAATTATTGCAGCATAGTTTACTAAATTTTCACCTGCCTTTCCTATGCAAGCTATTCTAAGTTTTTCATCTTCTAGCCCTTCTTTAATATCTTCTATTGTTTCCCGAGTATTTTTACCCCAAAGATGTGTAGCATCCTTTATTTCTATATTTCCTTCCTTAATAAGAATGAATTTTGGATCATCACTTTCACCTGTAATCACAATCGCGTCATATCCGCTTCTCTTTAATGCAATTGGGAGAAATCCGCCTGACGTTGACTCCCCCCATATCCCTGTGAGTGGTGAAATTCCTGTAACACAATATCTACTGCTAGAAGGTGTAGCCGTTCCAGTTAGTGGGCCTGTAGAAAATATTAATGGATTTACGCTTGAAAAAGGATCTTTTTGTAATGTTTTATAATCATCCTCCGTCAGTAAATCATATGTAAGCTTTGCGGAAAGTCCTGCTCCGCCTAAATACTCCTTAGCAATTTCTGGATCTAAATCCTTTATTTCTATTTTTGAAGAACTTAAATCAATATATGCGATTTTACCATTATATCCGTATAATTTTTCCATTATTTTCTCCTCCTAATTATAAAATAAATCCATTAAATCCTCTATTTTATTTTCATATACCGTTTCTAACATTTTTCTATACTGTGGACGATTAATTCGACGAGTAGATGATAACGTGCAGTAATCATTAAAGGCAAATTCAACCATTTGATCTAGCTGGGTTAAATAATCTTCCTTTGAAATTTTAGGATTGTCAAGTTCAGTGATTGACAGTGGACAATTTACTTCACGCATAAAATTCCTTAGTTCCGTTAGTAAGTCTTTTAAAATTTCGTCTCGCTCTCGATTCTCAATTTTAACTCCGAAATTTTTTGCAAGATCATAGAATCTGTTAGTAACCTTTGCTTGAAACGCAATTGATGCACTTAAAAACAATGCTACACATACACCGTGATGAACATGGAACAATGCCCCAAATGAGTGCCCTAAGGAATGCTCGATGCCCCCAGAAATGTTACCAAAACCTATGCCTGCGATATAAGCAGCCATCTGCATTTTCTCGCGAGCTTCCATGTCATTACCTCTTTTAACAGAACGTGGTAAATACTTTAAAATCAATTCAATTGCTTTCAAATTATGCATGTCTGTAAAAAGTGTACTCATCGTAAGCATATAAGAACCCATAGAGTGGGCAAGAGCGTCCATACCTGTTCCCATAGTTAGAGCAGGAGGCATTGTTTTAACAAAATCCGGATGAAGCACTACAAAATCCGGGCAAAATTCGTAGAGTACAACTTCTGTTTTTTTCGGTGGATCTCTATCTGTATCTGTCACAACTGCTATAAAAGTTGTTTCTGCTCCAGTCCCCGAAGTAGTGGGTATTGCTGCTAGAATATTGACTTTTTTCCGTAGTCCCGCATAAAATGGGGCACTCATATTATTGATATTTATTTCAGGTTTTTCATAAAATAGCAGAATTAGCTTTGCTGTATCCATAGCAGATCCCCCTCCTACAGCTAAAATAACTTTTGGATCATATTCTTCACAAGCCTTAGCTCCTTCAAGTATTGTATGTCTAGGTACGTCAGGAAGCACATTATCATAAAATCTTGAGTCAATATTTCTTTGTTTAAGTCTAATAGCAACTCTCTCTCCTAGCTTATGCAGATCTTTATCAACCACAATTAAAACCCGTCGTTCATTATCAGATAAATAAGCAGAGATGTGATTAATAAAATCATTCAAACTATTAGTACCAACAAAAGTAGTTTTGGGACTTATTATAGGTGAATGATAACCTCTAAAAGCATTTGAGCCAGCTTTGATATACATATCCTTAAGCATATCATTTTCATACCATGCTATATCTCTTCTTGACATTGAATATATTCCCTTTACTAATGATATAATTATTACTTAATGTGTTTCAATTAATATATATTTTTATACATGCTTAACCAATATTGAAATTGAATTACAAAATAGATGATAACTATGAAGGTATTAGCATTGGGTGGATCGGGGGATATGGGAAGAATGGCTATAGCTATACTCCTCGAATCTCCAAACATAACAAATATTACTGTAGCAGATAAAGATTATGAACGAGCAAATCACCTTGTAGATCTAATTGGCTCTGATAAATTAAAAGCAGCACAGATAGATGTTACCGCAAGGGACAACCTTATTAATTTAATCTCGTCACATGACCTTGTAATGAACACAGTGGGACCATACTACAAATTTGCATCTATGATACTCGATGCTGTTTTAAATGCTAAAAAACCATATGTAGATATATGTGATGATTGGAAACCGACTTTAGATTTGCTTGAAATGGATGAAAGAGCAAAAAAAGCAGGAATCACAGCAGTTATTGGAATTGGCTCAAGTCCGGGAATTACAAACCTAATGGCTGTTATGGCGTGTTCTAAACTTGATAAAGTTGATGATCTTATAACTGCATGGGGATATGGTGCAGGGGAAAGGATCGGGAGTAAACCAAAATATTATGTTGAACCAAGAAAATTTTATAGAAAATTTAAGGATATGCCTGCAGTTGCTAATGCTGCTACTATGCACTTATTTTATGAAACTTTGGAAGAAATGCCAACATATCGGGGTGGTAAATATATTAATATTAAACCTCTTTCTGACGCAGAACCACTTAATTTTCCAGGATTTAAAGAGACTTACGTTTGTCATATCGGACATCCTGAACCTGTTACTTTACCAAGAGTTATAAAAGCAAATTCAGTTTCGAATCTGATGTATATGGGGAATACAATAACTAATATAATTCGCAGTTATACTCAAAAGATATCTAATAAGGAGTTAACTTTGAATGAGGCCACAATTAAATTTGAAGAAGAAATTAGGGATATAAGTAGAGACGGAGAATTCATTAAGGAATATGTTGGTACTCCTCCTGGATTAACTGTAATAGTGACAGGTGTTAAAGATGGAAAACCTCTAAAAATTGCAATCGGTAACAATCGAGTACCTTTTGGAGGAATGGCGGGAGTAACATCAATTCCCCTCGCTATAGCAGTAAATATGGTTCTCAGTGGTGAAATTACAGAAAAGGGTGTTCTTACTCCTGAGGAAGCAATATTAGATCCAATGGGATTTTTTGATAAATATGCTAAATATTGTGGAAAGGATCTCGCAGGAAAAGATGTATTACTCATAAAAGAAATAGATATTTAAAACTTTATATTTTATTTAATTCATTAGAAGCTACTAATTAAAGAATTAAAAAATATCATGATACCCAATTCAAAAGAAAAAATCTTATTAAAAGCCTCTGAACTAGGCCAGAAATTTGAGCAAAAATATACTGGTTGTGCTCAATCTACAATAGCGGCTATATTTCAGGCAATAGGAGTATGGAATGACGATGTATTTAAAGCGGGAAGCGGACTTGCAGATGGTTTAGGCCTCACTGGAGATGGTTCTTGTGGAGCATTTATAGGGGCTTCTATGGTAATCAGTTATCTATTTGGAAGAGAATATAAAGATTTTGGGGACATGTATAAACCTATGGAATCGTATAGGCTTGTTAAAAAATTACATGATAGTTATCTTGAGGATTATGGTTCTTGTAGATGCCACGATGTTCAAGAATCGCTTTTAGGTAGAACTTATAATCTATGGGATCCTGAGGATTTAAAAGCAGCCTTCCAATCTGGTATGATGGAACATTGCTCAAAACTTGTAGGAAATATTTCTAGGCTGGCTACTGAGATAATTTTAGAAGCAGGGTTCACCCCTGAATAATCTCTTTCATTTAAAAACAAACCAAGGAGAAAAAAAATGGTAAAAAATGATTTACAATCTAGATTTGATGAAAAGATTAAGGAATTAGAGAAGGAATTGCCTAATATGAAAGGTAGTAGAAACTGTGCTGAATTAACGTTAACAAGTGTCTTAGAGGTTCTTGACGTTGACAACTATATGTTTCACAATATGATTAAACCATTTGCTGGAGGTTTTGGAGGGTATAAGTCAAAAAAAGGATGGATGGGAGCTTGTGGGGCGGTAGCAGGAGCTTGTGCTGCTATTGGTGCCATCATGGGTGGTAAAAAATTAATGGATGATCAAACGATGAACTTAGCCTATTTCAGGGCAGCTAAATATTGTTCTGAATTTGAAAAACAATTTGGAAGCGTTGTATGTTCTGAACTATGCGGTTATGACTTAAGTAAACCAGAAAACTATTTACAATATGGGCAAAATGAAGTTTGGCAGAAAACTTGTTATAGCTTTGTTGTGTGGGCTGTGGATAATATAAGAAAATTAACTCAAGAAGAATTAAAAGAAAAATGGGAATGATTTTTTAATTAATTTTTTCAATCTTAGTTTCTTTTTGAAATTAAAAATTTTTTATACTAATAATGGTATATTACAATTATTCAGAAGATTATTTTTTAAGAAAAGTGGTACAAAATTATGAGTGATGAAGAAGAATCTAGGTTTTGCCCATATTGCGGTATTGCGTTAGAACATCCTTATTGGGCTCATGTTCAAGCTGAACATCCCGAAAAGTATTCACAAAAGGAAACGTGGATAAAGCTCTATAAGGATTATGTCGGCTTAGGCATGGATAGTACGACATCTTTAATGGTTATATCAGAATTATTCAATGCGACTCAGGATGAAATCAAATCTTTCTTAAAAAATGCGAATGTGCTAAAATAAGATTAAAATAAATCTACTTTTAAAAAATAAATAAGAATAAAATAATAAACTAATTTCAAAATAACTTCCTATATTAAAACTCTTCTTCTTCTTCGCTTTCTTTAAGAAAGCCAGTTTGCTTTAATACATCCTCTATACTATCTCGAGCTTTAATATACTGTTCATTTTCTTTAAAGACAGAATCAGAAAATTCTATGAATTTATTAATCGCTTCACTTGAAAATTCTTTTACTTTTTCAGCAGTTTCCTCAATAAAATCTTTACCAGATTCTCCGAAAACATTCCCAACAAAATCTGTGAAGGCATTGTTAATCTTATCAACGATATTTTTTCTTTCATCTCCTTCTTCACTCATATTCATTTACCTCGTTTTTAGTTAATTAAATAGTATAATCTTATTAAATATTAAAATTCATATACTTAGAACTATAAATAAACACTATTATCCAAATTTAAAAAATAAAATCGAAATGCTATGATAATTAATGCACATGCTCATCTAATGCATGATGATATGATATCAGAGTTACTTAAGGATACAATCTTAGACGATATTGCTAAATCTTTTTTCTGAGATATCTTTTCTTTTTTTAATTTAGGTTTTAAAATTATGTAATATTTTCTGTTATAGGTTAATATAATGAGTGAAAATCACTTTCTACATGGATTTTTAAATCCTAAAAGTGTTGCATTTTTTGGTGCAAATAATAAAGGGAGTTCTTTAGCAGCTATACTAATTATGAATCTGATTAAGAGCAATTATGATGGAAATATATTTCCTATTCATTTAAAATTAGACTCAGTAATGGGATATAAAGCTTATAAATCAATAGCAGAAGTACCAAAAATACCAGAACTTGCAATAATTGTTTTATCTGCAAAACTTGTTCCGCAAATCTTTAAAGAATGTGGAGAAAAAGGAGTAAAAAGAATAATTGTAATTTCTGGAGGATTCCGGGAATTAGAAGGGGGTCGTGAGAACACACTTACTGAAGATATAAATCATATATCAGAACAATTTGGCATAAGATTTATTGGACCCAACTGTTTAGGTGTATTTAATAACTGGTATGGAAAAAAAGAAGAGAACATCGCATTTAATACATCTATATGGGAACATATAAAAAGAGATAAATTTTCAATCGCTTCCCAAAGTGGCACCCTTTCAAGTCACATTTGGTTTGACCCAAATAGTATAGATGTAGGTTTATCTAAGTCCATTTCAGTTGGAAATGAAGCAAATATTGATATAGTCGATTGTTTAGAATATTTCAAAGATGATAAGGATACAGGTGTGATTGGGTTGTATATTGAGGAATTAAAACGAGGAAAAAAATTCTTAGAATTAGCAACAGAGATTACACGGAAAAAGCCTATTATCGGTATATATGTTGGGGGTTCTGAAGCAGGAAATCGAGCTCTTGGAAGTCATACTGGATCATTAGCAGGTAACGCAAATATCTATAATGCAGTATTTAAGGAGACAGGAATTATTCAAACTGACTACGTTCAAGAATTTTTAGATATTGCATTGATATTGTCTAGAGGTATTCTACCTAAAGGAAATAGACTTGGTATTATAACAAACTCAGGTGGACCAGGAGCGATGGCAGCGAACAACGCAGAGAAAAAAGGTTTAATTGTACCAGAGTTATCAGAATCCCTTCAAACTCAATTGATGGAGCTCTTACCTTCAAATGCCAGTGCAAGAAATCCAGTAGATTGCGCTTTTGATATGAATTTACCTTATTTCTACATAAATATACCTGAAATTCTTATGAAGTCTGGTGAGATTGATATGATTATTCAGTATGGAGTTGTCGGATTTCAAGATGTTTTAGATGACTATCTTAAAAATGAAAAGATTGCTAAACATGCAGATTTTCAGCATCAACCTTCTGAAGTTATGGATTCCCTAGCCCATAACTTATTAGTACCTACTATGAAAAATTCAGAAAAATATTCTATCCCAATCTTATATGTGAATCCAATGAGCTTTACAAGTCCATGGTCTAAACGACTCAGGAATAATGGGGCATTACTATTTACATTATGGGATAGACCTGTAAATGCACTAGCGAAAGTCTGTGAATATGTAGATTATAAGTATAAAAAGAAGATTTATTCTTAAAATAGGACAACTTTAATTTAAATTAAGCGCTTCTTTCTCTCTCCTTCCGTTTTTTAATGACCTCATTAGCAGCTTTTTGGAGTCTCTCTTCCTTTTCATCCAAAAAATTGGGATTTTTCATATTTGCTATCATATTTTCAATCATAGCTTTAGCAACTTCTTCAGCCGAATGCTCTTCCTTTTCAGTCTTTTCTTTATCTTTATCTTTTATATTAATCAACTCTTTTTTTTTGTTAAGCGTTGTAAGGGCAGTTTGTAACCTTCTTGGAAAGGAGAAATATACTTTTTATCTTTGAACGTATTATCAAATTCTTTACGAGCATTTTTTACTAATTCTGGATTATTCAAAAATTCTAAAGTTGTTAAACAAATGATCTGAGCCGCTTTAATCATGCCTTTGTGACCTATACTCATTCCAGAAGTCACCACATTTTGCCATGAATGCCCTGGAGATCCGTTTATATGGCACGCCGTACCAAATTCTCCCAAAGGGGTATACCAAGATACGTCTCCTACATCAGTAGAACCTGCTGCGACAGTTCCTTTTCCTAAAGGAGGAGATACGACGGGAAACAATGGTCTTTTAAGGTTCTCTATTGCCTTTTCCCATTTATCGGGAGGGACAATTTTCTTCATTCCTGTGAAATCCGGTGGTGGAACAGTTTTCTTTAATTCTTTAGCAAAACTTTGTTCTTCTTTACTAAATAATGGTGGACCTAAATCTTTCATTTTTTCATAAATTACATTATTTACAACATCATTACGGACAGGATTATAGGTCCCACTAATGAAATCAACTTCTAAACGCGTTTCGGTCATTAGAACAGCACCCTTAGCTACATTTATTAATCGATTATATAGTTCATCAACTTGATAACGTTCAGGAGATCTTACAAAATAATGTACTTCAGCTTTATCTGGAACCACATTAGGAGCAAGACCACCATTAGTAATTACATAATGAAGTCGAGCGTCAGATATCATGTGTTCACGCATGAAATTCGCACCAACATTCATAAGTTCTACAGCATCTAGTGCACTTCGTCCATTATACGGGTCTGCAGCGGCATGTGCAGTTTTCCCATAAAACTTAAAGAACACAGAATTCATAGCGTTATTAGATTGAACTGCTACTCCATTAATTATTCCTGGATGCCATGTTATAGAGATATCAATATTCTCAAAAACATTTCCAGGATTAATCATATAACCTTTCGTGTTGAAAACTTCTTCTGCAGGACACCCATAATATTTAATGGTTCCCTTTACTTCCCCTGCATCCAGTGCTTCCTTCACCGCTAAAACAGCCCCTAATCCTGCAGTCCCTAAAAGATTATGACCACAACCATGACCTGGAGCTCCTTCTATTAAGGGTTTTCTTATAACCTCTGTAGTCTGACTTAATCCAGGCAATGCATCATATTCACCTAGGATTGCTATTGTAGGTTTACCACTACCATAAGAAGCCACGAATGCAGTTGGTATTGATGCTACACCCTTATCAACATTAAACCCGTTTTCCTCCAATGTTTTTACTAACAGTTCAGAAGATTTATATTCTTGAAAACCCAACTCTGCATATTCCCATATTTTATCACTAATTTCTGTTAAGTTGTGTTGATTCTTCTCTACCGCTTCTGCATATTCTTTAAATCTATTTACCAGTTTCCTTCACATTTTTGATTATTTGTATATTTAAATCATAAATTATGATTGCATATAAAAATTGTACAACCAATAATTTTTTTAGGTAATAGCAATAAATAGAAATATTGATTATTCAAAATCTAACTAACAAATTCTAATTTTGGGAATTTGATAATGAGTGATGAAAGAAAAAAGCTCTGGGAACCTTCCAAAAAATGGATAAAAAATGCTGAAGTAACACATTTCATTGAGCATGTTAACAAACAATATAAAAAGAACATTAAGGATGCCAAAGAATTATATCAATGGTCAATCGACAGTATTGAAGATTTTTGGGCAGCAATGTGGGACTTTGGAAATGTAATCGCTTCACAGAAATACGATAAGGTCGTTGAGGATTTAAATGTATTTCCTGGTACTAAGTGGTTTCCTGGAGCAAAACTTAATTTTGCTGAAAATCTCTTAAAACATAAAGATAATCAGTTCGCTTTTATTTTTCAAGGGGAATCAAAAAAAACCGAAATAATTACATATAAAAATTTAAACAAACAAGTTGCTCGATTAGCAAAATCTCTCCGTGAAATAGGGGTGAAAGTTGGAGACAGAGTTGTATCATATATTCCAAATTTAATTGAAACTCCGACTGCAATGTTAGCCGCAACTGCCATAGGTGCTGTTTGGGCTTCTTGTGGTGCTGAATTGCAAGCAAGTGCCGTAATTGACCGTTTTGGGCAAATTGAACCTAAAGTACTATTCACCGTGGATGGTTATTACTATAGGGATAACGTATTTGAGATCACAGATAACATTAAAGAAGTAGTAAATGCAATTCCTTCAATTGAAAAGGTTGTCGTTGTATCCTATGTTTCGGAAGGAAAACCAGATATAAGTAGCATTCCTAAAGCCGTTCACTGGGATAATTTTATTTCAAAGGAAGAGAATCCTAAACTCGATTTTGAGCAATTACCCTTTGATCATCCAGTTTATGTCATGTTTTCAAGTGGTACAACCGGGAAACCAAAATGTATGGTTCAAGGTGCTGGAGGTGTATTAATTAATCATCTTAAGGAATTAATATTAGCAACTGATCTCAAGCGCTCAGATGTAATAAATTATATTACTGCTCCTAGTTGGATGATGTGGAATTGGCTGATAAGTTCACTAGCCGTAGGGGCAACAATATTCCTCTATGATGGAAATCCTCTCTATCCTGAACCTCTTCGGATGTTTGAGCTAATAGAAAAATACAAAATTTCCATATTTGGGACGAGTGCATCGTACATTCATCATCTAATGGGTATCGGGGCAAAACCTCCTGAAAAATATGATTTGAGTTCACTTCGAGAAATTTCTCAAACAGCATCTACTCTTTCACCTGAAGGATTTGAATATGTGTATCGAGAGATTAAAAAAGATCTATTTTTCAATTCAATAAGTGGTGGGACCGATATTAATGGGTGTTTTGCTTGTGCATTACCCATACTTCCAGTTTATTCTGGTGAAATACAAACAAAATCACTAGCAATGAAAATTCAAGCTTATAATGAGAATGCTGAACCCGTGCTTGATGAGCAAGCAGAATTGGTATGTGAAGCCCCTTCTCCTTCAATGCCTATTTACTTCTGGGGAGATGATGCCAATATGACAAAATATAAAGCAGCATACTTTGATGATTTTAAAGACAGAGGCAAGAATGTGTGGCGTCATGGTGATTATATAGTAATCCATAGTGATACTGAGGGAATAACTTTCTGGGGGCGTTCTGATGCAGTTCTTAAACCAAGTGGTGTGAGGATCGGGACTGCTGAAATCTATAATGTTGTAGAACAACTACCAGAAATAGCAGACTCCTTAGTAATCGGGCAAAAATTCGTCGGGGATATCCGAATTGTTATGTTTGTATTACTTAATGAAGGATATGAATTAACTGATGAATTACAAGCTAAAATTCGACAAACTTTACGGGAAAAAACTTCTCCGAGGCACGTCCCAAAGCTCATTTATGCAGCTCCTCCCGATGGCATTCCCTATACCTTTAGTAATAAGAAAGTCGAAATTGCTGTTACCAAAATCATCCATGGCATGGAAGTTACCAACCGTGGTGCCCTTCGGAACCCAGAATCGCTAGATTTCTACATGAAAATGAAGGATAAGCTAAAATAACACTTCTTATTCATTTTTTTTATTTTTTGAAATGTGTTTTTTTCCAGGTGAAATTATAATATTTAAACTGCAGTTAAAGCTTCAGTTTCTAATCCCTTTGCTTATAAGAATTATAAAAAGGTAATTATTATAAGATAAAAACACAATCTTTTTTAAAAACCATAAGCAAATAATAACAGTTATTATTTAGGAATCTTTCTGATAATCTGATATAAATTCTTTATAAATTTAGCTTTCCTATTTAATAATAGTCAATTAATAGAAATTCTCATATTAAAAGGAGTGAAAATTATGAATGAAGATAGTAAAAATCCGGTAACGGGCAGGATTAAGAGGCCTACTGCCGGCGGTGGTATGACGATCCGAGAATGGTGGCCGAATCAGTTGAATCTCGATATCTTGCACCAACATTCCTCCAAGTCTAATCCAATGGGCAAGGATTTTAACTACGCTAAAGAATTCAAGAGTCTCGACTTGAAGGCAGTGAAGAAGGACCTCGCTGAACTTATGAAAAAGTCACAAAGTTGGTGGCCAGCCGACTTCGGTCATTACGGACCTTTGTTCATCCGTATGGCGTGGCACAGTGCCGGTACCTACCGCATGGGTGATGGCCGAGGCGGTGGTGGCAGTGGAAGTCAGCGCTTAGCACCTCTCAATAGCTGGCCCGACAATGCCAACCTCGACAAGGCACGCCGGCTGCTTTGGCC
>JAGXNO010000028.1 GCA_019894975.1 Promethearchaeota archaeon | reverse complement strand
CCCCATAAGTTCTGTAGAGTCCTATTTCTATAATCAACGTTATCCATTTGATCTAACTCTTGTAATACAGCTTCATGCGCTTTAATATTTGGATCAATATGAGTAGAAATTCTAAAGTTAATTCGTGAAGGGCGTGCTTTGATAGCATCTATTTCAATATCTAGAAGATCAGGAGCAACAATTAGTACCCTCATTTTTGCTTTTGAGATTTCATCATTAATATGAGCTTTAGCGGCTTCTGGCGAACGAACAAACCAAATATCTTTCATGGTAATTGCCCCCTTCGCTTTTTTTGATTGTTCCCAGAATTGGTTTGTAGTTTTTTCACTAAGCTCCAAACGATTCAAGATATCGTTTAAAGTATTATTTAAAGTGTCTACAATTCCTTTAGAAAAGATCTCCCGTATATTTCCAAATGATTGAAAAATATCTCCTGAAAGTCCATCAATTTTTGCTTCAGCCAACTTTGCAGCTTTATTAAAATTATCCATAATATCCGAAAATGCTCTCTCTTTCTCATCATCTGATTTTATACCAATTCCTTCAACATTTTTAACAGCATCTTCAATAGAGCTTCTCAATTTAGAAACAAATTCAGAATCTATACCTTGTGTCGCCTTTTTTAATTCATCAGCAAACACAGTTTGACTTACGCTTAATTGTACATTAAGATTATCAGTAATATCTTTTAATCTGGAATTAATAACTTTTTCGATTATATCCCCTACAGCTTGTTGGATGACACCTAACCTTAATTTTTGTAGATTATCAGTTACAATTTGCTTGACGTCCCCTAATTGAGTTCTTAGCCCATCGACTTGGTTCTTTATAATTTGTGAAGTTTTCTGATTAAGGGTGTCAAATTGTGAAGTTAAGCTTCCTATCTGATCCTCTGAAATATTTTTTGTAACATCTCCTAAACCTGAAATATCTTTTGTGATATTTTTAATCTGATCTATTGCTGTTATTGTTTGATTAAACTCTTTTTTTTGAGCCTGGATTTGATCGATCATCTTTTCTTTTAATTCTAACATCGCTTCACTGGAGTCTTTTAAAGTTTCCATACCCTTGGCTTGCGTTTCAAGTTGAGCAAATGATCTCTCTAATTGGATTGGAATTTTCGATTTGATATCAGAAATATAGGTATAAAAGTTTTTCAATTGAGCTACTAAAGCGGCATATGGTGGTAACGCAGCATAATGAGGAGTAGCTCCAATAATTTCTTTAAACAATCCTTTTTCAATAAATTTATCAACAATTTTCTTACAGACTTCCTTTGATTTGCCAATTAAAATCGAGATCTCACCAAGCGATACAGTTTCACGTCCGGTTGATCGAAAATACAACTCAATTTCTTCATCTGTTAAATCAATATCACTTAATACTTGTTTAATTAATTCTTCAGAATAGGCAACTTCTTCCTCTTTTTCAGTTAGGTCTTGTATTTCGAAATTTTCAACCTCTAGACTCATATTTATAAAAACTGTTAATTTGTGTTCGGGATCTCCGTGAATATTTTCTCTTTTTAATGGAAATTTCTTTACATCTTGGTATTCTTTTTTTGATATTGGAAAGTTAATTTCCTTTAAACAGAATTTACAGGTAATTGGTACCTCAATTACATCTTTATCTTTAAATAAATACATTTTGTAATATCATCTCGTTTTTATTAAATACTAAAATTTCACTTTCTCGGGATAGGTAATTTCTAACAAGCTAAGAGCCTTTTTCGCAATTTCAAAAGTGATCCTACCATCATCATCTTCATTCTTATATGCTTCTCTAATTTTAGGTAGCAAATACTCCGGGAAGATAATTAAAGGTTTAATCTCTGTAAGCAAACAAATCCACTTGCGCTCGTTCTCGTCTGTTATTTCCGTTATAATGTTTATATCCTTTAAATCATCTAATAGTATTTCAGTGACAGCAAATTCCGAGAAGATTTTAGGGATTTTGTCGAGTGGGTAATGGTTGTGTCTCATCAGGACGAAAAAATCGTAGGCATCAGGGCTTAACAGGATTGAGGCTATTTTTTTGGTTTCTTCTGTAGATTGCGTGTAAGGATCATAATTTGAGAAATAATCTACTACTTTTTGTCTATAGAATGGGAGTAATTCATTTTTCGTCTCCTTGAAATGATTCAATAAATTCTCATTTGGGATCCGGGCTATGAGAATATCCTTCACTAAAAACAAATATTCTCCTTGATGCTGAATTTCACCAGTTTTCTTGTCTTTTTCTCCTTTTATCCAATCACGTCTAATTAAATTCAATTCCAGAAAAGGCTGAAGAAGTATGTCTATGTTGACAGTTGCAGACATTTTTTCAATAATGCTTTTTAATTCTTTTTTCGCAATTGGACGTTCACGCAAGATTTCTAAGATTTTCATTCTTTCTTCGCTATTGTAGATTAAAGCCACTTTTTGAAGTTTATCTAAATTAGATAATCTATCCACTTGAAATATTGTAAATTTTATTTCATTTTTCAACCTAATGTTTATATTTTCTATTAAAGAGACTTGTTTCGAACTTTTGGCTCTTGTTAATTTATCAAAGATTGTATCTAATCGATTTCCCATGTCTTTTATTAAATCTTCAAAAATTTCAATTTCATCATCTAATTCAAAAATAGACATTGCTAAATATTGAGTGCCATCAGCTACTTGTTTAAAATAGGATATTACTTGAAAAGGTGTTTCTTTTAGTCTTCCTGCATAAAAATTGCTATAGCTGTATTTTACTCCAAACAAACCAGTAGTGTGTTGGTAAAAGATAGCAAATAGATCATTATCATTAAGTAATTCAGAAAAATTATCTTCATCAAATCGTTCCTCTCGAAATATTAATTGGATTGGAGCGAATTCTGGTTCTATTTCTCCTGTCTCTTTCTGATTAATCTTAAACTGAAATGTCAAAATACCTTGGATCAAATTTCAATACCTCGAATTTCGTTAAATAAGTTTTTTAAGATAAAATAAATATTATTATGTCTTAAGTATTATTTATTATTATTATTTAATTAAAGTTTATTCAAATTAATATAACTTAAATAGTTAGAAATTCCAAATAAATGGTGATATGATTTAAATGAAATCTAAAAGTAATCTCAAGATAGTTTTTTCCTTTTTATTCGTTATTCTTATTATTTCTTCTTTAAATCTTTTTATTGGAACAAATCAGACTAGTAAAACCTCTTTGGATACTAGATTTTTCCAAGATCTTTATACTTCTGGAAACGTGACAGTAGACGATGCGGCATGGATTATTAATTCTGATTTTCAAGAACCAGTTGATCCATGGTATCCAACCATTGAAGGAGATGTTTCTGACGCAATTTCATCTACTAGTCCAAATCAAGCAAACGCATTAATAATAGGAGAATCATATGAAGAACAAGTTCTCCTTAATGCCGCCACACAATCAAATTGGGAAGCTTTCAATAAATCTGAATTAGTGGTTGTTCCCCAACGTGCATCTGTTCCATATTATGGGATTGATGATGATGGGGTTTGGTGTAGTCATTGGTGGTGGGAAGGAGAAACTGGTGGACAACCTAAAAATACTCCTCGTATGCATTGGAGAACAAATGTGAGTTTACCTGTTGACATGACAGATTACATTATTACTGATGCAAGTTTCGATGCCATAATAAACGCAAGTGTTGATCGAAATATTGATACACCAGGTGATACCACTGCTAGGTGGGATCCAGGTACGGTGTCGATAAACCAATACGAAAAATATGATTATATTCAATTTTATGTTGAAATTACTACATTAGATGTTGATGAATTGAATACTTACAGGATTGCGTTTAATCAAACACGTTTATTAGGTAATGAGGGTCTTCTGTTTTATGATGTAGAAGGATTAATAGGAGCTTATGGAAAACAGGCTATAATTGATGCTATAAATAACGTTTTAGCAGTTGACCCAGGGCATAATAATTTTACAATTGTTTTAGGAATATATATGTATTGCGAAGATAATAATTCTAGTCTTGATAGAGATCACTTTGACGATGTACGCTTTAAAACTTTGAATTTGACTTTTTCCTATGTAAAAAAAATTAATCAGTTTACAGCTTTATCTTGGAATCAAGATTTGAATGCAATTAATCGTACAGTAGGTAATTCAACTATTCAAATTACTAATGCTAGTCTAAATTTTAAATATAAAATCGATCAAAATTGGACCGAATCCTCCCAAAATTCCCAAATCAGAATATACATTAATGATAGGAAATTTGAGCAAACTATAAGTTTAATAGATTATGATAATTCGTCTGGGTGGCAAGATGCTCCTGAGGATGGTAGTTTTGATATTGTTTCGAAAATATTACCATATGAAGAATTTACTCTATCAATACAAGTGTATTTAGCTGAAGATTTCGGGTTAGATAATAATATTACTATATCAATAACGGATGTTTATTTAAGCATTTCTTACATAGAATCATGGATCGGAGTTTTGCCATCCTCAGATCCTGAACCATGGATATTTGCTGCATTATTAATTTTTGTAAGTCTCGCTACAGTTTGTTTAGGGGGATATTTTATAGCTTATCAGAGGTTTTTAAAATATCCAAAACCAGTTAGAAAAGTGAGAAAATTCAAGAGGACTCTTAATAGAAGTAATGCACCGAATGTAGTAATAATGCCTTCAGAAGTTGCATTTAGGAAAGCGTATAACAAAGATTTAGGGGTTGCACCTAAATCCGTATTAGTTAAACCTAGCAAGTCAAAAGCATCTACAGGTCTAGAAAATGGGGAATCTACAAAACAACCGAAGAGTACTTTAGAAGAAAATATAAGCACTGATGAATTAATCGATAAATCTTTAGAAAAGAAATCAGAACTCGATAAATTGGTAAAAGAAGCAGATAAGAAAGGATAAATGCCTCTTTTTTTAATACTTTCTTTTTATTAAAGTTTTAAGGTAAACATGGCTCAATTCTTATTAATCATTATATCTTTATGTAAGGTGAATATAACTTTCAAATAAGTTACTTTTTTAAGGTTTTTTAGCTTAGAAATTAATCATACTCAATCTATTATTAGGTGTAAAAATTTGCTTACTAAGAGTGGTAGGAATTTTAAAAGTTTTATTTTTTTAGGACTTATAGTTTTGTTGGGTTTAACCGCAATTTTCTCTTCATTTAATGTAAATACAAAAATAAATGAATATGAATTTGAATCACGAGCAGGTTTAAATACTGCGGGAATAGTTACACGCTCAAATATTCAATGGCTTGAAAATCCTACTTTTGCTGATCCAATTCAACCTACTTGGTTTTCAGAGATCAAAGGAGATCCTACAGATATTAATCCATCAACTAGCACAGGTCAAGTTAACTTTGATATCTTAGGGAGTACTGGACAATTTTCTAATGTATCAGGCACACCTAGTGATTCAGATTGGTCAGAATTTAATAACACCTATTTTATTTTGCCTGATGGGACTCATGAAATTAATGTTGATGGCTGTGAAGCTTCTCATGAATTTCAAGAAAATACGGATCAATCTCGGAATAGACCAAGTGTTCACTGGAGAAGAAATATAACAATGCCGGTCAGTATGGAAGATTTCATCATAACCTCAGTTTCATTATCAGCTGTGGTTAATGGAAGTGCCGATACAAATGTAGAAACTCCTAACGATGATTTGAGTTACGATGGTGCGGGATATTTTGCAACATATTACGATTACGCTAGGTTTTATATTAAATTCTCAAACTTAGATTATGTAAATCTTTATGAGGTCGCCTATTTCCAAACTGTAGATTTAGGAGAAGGAAACCAAACTCGACAAGCTACGGGAATAATTAGTTATTTATATGACACATTAATGGCAACAATAGATCAATCGACACTTATTTTTTATTTGACCAAGGCCCTTGAAGATGATCCTTATCATTTTGGAATCACGCTTGGTATCGATATTTACTGTGAGGATAATTATGATCAAGCTGATCGAGATACATTTTATTCACTATTAATAAAATCAGTTAATTTATCATTTACGTATGAAAAAAAAATGAATCAGTTAACTTATTTATCTTGGAATCAAATAGGAGAGGCAATAAATGGAAGTAATATTGAAATTACTAAATCTAATCTTAATTTCGAGTATAAAATCAGTGAAAGCTGGCCAGATATATTATCTCCCAACTCAGAAATACGAATTCTAATTAATAACATCCCTCACATAGAAACGATTAAATTGGGTTCAGCTTCAACCTCATTTCAAGAGGCAAAGGTAGAGGGGTATGATCTTTTAGATATAACTCCCCCCTATGTGAATATAAACTTCTCAATTCAGGTCATATTAGGGGATGAATTTGGATTAAATAGAACTATTACAGTTTCAATTGATAATGTTTATCTTGTAGTTTCCTATAAAGAAACAATTTCGGATCCCCAACCAGTTTCCGAACCACTAATTTTTAGAATATTACTCATCGTCGCAAGTATTATTGCAGGGTGTTTAGGTGGATATCTTGTTGCTTATCAAAAAGTGTTAAAATATCCTCATGCTGTTCGAAAAGTACGAAAGTTCAAACGAACATTGAAAAAAAAATCAGCTCCATCAACAGATATTACCAGTAGAGAAAAGGCATTTAATAAAAGTTACAAAAAAGAACTTAGCGCTTCCTCTAAATATACTCGAGGAAAGCCGAGCGTAGATCCGGGAAAAGAACAAGGTATTGCTAAGACTCCTTCGGATAAAGGATCAGGAGAAATAAAAGGAAATACAACAAATCAAGAAGGAGGTAAAACACAATAATGAGCTCTAAGAAAAAATTTCGAGATATTCTTTTAGTTCTTACCATTTTCTTTATTTCAGCACCACTCTTCACAGGACTTATGGTAGATTCTACAAGTAATAGTAAAACTTTTGAACTGAGTTATTTAGAAAACCTTCAACCCTCAGAGGTGATTGATCATCCAAATAATTCTTGGATTGATAATCCAACATTTGAAGGTGCGGGAATTCCATGGTTTTCTAGCACTGATGGAGATGATACTGATGTAAATGCTGCTATATATTCTAACCAAGCTAACTATGACATAATAGGTGATACAAAAACATTTTCAGAAGTCTCAGGAATCCCTCAAGCAGCAGACTGGAGTGAATTTAATCACTCAATCCGCCCATTACCCTTGACTCATGAAATAAATCAGTACGGTTTGAATGTTTCGCATGTATATGATGAAGATGATACGGGAGATTTTCCAAATTCAGGAGATCAAACCGCAAATCTTGCAGGGGTAATGTGGAAAAGAAACATATCACTTTCGGAAGATATGTCTGATTACCAGATAACTTCCGCTTCAATAAGTGCTATTGTTAATGGTAGTGGGGATACTGATCTTGAAACTCCAAATGATCACCCTCCTTTTGCTGATGGAGGATACGCTTCGCTATTTGATTTTACCCGATTTTACATTCAAATTTCAGATCTGAACAATTTAGAACCCTATGAGATTGCATATTTCAAAACTGTTGATTTAGGAGAAGGATATGCAGGGAGGAGAGTATACAGTTATGCAACACGTAATTTTCTCAACGATACAAATATGATTGCTGCA
Organism: Promethearchaeota archaeon; assembly: GCA_019894975.1. Lineage (GTDB taxonomy): Archaea > Asgardarchaeota > Lokiarchaeia > Sigyniarchaeales > SOKP01 > Loki-b32. The sequence goes on along the minus strand of JAGXNO010000028.1, from coordinate 39,402 downwards.
GATGACGATGTTTTAAAATTTGCATTATCACAGGTTTTAAGGCATGATAATCATAATTTCACAATAACTCTTGGAATAGACGTAGATTGCGAAGATAACTATCCGGGGTATGAATTAGACGTATGGTATTCATTGCTCATCAAATCCTGCAATTTAACATTCACTTATGAAAAAATCGTCGACCAAGGTACTTTAGTGTCTTGGAATCAAATTGGAAACAGTATGAATGGTACTAGTGTAAGAGTTACCGAAGCTAACCTTAGATTTGAATACAAAATTGATCAACTCTGGCCAACTTCATTGTCCCCTAACTCAGAAATTAGAATCCTTATCAATAATAGACAACATGCCGAAACTATCAGATTGAGTTCAGCTACAACAACTTTTCAAGATGCCAAAGAAGATGGATTTGAGTTATCAGGAATAACACTTCCTTATGAAAATGTAACACTATCGATTCAGGTGTATCTAGCAGATGAATTTTTACTGATAAATAATATAACTGTTTCCATCACAAATGTGTACTTAATTATTTCATATACCGAAACTTTTTCAGAATTCATCACAGAACCATGGATATTTACAGCCCTTTTAGTAATCGCAAGTTTGGTTACTGTTATCGTAGGAGGATATTTATATGCTTATCAGAAAATATTAAAATATCCGAGACCAGTGAGGAAAGTAATAAAATTTAGAAAATCCTTAAGAAGAAGTAACATACCTAATGTAGTAATAGTGAGTCGCGAAAATTCTTTTAGGAATCATTATAGACATGAAGTATCTGACAGTATTAAAACCTATGAAGGAAAATCAGGGAGTGCTCCATTACAACAAAAAGCAAAACCTAAAGCTGTAGAGCCTGTAATAGAATCAGAGGAGTTAATAAAGAAATCTATTGAGAAAAAAGAAGAATTAGAAAAAATTATTGCAGATTCATTGGATAAGAGTAATTAACTCATAGTGAATCATCTTTCAAGCAAGATAAAACAAGAGCATTATGATATGTCTCTTGCTGATTTAAATATTGCCTAAGATTACCCTCTTCTTTAAAATTACAACCCTTAAATAATCTAATGGAATTAAGATTCTCAGTCGCAATGTGGGCTTCAAGACGATTTAATTTCAAGTGATTGAATGCAATTATTTTTATTAAATTCAAGGATTTTTTACCATAACCACACTTCCAGTTCGAAGGATTTACCCATATTCCAACTTCAGCTCTTTTATGTCTCCAATTGACGTTCCAAAGACTAATAGAACCAACCTTACTAATCTCAGGATCTCTTACTTCTATAATATAATTATATTGGGCATATCTTTCCCAGTATTTTAAATATCGCTTAATAAGTCTTTTAGAATCCTCTAAAGTTGTTAAAGGCCCTAAAGATAGATATACATTTAACTTTTCTTCATCTAAACTATTGAATAAAAATTTAGCATCAGTTTTTGCTATTTTTCTGATAAAGAGGGATTTATCATTAATTTCTTCAATAACTTCAATATCAAAAATCATAGTTCTAAGATAACCAACAATTATTTCATATATAAAAAATCTCATATAAAAATATGTTCGTAAAGGAAAGTAGAAAAAAAAATTTCAAAAAAGGTTATTTTTGACCTAAAATTTCTTCAATTTCTTTGATCTTCTAAGTAATATTATTGATAGTATACTAACAATACTCATAATAAAGAGTAAGTTATAGCCATAAATTGGTGTATTTTTCCACATTCTAAAAGAAAGAAGCAATTAATTTGGACAAAAAAAAATAAAAAAAAAAAGGAATTACATGCCACCAGTAAATTTTGGGTCTCTTTTCTGTAAGAAAGCCATGATACCCTCATTTACATCCTTTGAACCAGAATTTACGCCAAAACCTAACATTTCGAATATATTACCTATCTGTAAGGGTACTTGCGATCCAAATTTTACAGCTTTCTTGATGCAAAAGAGACTAGTTGTAGCTGAATTACCAAGTACCGAAGCTTTCTCATGGATAAGGCTTTCAAACTCATCTCCATCATCACATAAAAATCCAACATAACCCCAATCATGCATGGTTTCCGCAGATTCTCTCTCTCCAAAATAGCACATTTTTAAAGCTCTTGCTAGACCAATATGTCTTACCATTCGTTGAGTACCCCCATTTCCGGGGAAAATACCTCTAGCAATTTCAGGAAAACCAAAAAATGATCTTCTTGTAGCTATAACTATATCACAGACAAGAGATAATTCACAACCTCCACCAAAAGCATATCCATCAACTGCAGCAATTACTGGTTTCGGAAATGATTCAATTAAGTCATAATACTTATGTTTCTGTTGCATAGCCATAGCCATGTGAACAGGAATATTTGGTTTCAACCCTTTACCCATTCCTGCGGCTAAATCAGCACCAGCAGAAAAAGCGGCTTTCTTTGTAATATTTTTAGTTCCTCGAAGAACTATACACCTTACATTACTGTCGACTTCGAATTGTTCCATGGCTTCATAAATCTCTCTTAAAGTATCAGTAGTAAGAGCATTTAATTTATCTGGTCTATTTATCGAAATAACTACGTAGTTTCCATCTTCAATCTTTTCAACTAAAACATCATTAAATTTTTTTTCTGACATTATTTTCAACTCTTATTAGTATAATTTTCTTTTTTTATATTATTCAATGTTAAACTATGTATTGAAAGATAATATGTAATATTTTTTTTATAATTAAAAACTTTCAAATCGAGATTTCTAAATTAATTTGATGAAACATGTTTGAACATTTAAAAAAAATAGAAAAAAAATTGGAAATTTATTACTAAATGTTTATTTCATTTCAACCCATTTGCCAGATTTCAGCATCTCGCAAGGTTTAAAGTATTCTTTACCAGTTAATTCTACAAGTTCTTCTAATACGTCAACTTGTCTCTGATAGGTTTTTTGATTGGATGCCATAGGTCCAGGCATATTCATTCCCGCCATTAAAGTGTCATCTATTACTTTCCAGCTAGTTGCGATTCCTTCTTCTAAAACACGACAGGCTTCATTTAACATAATGGCAAGAGGATATTTGAGTTGATATAATTTAGCTTTACCCGCGGATTTATCAGGTGAAGGTCTCCCTTTAGTCCAATCTCGAAATCCTTGCCCAGTTTTAGCACCTAAATTCCCCTCATTAAACATTTGAGTTATAACTTTGCCAGGAGCAAAATCGGGGGATAGAGTTTGAGAGTAATACATCTGTCCATGGTATAGTACATCAATACCTACATAATCAGCTAAGACTGTCATTGACATAGGACCTCCTAAGCCATCATTGTCTAATTGATCCCAGGATAACCCTTCAGCAGCAGCTTTATCAAATACATAGTTTTGATAAATTTGTGCAGGAGCAGTCACTCGATTGCAAATAAATCCAGGCCTATCTTTTAAAACTTTTGGGACATATCGCTTTCCTCTGAGACAAGGAATAGTTTCTGCAAATTCAATTCCTTTGTTTACGCTATCATCGGATGAATTATTACTGTGTATTACCTCTATCAACCGCATAAGTGGGACAGGGTTAAAGAAGTGCATGCCGATACATTTGTCTGGTCTTCCTGAATCTTTACCAATGTCAGTAATACTCATGGTTGATGTGTTTGAGGCCAGAATACAATTAGCGGGAGCATTATCTCCTGCTGTTTTAAAGACTTGTTTCTTAACATCCATTTTTTCTACTACAGCTTCAATCATGATATCCGCATCTTTAACAGCAGAGGCTAAATTTGATGATTTTTTACAATTAGCCATCAATCCTGCTGCGGTGGCGCCTTCAGGTAAACTTCCTTTAGTTTCTAGCTTTTTCATCCCTTCGTCTATTTTACTCCAACCTTTATTAACGAAATCATCATTAATATCTACAAGTGTGACATTATAACCAGCTAGTAATGACATTTGAGCAATACCATGGCCCATTTGACCTGCACCAACGACTACAACATTTTTTATATCTACCATATTATTTTCTCAACTTTTTTGAGTTTTAAATTAAATTTTATTGTGATTTAGTTATCTTCTTTAATATTATATTTTTTTTAATTTTTGACATATTCAATTTTAAAATCAAAAATTTATGGTAAAAATGAATAAATAATTGTATCAATTTCTTGAGATAAAATCATGAAAAACCTAAAAACCTTAGGTATAATCCTAAAAATTAATGTTAAAAGTCTTCCTAAATGTAAGGATTATCTAAAATATATTTTTAAGTATAAAAAATGAGTTCTTCAACACATACATCTTTTTCAGTATCGTTTTCAAGGTAGTTTATCTCGATTTTCTTTACCTTATTCCCTAACAGTATTTTGAATGCCGTTTCAAAGTACGCTTTATTAATCCTGCAAAGAGCTTTACCAAATTTCAATTTTTCTCTGTGTTTAATTGGTTCGCGTAAAAAACAGTGATTTTCAATAACAATTCGGTATCGATCCTCATATTGTTCAATATCCCTTACCTGTATCGAATAATAGTCCTTTAGTTCATCCATTAGAACTACAAGAGCTTCCATTATTTCAAATTCTTCTTTCTGATGTTCTTTCTTTATTCGATCTGCAATGATCGTTCCGGGAAAGACACCCGTTTGATACAGAATCGAGAGCAGACTATTACGACCAAAAACATCATATACCTTATAAACTAATGATTCAGTGATTATTTCAAATCCTTTTACTGAATTTATATTCTCAACAGGATTCTGTATTCTTTCATTTAATTCATTCTTATATTGCTCCAATATATAATACCCCTAATTTCTAAAAGTAGTATCAAAAACTCATAGTTTCTTATTAAATAATCTAGCTCTTGATCTATATAAAACTTAATTTTAACAACTACTTGTGAGTGTGATAAGAACATAGTTTTGAATAAAAAATAAAAAAATTAATAAAAAATTACAATTGTGAGTTAAGCTTTTGGATTTTTCCCACAGCCTTCATAACATTATCATCAATTATTTTAAGAACTTCTCGATACATATCAGATGTTGTATAATATGGATCTATAATATCAAGATCTTGAGTTTCTCCATTGAATTCTTTCAAAGTATAAGTTTTCTTTTCAATGTTAGGAATGTTGTTATAAATTTTTAAAATATCAATAGAGTGGGATTTTTCCATAGTTAGAATTAAATCTTGGCTTTTTAATAAAGACCGAGTGATTAATTGAGGTTGAAAATCTGAATGATTAATCTTTTTTGAATTCAAATAGTCTTGTGATTCTCTTTGCATGTATGAAAATGCATTGATGAATCCAGCACTACTAAAAATAAGATCAACATTATCAATTTCTGCGTAATATCGAGCTAAATATTCCGCTGGGGGAGATCTAGCAGTATTTCCTAAACATACAAAGAGTATTCGTTTAATTTTATCCATATTAAATCAATAAAATATTAAGATTTGTTAATTTCAATAATTTTCTTAACAACTTTAATTATGCCATCTTCAATTCTCTTAAGCACTAAATTATACTCTTCTTGTTTAAGCTTAAATGGATCAAATATTTCTAAGTTTTCTTTCTCTCCAGCAAAATCTAACAATAAAAATAGCTTTTTATCAAGATTTTTTATTGTTTTAAATTTTCTTTTTAGTTTATTGATATGATGCTTTTGTTCAAATCCTAAAATAAGATCATGTTGTTCTAAGAGGTCATTATCAATTCTCTTAGTTTTAAAATTACTTATATCAATGCCTTTAGTTTTTAAATAATTAACAGTTTCGGGTTGAGCAGATTTATAATAGTGATATATACCTGCCGAATCGAACTGCACATCTTTAAGTTCTTCCTTATATATCGAAGCTTTGAGTAGATTTGAGAAGCCTTCAGCAAAAGGGCTTCGACATGTGTTCCCCGCACATATATAAAGAACATGTTTTATTTCTGTCATAAATTTCTTGAAAAAAATTAGAATTTTCTATGCTATGTATTTGTAAAAACTTGCTAAATAATATGATTTTCTACATCCTATAGCAATAAAATTTTAATTCAATTATCGGTATTTAAAAATATCTTTTAATTATATTTCTGAAAAAAAAAAATTCTATTGAAGCTTAAAACGGATATCTTAATAATAGGAAGTGGGATCTCTGGACTTTCACTAGCTCTTTACCTTTCCAAGTTAATTCCAGATGAAAAGATTCTACTAATTACAAAAGAAGGTCTTCATGAAAGCAGTACATTTTATGCCCAAGGTGGTATTGCTTCTGTTTGGAATAGTAATGATAATTTTGAAAAACATATACAAGATACGCTTATTGCTGGAGATGGTTTATGTGATGAAGCCGTTGTCAGAAAGATTATTTCTCAAGCTCCTAAAAGGATAAATGAATTAATTGAATTAGGGATAGAATTTACATGTAATTCCAATGGAGAATATGATCTTGGTAAAGAAGGGGGACATTCGGTAAGAAGAGTTCTTCATGTAAATGATCAAACAGGACAATCGATTGAGCAAACACTAATTGAAAATGTAAGAAAGGCATCTAATGTTGAAATAAAAGAGAAATGGTGTGCTGTAAATTTATTCGCGAAGAATTTCAGATGTTATGGTGTCTATGCTTTAAACCAAGAAAGTCAGGAAATCCATAATATAGCGGCCAAAACTACTGTATTAGCAACCGGAGGTGCTGGTAAAATCTATCTTTATACTACAAATCCAGATATTGCATCTGGAGATGGTATTGCTATGGCATATCGTGCTGGAGCAACAATTGCTAATATGGAATTCTATCAATTTCATCCTACTTGTTTATTTCATCCCTATGCAAAGTCTTTTTTAATCACCGAAGCGATGAGAGGTGAAGGGGCTATTTTGAAAGACCTTCGGGGAAATGACTTTATGGAGAAATATCATCCACAAAAGGAACTCGCTCCTCGTGATATAGTCTCAAGAGCTATTGATGCTGAATTAAAGCGATCTGGGGATGATCATGTTTATTTAGATATTGCTTCTTATAAAGATTCTGATTTTATCAAAAGCCACTTTCCCGGAATTTACAATGCTTGTTTGGATTTTAATATTGATATTACTAAACAACCCATTCCAGTGGTTCCCGCAGCTCACTATTGTTGTGGAGGAGTTAAAACAAAAATAGATGGATCTACGGAAGTAAAAAATTTATTTGTTATAGGCGAATCTGCTTGTACGGGTTTGCACGGAAGTAATAGATTAGCATCCAATTCATTGTTAGAAGGAGTAGTTACAGCATATGAATGTGCCAATTCTTTAGCAGGGGAAATTCAAAAATTAAGTGTAGAAGAATTTCCAGAATGGGAACCGGGAAATGCAGTGCCTTCTACTGAAGCTGTTGTATTGAGTCAAAATTGGGATGAAATAAGAAGGTTTATGTGGAACTATGTTGGCATAGTACGAACGGATAAACGCTTGCAAAGAGCCAAAAAGAGGATTAACTTATTGCTAGATGAAATAGATCAATATTATTGGGATTTTAAAATCGAGAAGAACCTCGTAGAGTTAAGGAACCTGGCGACTGTTGCTAAAATTTTAATCGTAAGTGCAATCTCAAGGAAAGAAAGCCGTGGAATTCATTATAACTTGGATTATCCAAACAAATCTGAGATGAGTAGACCAACGGTTATTAGAAGACCGTGGTAGTGAAATTATAATCCTTCTGATCAAACTATTTTTACATTGCCATTGGATTTTTGTCCATGCATGGTACCCCATATTGGCAAAAGGCGCAACCAACAGGAGGTTTTTGAGTTACAACTTCCCCTTCAATACGTCTCCAATGAGGTTTTAAAATTGAACCTAGGCGTTTATTCATTTCTACTTCAATTTTCCTAGCATAAGCTCTACATTTCTTCTTATCATGTCCGTTTTCATTGATAGCTTCAGCGGGACATTTTTTCTCACACTCTCTACATATTCCTTTAGAATAGTATAAACAATTAGTATATGGATCATCACTTTTGCGTGGTGTCACTTCCAAAGGGGCATTAGAAATTATGGAACATATTCGAATATTGCAACCAACTTCTGATATTAACCCTTCATGGAGACTAAATGTTCCAAGACCTGCCGCAAAGGCAATATGTCGTTCTGACCATGATGAAAAAAAACCTCGATATATATTAAAACCTTCACTTAACATGCCTGCTGTAGCTTGGAATCCTTTATTTTGAAAGAATTCAATTGTCTGTTTCATAATATCAGTCTTAAATGCATTTGCATAATTTCTTCCTATACTATATATCTCAGCGGGCATTCTCTTTGCTTTTATACTTTCTTCGCGAATTTGATTTGTGAAAGGACATATTATTGAAAGGATGCGAAGGCTAGAATTTTCAATGTCTGGTAGCTTACTTATGTTCCAAACTTCTTTTGGAGTTAAATGTTTTGGAGAAATAATCTCTTTATATTTATTAAAAATTAGATCATCACCTCGAGCAACCCCTATTAGGGGATTTGAAAAGATTCTACCACCCCCATAGCTCTCAGGAAGCCTATTAAGATCACTTTTAGAGAATAAATCTACAAGAAATTCCCGAACCATTCTATTCATTTGATTCAATCCCAATTTAGATATTCGAAATTTTACTTAATGTTGAAGTATTAAAGATAGAATAAATTTTTATTTGATAATATACAGTCTAAATTTAAAATTAAATACCAGAGTGAGTTTTATCTTGAATATTGGAAAAAGCATTAGAATGGAAAGGTTTATTGATAGAAAAACTAAAAGAACTATAATAATACCTATGGACCATGGATTAACTTTAGGCACAATTAAAGGTCTAGAAGATATTGCAGAAATGATTGATAAGGTTGCTTTAGGTGGGGCAAATGCTGTTCTAATGCATTCTGGTATGGTGGGAGCAGGACATAGACAATATGGAAAGGATGTCGGTTTGATTATTCATCTTTCTGCTGCTACTGATTTAGCACCAGATCCAGACAGAAAAGTTCTAGTATGTTCCGTAGAGAGAGCTCTAAAATTGGGTGCTGATGGAATTTCAATTCATATAAATATTGGAGCAGATGAAGAACCTGAAATGCTGGAGGATGCTAGTAAAGTTGTAGAAGCATCAAGGGAATGGGGTGTTCCTTTAATCGCTATGATGTACCCTCGAGGAAAAAAAATAAAGGATGAAAATGATCCTGAAGTTGTGAATATTGCAGTTAGAGTGGGTGTAGAATTAGGGGCAGATATTGTTAAAACAAATTATACGGGAAGTATAGAATCATTTGAGTATATTGTTAAAGGTGTAAAACATATTCCCGTCATTATTGCGGGGGGTCCAAAAATGGATACAATCCCGAATGTATTACAAATGGTATATGATTCTCTCGAAGCAGGAGGATCTGGGGTAGCTTTTGGGAGGAATGTATTTCAATCTAAAGATCCTACTAAAATGGTAAGTGCTATTTCAAAAATCGTACATAAGAATTATACTGTAGAAGAAGTGTTAAAAGAATACAATTTTGGATAAAACTAAGTTATTGGAAACATAATGACACTCAAAAAAATTGATCCTTTCTTTCAAGAAATGCTTGAAAAGCTAGGAAATAAAGCGTCTGAGAAAAGTAGGAAGTTTAGAGTAATTATTTCATTTGATGATGCTAAGAGTCGAGACAATTTTATTTTAAAAAATGAAAATTTAGAAACTTTATATAAATTGAATTTAATCTCCTCTATTTCTCTAAAATTAAATAAACAACAAATTTTTGAATATGAGAAAGAAGATTTAATAAAAGCAATCGAAGAAGATCAACAATTATTCCTTTCGATTTTAGAAATAAATGAGATATTGGATTTAAACAGAAGTAAAAATTCCCAAATCTCACACACAGGTAAGAATGTTACAATTGGCATTGTTGATGATGGAGTAAATAGTAATTTCCTCTCAATTCCCAATACTATTCGCAGAATTAACAATAGTAACTATGTGAAAAAAAGCCAAGGAAGTCAAATTACTCATGGGACAGTAATGGCAAGTATAATTAGCAATCAATTTACGGACAATTATTATACTGCTCTCGGTGTTGCCCCAAAGGCAGAAATACTAGATTTAGATATATCTAATTCACAAGAGGAATATTACTTTTCAGATATTCTTAGTGTATTTGATACTATTGCAAAAGAGGGCATAAAAATGGACATTCTGTTAATCTCTTTAACAACAAAATGTCCCTCTAATGGTAAAGATATCTTATCATGTGCATGTGAAATGTTAGTGGATAAAGGAATAATAGTTGTGTGTCCTGCTGGAAATTTAGGTCCTAACTCTACCACAATTGGTAGTCCTGCTGCTGCTGAGAAAGTAATTTCTTTTGGTTCCGTTACGAAAAAACTTACTATTGCTCAATACAGTGGAAGAGGTCCAACAACGGATAAGAGAATGAAACCGGATTTCTGCTTACCGGGTTCAAAAATACTTATCCCTTTATCTAATGAGTTGAGAGTGAATGTTACGGGATCAAGTGTTTCTGCAGCGATAGGGGCTGGTTTAATTGCCTTAATAAAGGAATATAAACCTCAGTTATCTCCTCATGAAATATTCGAGTTATTAAAAAAATCTTCTCGAGATTTAGAATTAGATCAATATTCTCAAGGAAATGGAATGCCAAATGTGAGTGCAATATTTGAAGAATTTAATTTAATTCATGAGAGAATTATCCCATATAATTATCTAATTAAGAAATCAATTAAAATTTCTATTGGATTTAGTGTCATATTAATAGTACTATTTTACATGTTTAACTTTTTTAGAGTTTGATGATTCTTATTTAGAGGAAGAGGGAACAAAAATTTTTCTAATATTTCATGCGTCTTTACCATTATTAATTTCGGAGATTCCAGTTATTAAAAAAAGGGAATTTAACAGACTTGCATTATTAATTGGTTCTTTATTTCCAGATATAATTGATAAACCATTACTCCTATTAGGTTTAGGAAATGGAAGATTTCTTTCTCATAATATATTTTTCGTTCTAATAAATTTTGCAATTCTTTTTCTCATTACTAAAAGAAACCTTAAGGTTTCAATTCCATTTCTTGTAGGGATGAGTATTCATTTAATATTAGATTTCCCTGATATCCCATTGTTATATCCTTTCATTTTATATGATTTTGTAATCCTTGAAGAACCACTCTTTTACTGGTTTAATCAATTATTAATCAACCCAATTGTTATTATTACTGAAAGCATTGGAGTTGCAAGTTCAATTTTTATAATAAAAGTAAATAAATTATATCATGTAAGAGAGATTAAGTGTTACTTAAAGGGGGATTATCTAAGTCCAATTATAAAAGTAGAAAAATGAAATCTGAAGCTTGAAGATAACATTTATTAGCAATTGAAAAATCAAGTTTTTAATCCGATTTTTTTTATTAAGCCTGACATCATTCCTTTAATAATTCAAATGCTAAATATTTAATATCCAACTAGTATAATTTTAAATAGCATTATGACACAAGTTCAACAGATCCATATAATTATTGATTATAGAGAAAATAAACTTAAAGCACTACTTGATAAAAAAAAAGAAAATATTGCTTATGAATCAAAACAATTGGATATTGCAGATATTGTTATTTCCAGTGAAGTTGCGATTGAGAGAAAAGAAGGTTTTGATTTTGTGTCTTCGATAATGGATAATCGATTATTTGAACAATTATTACGGCTAAAAGATACATATACTTACCCAATCTTAATATTGGAAGGTTTAAATGATAAGGTTTTCGAAAACACAGGTATGAAAATCTCATCAATTTATGGTGCTCTTTCATATATATCATACAAGTTAGGAATATCTGTCATTCCCACTAGAAACTTAGAGGATACAGTAATAGTGATTGAAAGAATTGCATACAGAGAGCAAATCAAAGATAGTATGCCGTTACTATCAAGAAGGGCGCCCAAAGAAATGTCAAAAAAGGATAGACGATCTTTTATTATTGAGGGTTTGGTAGATATTGGTCCAAAAAAAGCGAAAGCTTTAATCGATAAGTATAAAAATCCTTATCAAGTATTTAAAGCAATAAAAAATACAGAAATTACTTATACTAAGACAGGAAACCCAAAGGGCCTCGAAGGACCCCTTGCGGAATTAACGGGATTTGGATGGAAATTTGTAGAAAAGAATAAGAGACTCCTTTTTGGAAAAAAGAAAAAAAGTCCTCAGAAAAAAATTAATGAAATGTATTGATATTATCAGGAAATATAATAATTATTCCTTTTTTTCAGACTAATATGTAAAGGAAGGTTCAATCTAAAAGATTTTACGTTAGGAAGAGTTTGCACAATTACCTTATGATTCTTTTTCTATCATTAACAGCAATTTTTATCTCGAGTATGGTTCAAGGTATTATTGGTTTTGGTAACGCTTTAGTTTTAATTCCTATAATAACTCCAATCATTGGGATAAGAAATGCTGTGATATTAACGAATATCTGGGGGACTTTTCCTGCTTTGCTTAATTTCATTAAATATCATGAGCATTTAGATAGAGCATATTTTTATCGATTCATAGCATTAGGTGTTCCTGCTACGATTTTTGCAACTTATTTGGTAATAACCATTAGATTAGAATTGATAGAATTAATCTTTGGGATATTTGTTCTAACCTATTCTTCCCTAAAACTTATTCAATATACTAAATATCGCAATAATCCTGAATTCAATAATATTAGCGAATTCATAGAAGTTGAGAAAAAGAATAAGATAAATTCATCTTCACCAGTTATTTATCTCGGAGGTTTTTCTTATGGTTTATTTACAGGCTTAATCAGTGCTGCAGGACCTCTCAATGTTGCATTGCTGGAAAAAACAGGGCATTATAGAGAGAATTTCATTGGAAACTTTGCTGCTACTGGGACAGTATTATCTATTTCAAGAATCCCTTTTTATTTCATTGAAGGTGGAGTATTCCCATATGATTTATTATTTTTGTTTGTACTAGCATTACCTTTAATATTCTTAGGTACTATACTTGGTCATAAGATTACTCCGAAAATACCCGTAATAAAATTTCAGATTATTATATTTTGTTTTCTTTTAGGAGTTAGCTTAAAATCAATTATAACTTCAATTCTAAGTTTGTTTTTTATTTAAAATAGAAAAAAAGCTAGAATAATGAGTTTCTAAATGAATAAAAAGAAAATAAAAAAAAATTATAATAATCCAATATAACGTTGTATTTGCCCTTGAATTAAAAGGAGTTGTATATTTCTTGCTCCACCGATAACTTCTTCAATTTTACTTACATCAGATAACTCATCTAAAGGAGTATTATCCGTTACACTGATCCCACCAACAAGTTGCTGTGTTTCGTAGCAGATTTCATGAGTTAGTTTTGCTACATAATATTTACCTTGTGAAGAAATTGCAGCTGTCCATTTTCCTGCTTCTTTCGAAGGTTGATCAGCAAACAGTATTTTTTCATCATACACAGTTGCCGCTTGAAGAGCCAATGCAGTCGCAGCATTAGATTTAGTTAATAAATCCGCTAATCCATACCCAACTCCTTGATATCGTATTACAGGTTTACCAAATTGTTTTCTTAAATTGGTGTATATGATACCGTAAATAATTCCTGCCCAACAAATTCCTATCCCACTTCCCATTATTGCAAGTCGTTCAGGAACTAATCCTTCAAAAAGTCTTTTATACCCCATTCCATTATCAGCAAGCACATAATCTAGGGGTACTTTCACATTATCTAAGATAGTATGTGAAATATGAACACGAGGCACCGAATTTATTTTTAATCGCTTAGTTTTGACACCAAATTCTCGAGCAATAAGGCTTTGTACCATTGTATCTCTTGGATTTGAATCATCATAGACACCATAGCAACAGAAGTAATCAGCTTTAGGACCATTGGTTGTATAGACTTTTTCGCCATTATATATGATTCCATCATCGGTTTTTGTACATATAGTTGTCATGTTAACTGCATCAGAGCCCCTTTCAGGTTCAGTAATTCCGATACAACCAACTTTTTGCCCAGACAATAACTCATCTTGAACTCTCTTTGGTACTTCAGATTCTCCCCCATGTTCATAATAATGAAAAGTAGGATTACCACATAGAATTCCACTTGCAACACGTGCTAATTCTAATTGGGGATCTAGCATTGAAATGTGAGCCCCTAATAATATTTCTTTCTTCATCCCAAAAGGTTTGAAGTCTTTCCAAGGATTAATCCTCTGAACATAACCATATTTTCCCAGTTCGGAGAGTAATCCATAGACATCTTTAGATCGATCAATTTTTGGGCTTATATCTAAACAAACTTCTTGAAGATTAGCACAATACTCACGCTCTTCTGAATTCAACATGGGAAAAACATTATCATTGAAGATTTTAAAGACATTTTCCAATGACATTTTTTCAAGAATTTCATCATTTATAATTTTCTCTTGGAACATAATATCGTCAATTTTCTTGTCTAATTATTTACACTGAAAGATATAGAATTAATTAGGTTATATTTTTTATTTAAAATAAAGTTTTAACATGAAATTAGAATAAATGGGAACACTTTCCACCAAATAAATATAGCTTAATATTAAAATTCCAAAAATAGTAAAAAAAAAATATTAAAAAAATAAATTTAATTATTTGTGATTATAGTATCAATAATCTTTCCGTCTCGCATTTTTAGCATTCTTTCAGCAAGTGCACCAATCGATGGGTCGTGTGTCACCATTAAAATAGTTTGATGAAGTTCCAAATTTAGTTCTCGCAATAATTTAACTATCTCCATACCCATTTTTGTATCGAGTTCACCGGTCGGTTCATCAGCAATTAGAATAGAAGGTTCATTACATAACGCACGAGCAATAGCAACTCTTTGTTGTTCCCCACCTGATAGTTCTGATGGTAGATGATCCCTTTTCTCATTTAAACCAACAACATCAAGAAATTTATTAACATTTTTTTCTATTTCCTGTTTAGGTTTTCCTGCAAATAACATTGGAAGTTCCACATTTTCATAAGCTGAGAGAACCGGTACAAGGTTATAGAATTGAAATATAAATCCTATTTCTTTAAGTCTTAAATTTGTACGCTGTTTATCATCCATATGAGCCACATTTGTTCGGTTGATATATACAGCGCCACTTGTTGGATTATCAAGAGCACCAATCATGTTTAGAAGCGTAGTTTTTCCAGAACCTGATGGACCCATAACAGATACAAATTCTCCTTTCTTAACATCAATGCTAACACCATTTAAAGCTCTAATTTCAATGCCTTCAGTAATATTATAGATTTTTGCTAATTCAAATGTTTGGATCATTGCTTCAGGATCTAATTCATAATCTTTTACTTCTTGAATCACTTGGCTCGCTTCATTACCCTTTTTTGATTTTCTCATCTTTTATTCCTCCAATTTACTAATTGTAGATATCTTCAATTGATTTTCCCCCTTTTTTTTCTCCAATGAATTCTCCATCAGTAAGAGTGATAATCCTGTCTGCTACTTCCGCTATTCTGATATTATGTGTTACCATTAAAATCGATTCGCCAGCTTTTTTTAAATCAAGAAAAATTTTCATAATGTTTGTAGTTGTTTCCGTATCAAGTTCACCTGTTGGTTCATCTGCAAGAATGATAAGAGGATCGTTAACTAAAGCCCTTGCTATTGTGACTCTTTGTTGTTCTCCACCCGACATCTGGGTTGGTAGATGTTCCATTCTTTCTTCAAGTCCAATTCTTTTTAGTAGACTTTTAACTCTTTCCTCTCTCAATTTAGGATCTATTTTATCAATTACCATCGGAAGTTCCACGTTTTCGAAAGCTGTAAGAATTGGGAAAAGATTATAAAATTGAAAAATTAATCCAATCTTTCTCAATCGCATTTTTTTATGTTGCTTATTGGTCATAAACATTATATCAAGTCCCATTCCCTTAGAGTCAACATTATATATAATCTTACCTGAATCTGGAAAATCTAGAGCTCCTAAACAATTAATTAATGTCGTTTTTCCTGAACCAGATGGTCCTACTACTGCAATAAATTCTCCTTTTCTAATTGTAAGATTAACCTTATTCAGCGCTGTAATTGTTGAATTACCTATAGTGTAAGTTTTTGTGAGATCTTGAACAGTAAGAACTATATCTGGATCAATTCTAATTGATTTTGCTGTAGCTCTTCGTTCTTTATTCATCCTTCCTTTTTTCTTTTCGATTGACATTTTTTACACCATTTCTGTTTATAAATAAAATTTATCTAGTTCTTACCGCATCTATAATGTTCAGGTTTGCTGCCCATTTTGCTGGATATCGTGAGCTTAGAATTACTGTGATTAAAACAGTAGCTACTAAAATAACAATAGTTAGCCAAGGAATAGTCCAAGTAACACTTAGAAAACCCCCTGTAGGCATTGCATCAACCATTAGAGATCCTTCAGCTATACCAGCAAAAATTCCAGCAAACACGCCCAGAAGAGCTAGTATTAACGTTTCTCCGGATATTGAATGAATTACTCCTTTTTTATCTAATCCTATTGCCCTCAACATTCCTATCTCTCTCCTACGTGCCATAGTTGTGAGAAGACTATGAAGAGTCAACCCAATCATTGCGATTATTATGGAAAAAATAAGTAACCCATTAGTTATGAAAGTAATGAGATTAATCATTGTTCGGAATATCGAACTTGCAAAAGATTTAGTAAAAGCGAATATAATAAGATAACCTCTATCTTCTATATAACCGACAATTTCTTCAAGAACGTCTTCATCATGCACTCCTGCTTCCACCCAGGCAAACCAGTCATAAACATTCGTTCTAATTGCAAGGGTGAAACTTTTGAGATCTATAATTGACCAATATCCCCCTGCCATGAAATGTAGATTTTGAAACAATAGATTTCTATAAATTGAGATGTTTTCTGGCTGATCACCGTGGACTAACACAGAAGTTACCAAGTCATTAGAATAGTCAGCACCCTTATAAGCAGGAAAGACAATATTTCTTGCATTTTCATAACTTAAGTATATTGAATTTCCACTTATATCATAACCTGTTTCAAAACCAGCATACCAATTATACTTTTCGCTATTATATAGAGTAGGTGCCTCAATTACTCCAATAATTTCAAACTCTGGCCAGGTTGTAGCGGTTGTGTTATAAATTGAAGTTGCGAGTCCAAATTTCAGACTGTCTATGGTTAAGTTATAATTCCCATTATATGTTGAATTATATCCAACTACTCTTAAATTAATATTGTTCATCTGATCAACATAGTTATGATTCATATCAAAGTAAAAGGTGTTGTTTGTCTCTATGCTATTATCAATGGAACCAAGTTTTTCAAATGAATTAGTATAAATGTTGAGTGCTTCCAATTCAAGCATTTCTACTGAAGAATTGACTGAAGTTTCGATTGTAACGTTAACTGCTTTATAAAAATTCGGTGTAAATAAGCTTGTCGTTATGTTAAAGGCGAGCCACTCTTGATTACTTTCAAATGAAAGGTACACATCATCAGAGAGAGTTAAATTCGCTGTACTCCCCGCTATTGATGTATAGTTACTCATATAGGGTATCGCTATCGAACTATATGGAAAAATACCCGCATTAACAGTATTTAATATAAACTGTTGTGGAAAAATAGTTATATTGTCTCCTATTCCTATTGTAGGATTGAGCATCATAAAGAGATCATCAACAACACATACATTCCCAGTCGTGTTTAAAAGTTCTTCCATGGTATCTCCTGAATATCCTACTTTTTGGCCTACAAGACTGTTATTCCCGAAATAAGAATCAGATCTTAGTTTCCCACTTGAGTTTATATGAATCCCCGTAATTGGGTTCATAAAATCTATGGGAATTCCGTTGAAAGCTGTTGGACTAAAATAATCCATTCTGGTTGTATAATATTCAATTCCGCTGATGCTATTTAAGATAGTCTCAACATTAGAAAAATTGAACCAATTTGGTTGCACTATATCTAACATAGGATTACCAGTTTGGGTTAATTGTCTAAAAGCTAAATCAGTGCCACCGCCGGGAAGGTTTTTATTTGCAATATTTTCGTAAGTCTCCCAAGAAATAAACACGTTATATGTTTTTCCTTCACTTGCGAAACCCATTATATCTACCGTAGAAAAACCTTGAATTGTCCGAACTATTGCTATCACGGTCATATTTACTATCAATGTATCTTCTTGAGCATTAGTAGTATCCCTATCGAGCATTGCAGTTAAATTTGCAAATGTTGTCCCAAGTGAAAATTTAACTGATATACTTGTACCAACATTTACATCGTAATCTTTTGCAAAATTTTCATCAATTATGATGTTATTACCACCTGCAGTCTCATCCATCATTTCACTTAGTGTCATTGATGATGGGGATATAATTTGAGTACTCGTCATATGCTCCTTGATTTTTTCTGTATCCACCACATTTGCCGTAATAGATGCATTAAATTCGCTTTCAAGTGAACTATGCCCAATCCACTCACCATCTATTTGAATTTGAGCATTCTGATGGCTCACGCCCATAACATCATCTACCCCAGATTGGTTGAGAAGCCCGACTTCAAAAGATCTTGGTGTATTAAAAGTGATTACTCTAATATCTGCACCCATAAAGTCATTAACAGTAGTATGAATACCTGCTCTCATAGAATCCATCATAACACTCATCCCAATAAGAAAGCTTGTCGTTATCGCAATCATTGTGAATGTAAGAGTTGTCCTCCTTCGATGTCTTAAGATATTCTTTTCAGTTAATAATCTTGTTTTTCGAAGATATGGTGAAAACAAGTATACAAAAGCTTTGTTAAAAGGTTTTATACTAAGTGCTAATAACCAGATGATCCCAAACAAGACCAATATAGGAGCAAACATTGATAAAATCATTCCTTGTGGAGGTCCAGGAGTTGCTTGTACATCGGTTGTAGCCTCAGAGCCGGAGTACGTGAGTATTAATCCACCAATGATAAGTAAACCTCCCAAAATAAAGAAAATTATTCTTCTCACATAATGTTTTTTCTCTCTTTTAGACTTTTCTTCGATAGGATTCAAACATTCAATAATAGGTTTTCTACTTGCTTTCCAACTGGGGTAAAGCGAAGCTACAATACAAGAAACTAGCCCTATTACGAATGTGGTTATCAATGTTGTTGGATATACAACAATTGTGAAATCTGAAACAGTAAATCCTCCCATTTGAGAAGCAATACTTTGAATGGTTTGTAAAGTAACTGAAAATATTACATACGATATAAGGTAGGAAAAAGCTGTACCTATCAATGCTCCAATTACCCCCATTACTACACCTTGAGTCAAGAACATCTTGAACGTTTCGGATTTAGATGCCCCTATTGCTTGAAACATACCTGTTTCATATTCTTGCTCCTTTTTGATGATGTTAAAGATGTTCATCATCAATATAACTGAAAGTACTAATGCTATGACAGCAAACATCATAAACATAGTACGCATCGTACTCATTGATGTTTCAATCATCTCTAAACTGTCTGATTTTAAGTCATTGACTCTCCAATCTTTATCATCATTAAGAGCCTCTAGATTAATGGATATTTCTTCCGCAACAGATGAGACACTGTAGATACTATCAACACCTACAACTCCTAAAGTGTATTCACCAGTATGTTCTCCCACACCGTCAACCATTTGTCGTGTGTTATTTATACTTGCATATATACCTGGTCCTTCTGCAAACATTGAAGCTTCTGAGGGATTTTCAGGATCAAAATCACGTGCTTCCCCTATATCACGAATTATTGCGACAACAGTATATTCAAGCCATGTTCCTGTATTCATTGGATTGTATCCAAGTAGTGATCCGTTAACCGGAAAAATCCACACACTATCACCTGCTTCAAAATCCTTTCCTAATTTTATTTTTAATGATTCTGAGATTACTAAAACGCTGTCATTGTTTATTGGATCAACATATTCGAGAAAATCTTCAACTGATTCACCATCAATTACAGAATCTAATATATATGGTTCCGAACCCAATTCTTGCTCATCTGGAACCTGATGATCGATACCATTTATTCCTGTTCTGGTACTATTATCTACTTGATTTCCACTATCTGTTGCACTAACATAAACATTGAAACCAGTAATTCTATAGGCTATCGATTCAACATGTTTTATATCTTCGATTTCACTATTTATTTCAATAGGATCAAACCAACCATCAGTACTATTTGCAGGTTTAATGAGAATATCTGCTGTACCCATTTGTTTATCAAAGGTATCTAACATCATTTTATTAAATGAATCGGAAACGATCATTACTCCTCCAAATAGCGCGACGCTAATAACAAGGGTAACTGTTGTTAGAATATAACGAATTTTACGTCTCTTCATATTACGTAACGAGATTTTTAGTATTACACCCATGTTTTTCTTTACTCTTTTTTGTTTTTTTTAGATTTTTGTGCAATAATGAGTAATTAATTCTCATCATGCATTTTTATACAAATGTTATCAAATTTGTTTTATTTAAACATTAGTCTTATTTTAAATCACAAAATTTGATATTATAAATAGAGTAATAGTAACTATTTAAACATGTCGATAAGTGACATATCGGAAAGGAATATATTGATTTTTTGTATCATAACTTCCCATAATGAGGAAATGGACTAGTTCTCAGTTTTATTACTCTTAAGTAGTTTCAGTTCATTTTCCATTTCAATCTTATTTTTTCCTACAAGATCTAAAATTACATCAAACATTTCAAGACGTTTGTTGATTAAGTTGATCTTTTCTTCATTTGTTTTACCCCTCAAGATATTTTCATGAAAGGGTTGTTTGAAAAATTCAATAATTTGACTAGGGAGGAATTGCTCATCTATAACAGCTGAGATCATACTGAATATGGATAAAGTGATTTCTTGCTGCTTTTTTATTAACTTTTTTAAGCTTTTAGTACCCTTCAATGTTAGAGAATATTCTTTGCTTTCTCTTTGTCCTGTTTTCTTCGTTTTATATTGGATCAACCCTTTTTTTGTAAGATTTGAAAGATATGGGTACATTGTTGAATTAGTGGGACGCCACTTGCCAAAAGTATCCTCGGATATCATTTTCATTAGTTTATAACCATTTGCGGATTCTTTTTCAAGAGCTAATAATATTAACATGCTTATATAGCCACTCTTCATAGATTGTTCTATATGTTCAATATCTTTCTCTGTACTCATTTTTTCCACGTTATTACAGATAATTCGATCGACATGTCAAATATTTACATATCCAAATAAGATATAATTTTTTTATTATTTAAACTTAATGAAAGGTATGAATTCCTTATATTGTTTTAAAAAATGTTTTTGGATAGAAGAATATTAATCGAATCCAGGCTCAGATTATTTTGGAAATAAAAAACAATCATTTAAAATTATTTTCGATATAATACATTACTTTTTTTATCTCTTCCAGATGAGTTTCTCTTTTACCAAAAATATAAAATCTCACGTCTGGTCCCGTTCCGCTTGGACGAAAATAAAGGATTGAATCACTGCTTCTAAGTTGGTAGAGATCTACCATGTTGCTATTATCAGATAATGCATTGATTAGATAATCTGTATCCTCAATCTTAATAATTTTTCCATCGTATTCTTTAAAATTCTTCATGATTTTAACCTTCTCTATATCTGTTGCGGATATGGTCCTGTTTATTCCTTTTATTGACCAATCTATTGATTCTGAAATAACAAAACCACGACAGATTAATTCTGCTATTAATACTAATGCCGGAACGGGATATTTATCTGCTATAATAGGTAAATCAGTAGAGAATTCTGCCTTTCCAGTTTCAGGATTTTTAGATACATTTAATATGTTTAAAGTATGCCCTCCTGATTCTTCCCAATATACCACCAAGAAAGATTCATTGTTGGTGTTGTTTAAATCCATTAAAGTTAAAATCTGCTGTTTCAGGGGTGTTGGATTGTTTATTTTGACTAATTTCTTATTTTGATCTTCAAAATAGAGAATAGCGGTATCAACTTTAGATTGCTCAACACTAATTCCATACAAATAATACATAATAACTCCTAAATGTTTATATCCTACACCAGTTAAAATGTTAATATAACTTGTATGATCCCCACGTAAATCACTTGGAATCGTTCTAACGTTAATGATCTTTTTACTAAATTTTTTAGCTAGAATATTATGCATTGCTGAATAAATCTCATTTGGAATGTAGGTGAAATATTGTCCATTTTGCTTCACATATAATGCAATCCTATCCCTATCTGCGTCAAGTAGCAAAGCAAGGGTAGAATCATTTTTTTCCATAATCTCTTTTAGTTTTTCTTCATAAATGACTTTTATAGGATTAGGAGGGTTAATTTCTTCTTCGATTAATATAACATTAGCACCGTAATCTCTGAATAAATCGACTATCCCCCGTGCCTTACCTAAGTATGGCCAAATTATAATATTTTTGTCTTTAATGCTCTTAATTTCCATTACTTCAGATAATAATTTCTTCACATACTCGTTATTCTTTTTAATAGCATCTATTTGTATAGCTTGATAATCCGTTTTAAGATAGATTTCTTTATAGGTTAAAGCTTTTTTAGAAATTTCTTTAAAATTTTTTCCCGACATTGGCATAGGGTATTCTATATAGAACTTAATTCCGTTCCAAGACAAATCATTATGACTTGCGGTAAGAACGATAATAAGATCAATATCCTCATATAAAGCGACAGAAGCAGCACCATAAGGAGAAGATACTTTGGATTCAAATTGAGAATCTTGTTGATAGTAAATTTGAAAACCATCGTAAGCAAAAATCTCTGAACAGTATTGTAATAATAAATCTTTAGTTGGTCGATTATCTGTTACGATTAATATATTTAATTTTTCATCACCCTTTAGTTCTCTATAGTGTTGACTGATTGCTTTAAATACTCTTAAGAATAGAAAGAGCTTTCTATTTGGGATATAATATTTTTTATTTTCTTCAAGAGTATCGCATAATTGGATTCTTAATCCTGACGTTGGAGCTACAATTGGATCAATGATACTTTTTTCTTGTTCAGTCAACTCTGGTAATCTGAGAATTTTAATTCCTCCCTTTAAATCCTCTAATTCAATACCTTCTACTTCTAGTTCAATCAATTTATTCACCAAAAAATAATAAGATGATAGGAAAAAGGATTGAAAATCTTAAAATTATTTTTATTTCAATCAGAATTTAAAATCTAGATTAATCACTTATCCTTGAAATTTCTTTTATGGCTTCTCTTAATATTGCCAAAATTTTCTCGCGATACATTGGTTTAATTGCGCTCATTCCATGGGTTTTAATCAATCGTTCTTCACTAGCCAAAATCCTTTCACAAAACTTTGGTGTAAGCCGATTTGGTAAATCTTGTTTATTAGCAATACCAATTACGAGTTTTTCTTGAAAATGTTTATCTAAAATATCATGTATAATTTCTTTAGATTCATTTATATTTTCAAATGTTGAATCAGTAACTAAAAGGCAGATATCTGAGCCTTGCAATAGGCTTTTCCATAGTGACCTAAATTGAGCCTGCCCTGCAAAGTCCCAAAGAGTAATAGATCTTTCGAACTCATCCCCTTCATAAGAAGCTATATCAGCTGTAATTGTAGGTACATACTCAAGGTCAACATCTTGTCCACAAATTAGTCGTGTTAACGTGGTTTTCCCAACGCCCCCAAAACCAAGGATCGAAATCTTAATTGCTCCTAATATAAGATTATCCAATTCTTTTTCAAAATCATAAAAAATGGTTCGATTTCCTGCCCAACTTCCATCTTTAAGGATTTTCCCATACTGCTCAATAAATCTTGTTCTTATACTTAGAATTTTTGAATTAACAGTAGAATCATCATCTATTAAATCTGTACAAACGACAATAATAATTGTATCGATAATGGTATAGAAATACTTGAAATCCTCTGTCTGTGTACTTTTAATGTCACTCTGGCTAATTTCCTTCATAAATCCTGAGAATGCGCTTAAGAATCCAGCCAATAAGTCTCTATCAACTTCGGAAGTGCCATAGTTTCTGAATAACAACGATTTACCGTCCTTAGTAAGAATGTTTATGTACTGAATCAACTTTATCACTTGAGAAGTTTTTTATAAAAGCATTATATTAATTAAATAATAAATTTCAATAAAAAATAATTATGTAATACTTATACTTACCAACTAAATATAACTTTTTAGATCGATAACTAAGAGAGTGGTGCTAATGGAAGATCCAAATAACCCAAAAAATTTCAAGGAAATAAATGAAAAACTTACTGCATTCGCTTCGATACTCGAGAAATTTGGACTTGATATTATAACCAAGATGGGACAAACAAATTTAAAAATAAAGATGCTAACTGATAAAGTTGATGAATTAAGTAAAGCCACAATTGATGTTAAAGCATTATTACCACAACTCACCAATGTAATTGAAAATCAGAAAATTCTTGAAGCAGAGCTTGATTTAATTAGAACGTTGATTCAGCGGTCTAATATTTCATTCCGAGCAAGAGAAGCCGAAACCGAAACAGTTGAACGTGATATGTCGGCTACAGATAGAAAGCAGTCAATTATAGATGAATTTAATCACTTAGCTACCTATTTGGATGAAAATGATGATCATCAAACAGTAATAAGCCAATTAGAGAAAATTAAAGGAGACATCCTCGATTTTACTGGAGGACATAGGATCCTTTACGAAATAGGGCAGTTTAATAAAAAAATTAATGGTTTAGAGACCCTTCCTGGTGAGATAAAGCAAGATCTTAAGGAAAAAATCAATTTTTGGATCAATAAGTTATCAGTAAAAGGATAATAAGTAGTAGAGAAAAAAGTGTAGTTATTCTTGCAATTTTGAAAGAAGTGTAAGTTCTCCTATTTTAAAGAACATTTCAGCGACACTCTCACCCGTCAATGCTGAGGTTTCAAAAAATGGGGCATTTAATTTCTGAGATAAGTGTTCTGCCATAGGTAAGATAATTTTTTTCTCATCTTTCAAATCTATTTTATTACCTATTAAAACCCGTGGAACTCCTGAAAGACCGTATTTTACTGCTGTTGAATACCAATTATTTACGTTTGAGAAAGAACTTGATCGAGTAACATCATATACTAAAATCATCCCGTCTGCACCATTAAAGTACGGGCGATGGAGCATATAGAATTGGGGTTGTCCTGCGATGTCCCATATCATTAAATAAATATCTGTATCCTTCCCCATATCATTCTTAACAGTGATTTTCTGCTTTGTTATATTTACTCCAACAGTTGGCTCGTACTCATATTTGAATTTGTCACCACAGAAATTAGTTAAAAGGCTTGTTTTGCCAACTGCAGGGTCCCCAATCACAATTATCTTGTAAATCATCTCCTGTCGTTCATGAAACACTAGTTCTTCATCAGATTTTTTCTTGTCATTCATAATGCTTAATTTTCTAGTAGATTATTTTCGGTTTTTAATTAATTAATTAATGAAATTCGGATATAAAAATGTTAATTATTCCGTATTAAATTGAATTTGTTTCGCGATTTCAAATTGAGCAGTTTTTATGTTTTCACGAGAGATAAAGTAAATTTTGTCGAGTAAAAAAGTAAGCTCTATCCAGTTTTTCTGTAGTTTTGAAATACTGTCAGTCAAATTTTGTTTCCCTTTAATCTGACCAACGCTTAAATGAGGCTTAAAACCTTTTTTAAATTTATTTACATCATTACAATCAGGAACAAGTTTCAAAATTTCTGTTTGCAGATTAATTATTAAATCTGCGGGTTCGGGATCGAGCCAAAGAGTAAAATTCTGGTGTCCATGACTAAAGAATTTAAAATATTTAAAATTAATTTCAAACGGTTTTAGATTTCTGCATATTTCGGAAAATTCCTTTTCAAGATTCATGTATTCTGTTTTTGGTCTAAAAGGATAAAGTAAAGTTATATGGGGCATCCATCGATTAAAACCTCTATCATAGGTTTCACGAATTTCTTGTATTGAATCCCACTTCTCTTGTGGAGGTATAATCACAACAGCAGAATTATAAACCTTACTCATGAATGTGGATAATATATTTTCTTTATTATTTTTTTAACTTAATGAAAATTAATTAAAAGATTTTTATTTAAGAAAAGTCTAATTGTAATTTGAATTATGAAAATAAAACAACGACACTTTATTCGAAAATCAGAGTTAACAACTCTGAAGGAGGAAATTTTAAATCATTATGACCAAAGCTTCATTGATCAGATTTTTCCTAAAAAGAGTAATGTAGAACTAATACAGACAGAATCAGGGGATACATTATTTGCCGTTAATAATGAATTAAAGTTATGGAAGTCCAAAGAAGGATATATCCCCGTATTGACACTTCTACTAAACAATAGAGTAGATTTAAAAACGGTTGTAGTAGATTTTGGGGCAGTAAGGTTTGTTACTAACGGTGCTGATGTAATGAGACCTGGGATCACGAAGATTGACCCCTCGATTAAAAAAGGAGATATTATAAAAATCGAAGAGGAAACAAAACATCGAGCGTTAGCTGTAGGTAAAGCAATGTATGATGCTTCAGAGATGGAATCTATAAGTTCTGGAAAAGTAATAAAGAATCTTCATACTATTCAAGATTCTATTTGGCAGTTTGAAAAACAATTCAAGTAAATTCTGCTTTTAATATTGAATCTACTAAACCCTTATCTGGTCCCGTTAAATCGTTTACATGATAACTTTCTGAGTCATAAAAGTCAATTAATTCACCGCATTCTCTAAACTTGCATAAATTGAGGATCATTTTTAATCCTTCAGCAAGCATCTGTTTGTCTTCAAATTCATGAGATACGTTCATTAATTTTATAATTGAACTTGACTTCCATATCTCGTTATCTTGCAGGGTTTCTTCTAAACATACAAATTCATCAAAAATATCATGAAAAAATTCTATTTCTGAAATCATATTTAGTTTTTTCAACCCCTAACCTTAATTATTAAGTAAATCAAATCTTCCCCTTATTAACCAATTAATATTAGTTTTCAGTATATTTTAATCCGAATCATTTTGTAAGTTTTTCGTTATAACCAAACACACATAAGATACAAGCTTCAATTTGTACGAATTTAATTGTTTTTTTGAGACGAATTATCGAAATCAATTGTTTTCTTGGTGCAATTTATAGAATCTTCTACATTTTTGTAATTCTAAGTATTTTCCTAGAGGAAAATTTTTAATTGATATGTGTTAGATGATAGTCTTTCAATTAAAAAATCTCATAATACCCAGATATCTTGTACTTGTGAGTAAATTTCCACTTGAAATAATTATAGTTCTACCCCAAGTAAAAAAATTTTAGTAAATACTTCTGGACTTTTTACTTTGTGATTTATATATGATTTTAGAATCTTAGTTTCTTGTGTAGTGTAGAAATAAAGTTTTATAATATCACAGTAATATTGTGTTCCTTGCATATTACACGATGTTATAATTTAACCTTATTATATATTACTCAGAGCTATATGTCGATGGTATTATCGAGCATATTGATGAGCATATCTCGATGACTCACCATGATTAAAATAAAAAAAAGGTTGTGTGTGAAAAAATGTCAATGTATCGATCTTATTTGCTAAAAAATAACTTCTGGGCAAAAAAAGGAAATGAAAAGATGCCAAATTCAGAGAAAGTCTTCATTAAACATGATTCAGAGGTAGGCGGAATTTATGCCATCATTTTAAACGATAAAAAAGGAGTAAAAATGATGGTTGAAGGGAAGGATTACTATTTTAACAATTTTGATAAATTAGATTCCTTTTTAACTCGTCTTCAGCAGAGAAAGGATGATTTTATGAAGATACTAAGAAGAAAAGATATATCCCAGAAATTGCGAATGTTAGAAATATAAGGATTTTTTAATCTTATTTTTCCTTTAATTATTCAGAGTTATTTATAGAAAAAAATTTTTAGAGATAGGTTGAAAATTCAGTCTGCTTATTTTATAACAGCCTGTTTTTTAAACTCCTCAATCTCATCATTATTGTATCCAAACTGCTCTAAGATAGAAACAGAATCTTCACCTAAAGTTGGAGCCCCTTTTCCGGGCTTTACTGGATTTTTTGTGAACTTGATTGGGTGACCGATCATTTGATAAGGACCTAGTTTACTGTTTTCAAGATCCCAGATCATGTTTAATGCCTTGACCTGCGGATCATAGAAAAGATTCGCACTGTAATTTACGGGTCCACAGGGAACTCCGACTTTCTCTAGAGCTTCGATCCATTCTTCACTCGTTTTTTCTCGAAAACGTTTTTCAAACCGATCTTTCATTGCCAATTGATTATTATATATAACATCATCGTTAATCTGGCTGAATTCAACCCCAGCTCCTTTTTCGTGTATGTCTATAACTTCACACATATCCTCTCTCTGCCGAGTTGTGAGTGCGGCAACACTCATAAATCCGTTTGCGGTTTCATAAATTCGATAATACGGGAGTGAATATCTGTCTGCGGGCCTGTGATTACAATCAGGAACTTCGAGTATCCGGGTTGATTTAGGCATTTCATGTCGAAGATTTAAATAGGCTAATTCGTCAATAATCTCAGTATGAGTCTTTCCCTCCCGAAAACCATTGCTTAAAATTTCCAATTCCTCTTGATGTTTTTCTTTATCCAGGCTTTCGATCTTTGAGAACCCTGCAGCTCTTAAAGCCATACCAGTACAAAAGAGTGATGTTTCTATTTTTTGACCCTCTCCGGTCTTCGTTCTGGCAAATAGAGCCGATACAGCACTGAAGGCATTGAGCATACCTGTGCCAATATCTATAAAAGGGCTTCCTCCAGGGCCACGTGGTTTACCATCTTCATCAGAGTAGGCGGCCATCATACCAGAAGCGGCGTGTGCGATAATATCAAAACCTTTACGCGTTTTGTAAGGCCCTACTTCACCAAATGCGGTACTTGAGATGAAGATTATTCCCTTGTTGATTGCTGATAGAGTATCATAATCGATCCCTAGCCTTTTGGCGACTCCAGGTGTGTAATTTTGAACTACAATATCGGCCTTTTCAACCAAACGGTAGATAATTTTCTTTGCCTCTTCCTTTCTAACATCAAGACAAAGACTTTTCTTGCCTCTGTTCACCGTCAGGGCCATTCTTGTATTGCCTTTATATCGACTCCATCTACCCCATCGTCTTTCTTCAGATCCGTCAGGAGGTTCGATTTTTATAACTTCTGCGCCAAGATCTGCGAGCAAAAACCCGCAATATGGACCGGCAATATATTCTGAAAAATCTAATACTAAAATTCCATCTAAAATCCCAGTCATTTTTAACATTCTCCTATAAATGTTATTTATACGCTTTATAAGTTAAATACAATATATTAAGTTATATAGATAAAAATCAGTGTTATATTGGGTTATCAGACTAAGTCAAATTTCTATATTGTTACTTATAGATAGGTTGTAGACCTGTTTGGAAATGCCGTAATCGCAAATTGGCTCCACGAGAAATCTCTACTTTTGGAATTTTATCTCGGTTATTATATAATTCAGTAATAGCTGCTACAGCATAATCAATATGAGAAGGACCATATACATTTCGAGGTACGGCAAATCTTACTAAATTTAAAATTCCTTTTTGCTGTTCAGGATTTTTCTTATCCCATTCAAAAGCAAACGGTCCTAACTCACATGCTCTAATACCATAGTGACGAATCAATTCAATAGTGAAACCAACTCCTCTAAACTCATCAATTTTAGCATCTAACCCTTCAAAGAACTTATCCATATTAAGATAAATAGCATGTCCTCCAGCTGGAAGGATTACTGGAACGTGATTTTCGGCAAGTTTTCGAGCGAATGTTCTTATTTGAAATTTTCGCTCATTCAAATAAGATTCCTGTACAACTTCATATAATCCAGTAGCAAGCGCCATAATATCTCTACCACTCATCCCTCCGTAACTATCGTTTCCAAAAGTTAGGATTTGTTTTTCTTTTAATTTAATCCCGATATCTTCTTTAAAGGAGAATTTTTCGTGGAACTTTCCATTATCTCGAAAGAAAAATCCTCCACCAATATTTGCCAGTCCATCTTTTTTGAAACTTATAGTAAACCCATCTACATGTGAAAACATTTCTTGAACGATGTTTAGGATAGTGCGATTTTGATATCCTTTTTCAAATTCTTTGATAAAATTTGCATTTTCAGCAAATCTACAGGCATCAAAAAAGAGAGGAATATCATATTTATTTGCTACTTTTTTTACCTCTCTAATATTATTCATTTCAACTGGTTGTCCTGCTGCAGTGTTATTGGTAATTGTTATATAAATTAAGGGAATAGAGTCTACTCCTTTTTCATGAATTAAAGTTTCTAATCTCTTGATATCCATATTTCCCTTGAAAGGATTCCTGTTATCCATTTGATCATAAGGAAACTCATCCAATAAATTAGCTGAAAAGAGATTAACTGGTGTTATACCATTAACTGTAATATTTGCTTCGGTTGTATCAAAATGACCATTATTTGGGATAAAAAACTCATTAGATGGATACTTTTCTTTCAGTATTGGAGCAATAGTGGAAAAGAGTAAGAACTCTGCACATCGACCCTGTGGAACTATAAAAGCATTTGGACGAATTAATTGGTGTACTCCACCATTAACAAAACCTCCTTCAAAAGAAGTAAGATAAAGCTCATCCATTAATTTTTTCACATTTGTTTCTCCAGAAAGAATCAGATTTATAGCTCGATTTGGTTTATCACCACGCTCGAAAGTATCTCGAATTGCATCTAAAAGGACATAATAGCCTTTATTTCGACCATATGATTCATCCCCGTGAAAAAGAGAAGCCCATTGTAAATCTGTCATAGTTCCTGATCCAGAATCCGATAAGAAATCTACAAATAACAAATCTGCGGGAAATGAAAAGACGTTATACTCTGTTTTCTCAAGTGCATACTCCCGTTGCTCTTTAGTGACATCCTTAATCGTGCGGACAACGAGAGGTTTATTCACAGGAATATTAGGCCCTAATTCATTCTGTAATTTCAACACTTATCCACCAATAATGAGTTTTTCATAATAAGTAGTGTTTAAGACTAGTTTTCTAATGTTTAATAATTTATAGCAATTACTTTTCTCAGTTTGTATAGATTTCAAGTAAATATGAATTTTCATATAAATGGAAGATATTAAGACATTTCAACTAATTTAAAGGAAAAATAAGATTGAAACAAAATTTAAATAAAACCGTAAGTTTCTAGAATTCAAGAGATAAAGAGACCCCGTACTTCGGACGCCTTTTAGCTGATGGAGAACACAAAAGTCCACAATTTTATAAATAATAAAATGGAATCAAAAAAGTTTGAAAATTGACTGGTTAATTACTATATCATTGTTATTTATGGGTTTAATTATTGGAACAATGATATTAATTGATAAAAAGAAAAAAGCTCTATTAATCACAATTAGTTTAGTAGTTCTTCATAATTGTTGTGCAATTTTAAGTAGTATTAATGCTTATCGGCGAGACTATAATTATGACATTAACTTATTTCCATTACTTAATTATCTCTTATATTTTATATTGTATAATGCTAGTTTAATGTTCATGATTACTGTATATATATTAAATTTCAAGCGGTTTAATGAAAACCAAATAATTAGAAAAGCAAAAAATTCATTAAAGAGGATTTCGAGTAATTTTTTTAAACCAAAAACAACACTACAAAAAGTAATATCAATTGGTTTGTTATTATGTTTCGTTTATATACTCGGATTTCTAACAACTTTAGTCCATGAGTTTGGACACAGCATAGCGAGAGTTTTATGTGGAGGTTATTACGAAAAGATCGAAATTAATTTTTTCTTAGGTGGGAGGGCATATAGTGCTGGAGGTTCTTACACAACTCAATATATGATACTAAGTAACTTATCAGGTTTGTTAGCTGAAGTAATCGTTGGATCAGTTCTTTTTGCTATTTTTTTATTAATAAAAAGGAGAAATAGATTTTGGACCTTTTCTGTATTGAATGTCTTGACAACGCTTTTCATACATGGAGTAGGGTATTTTACGATATATTCAGTATTAGACACACACAGTGATGCTCGGACACTTTCGAATATCTTGAACATAAGTCCAATTACGGTTTTCTGGATCACACTTCCTTTCTTTATTGGGATAATAATTTATTCTTTGATAATGCTCTGGAAATTTTATAAGAACTTCTTCAAACCACAGATATTTTTTCCGGCTTTTTATTTTATTTGCATACTAATACTTTATTGGTATGAGATTTTCTTTTCATTAGTAATTAATCCATACAATCTACCTTTTTTAACAATTGTCTGATACCAGTATTTAGACAAGAATTGTATATACGTATTTCATAAATAATATTATATGTAAATAACTAAGGAATATATATGTCAAACGAAATAACTGATCCCTACGAGAAAATTCTACAAAATATGCGTGAATATCCTAATGATATTCCGATAACAAATGGTAAAATTTCTGAAGCATTTAAAGAATTTGTTACCCTTTTATTTACTCCGGAAGAAGCAGAAGTTGCTCAGCATCTAACTGTTAGACCTCAATCGGTTGGAATGATTTCAAAAAAGTTGGAAAAGAGTCGTGAAGAAACTCAGAAGGTACTAGAAAAAATGACCGAAGATGGTATAATACAGGATATAGGAGGTTTTTCTTATTTCATAGCTATGCCACATCTTTTAAATATGGGATTCAAATACTCAAAAACATTTGGTAGACTTGGTAAAAAGGGTGCGGAGTTATATCAGCAATTCTTTATCAAAGAGAAGTTTTATAAACGCTATGAATCTTCGGATGCGGGAACCCCTATAACAAGAATAGTACCAATCAATAAATCTATTGATCATCAATCTGTTATCTCTAATGCTGAGGAAATCCACGGATTAATTGAGAGTTGTATGGGACCAGTTGTAATAACAGATTGCCCTTGTAGAAATCGAACTGATTTATTGGAAATCAGAGAGTGTAAAGATAAATATCCTATCCAAGAATCGTGCTTTCAAGTCGGGTTATTTGGGAAATATTTCTTAAGAAGAGGAGAGGGAAGAGAAGTATCTCGAAAAGAAGCACATGAAATAGTAGATAAGTTAGCAAAATTAGGCTTAGTTTTTACAACTGAAAACACAGAAAGTCAAATGCATCAAGTAATTTGCTGCTGTTGTGAATGTTGCTGTGCATTGTTAAGAGGTATCACTCGTTTTGAAGATAAAAATGAAAATTGTACTGCTAAATCAAATTACATTTCAGAAGTAAATCAAGATCTTTGTAAAGGATGTGGATTATGTGAGGAGCGATGTCCTTTCCAGGCAATTATAATGAAAGATGAAAAATCCTTTGTAAACACTAATAAATGTTATGGATGCGGAGTTTGTGCTGTAACCTGCCCAACCGAAGCTATAAAACTTCATCGTGTTGAACGCTCACATCTCTATAAAACTCCGATTGAATTAATGCAGAAAGTGTATAAAGAAAATAGAAATGAAAAATAAAATGTTTTAAAGCTCTTTCTAATATCTACCTATTTGAATGCAGGTTCTACTAGCCCCAAATCGATCAAAGTTTTTCCTGTTTCATACAACGTATCTTCAATAGCATGAGTCTTGAGACCAAGTTCCTTTCGTGCCCGATCACAATGTGCTAGAGGTGCTTGATATACTGCACCATATTTTTCGATGGTTTTGTGGATTTCTTCAGGAGGCCCCCCTACATCGATCTTAGGAAATAACTTCTTTAAATGTGCTTGAACTTGAAGTACACTAATCTCACCCAATTCATCCGTCGCACACAACTGATAACGGTTTCCATTCTTACAGACAGTACTTTCGAGCATTAATGCCTGAGCTTCACCAACATCGCGAACATCAACAATATTCCATAGTGATTTCCATTCTCGTTCACAAGTCTTCCCAGCTAACATTTGACCAACGAACCATTGCCAAGAGTATACCCGTTCGTGCAACCTCGAAAGGAGGGGCCCTAACACTACAATTGGGCATACTGAAGCAGCATCAAATTGTCCCGACTTCTCAGCAAAATCATATACTATATGTTCACAGTCGACTTTAGCCATCGCGTATGCCATTACACCATCCTCATCAATTCTATCTACACTCCAATTTGGATCATTTTCACGATTGTCAGAAGCCCAATCCTTTTCAGTAAATAAATACCCGGACTTCATTGGATGATGGATAGCAGCAAAAGAACTTGTATAAATAAACCTTTTTATTGTGCCCACTTTCTTAGCAGAATTAAGCACGTTCTTAGTGCCATTTATTGCACCATCGTAGATTTGCCGTGGATTATTAGCACGACCATATCCCATAGGTGTACCTGCATGGAGCACAGCATAACAATCAGTAAATGGTGTGTCATAACTATCAGCTTCAAGTAAGTTTGCAGAAAAAAGCTCCACATGACCTGAATAATTGTTTTTATTAAGATCTAGTAAATGATTAGTTTTATCAGGATTGTTCAGATCTCTTACACATGCGTGTACCGTAAATCCATGCTTTACCAAAGCAACTACTACATGAGAACCGACATAACCCGAAGCCCCGGTCACCGCAACTGGACCATCTGAAGGAGTTACTGCAGGCATTTTCTCCGCCTCCCGTTAAAAAATCTGCCTATTTTTATCATTATATTCATCTAAAATTTAAATTAGTATATAAGTTTAGAAAAAAACAAATAGATTAATATTATCTCTTTTTTTATTGTTTTCAGTTTTTTCTATTTTCATAATAAAAGATTCCCATTTCTCATTCCCAGCAAATTTAGAAAAATTTTCATCCCTTTTTAAAAACTTAATAAATCCAGTTGTATTATTCAAACCGATATCTAATATTTGATTAAGGCATCTAAACATCGCATTTATGTCTCCTAATCCTGTCATACACGAAGCTTCGACGTAAAGAACCCATTTTGAATATTCATCTGATATGAAGTCAGCAGTATTATAAGCTTCAGTGTTATTTTCTTCACACTCCCGTATCTTTCTTATAAAGAATAACGATTTTTTATAATCCTTTTGTTTATAAAAATAAAATCTAAGATTGACAAATAGATTATCATACTCATTATTCCAAAAGTGATAAACTACATGTCTTCTTTCTTTTGTGAAACCTGCTTTTAATGCTGTTTTTTCCGATCCAACGTTATCATCCCATAAGTGCCAACCTATATGTTCAAATCCCCTCTCCAAGGCATATTCTAACATTGCTGCTGTAGTAGCTGCTGCAAATCCTCTTCGTCGATATTTTTCTTCCGTTTCAATTCCTATCTCCAAATATTTATCACTTGACCAATCAGAAAAGCACTGAGTAACTATTTCATTTAATTCTTTATCAATTAAACAGCAACCAAAACCAGGTTTACAATATCTAATATGGTGTAATAATCGATCAGCATTCTTCAAACCTTGATCCTTTATCAATTTGGAATCTTCAGAAAATATTACCATTTCAAAGTTACTTGGTAACATTTTCTCCCATCTTAGTCTTTGATTTTTTCCTTTATCGAAGGTAAGGAATCTTCTAAAAGTTTTCATTACAAATAAGTCAGCAAAAACTTCTTTCTCAATTTTATCCTCCCAAATGTCAGTGGGAGAATAACAGCATGCTATATCTTTTGTATCTTCTATTGTATTTGCTTCGGGGATTATTGTTTTTCTAATCATATTATTCATAGCTTTTGCAATTTCTGGTGAATATTCACCTTCTATATAGATTCCCGCACAATCTGTTTTGTCCCATAATAATACTGTTTTAGGATTTTCCAAGTTATCAATAAAAATTCGACCAGCTACACTTCCATCTATAACTGATCTAATTATGTAATTATATTTTAATAATTCTTTGATAAGAGGATAGATCATAGAAAATTCTTTTTTTTTGAGCTCTTTCACATTATCACCTCGCATTTTATTTATAGAAATTTTTGGCTATCTTTTCTTTTTCTGATATATTCTTCCAGATCGGTCAAATACTGATTGCTGTCTATATAGTTCTTTAGCATTATAGCTATCAATGGAATTATGTGAAAAGGGATTTATCTTGCTTGATTCTTTTAGAAAATTCTGAAGTTTCTCAGGAAGTTCCTTTACAATTTCTTTACAAACGTATTCAGCATCTATAGATATTCGATATTTCTTAAAACTATTTATTAAATTATTCAAATCTATTTGTAATAATTCTACTGCTTTATCAATTTTAATCCGGTTAGGCGTTTTAATAAAGGTTTTTTCGTTATAGAGCACAGATTGAGAGACATCCATGGTTACTAATCCATTTTCAGTTACCATGAGATTATGATCGCTGTAATCACCATGTATAAATTTAGCGTCTAAAAACATTTTTGCAAGAATTTCTATGGATTCATATAAGATTTCTTCGGGATCATCAAAAAGATTTATGTCTATCTCGCTAAGTAATGGTGCGGGTTGATAAACTTCATCCTGTAAATTAATGAAATCCATAATAACTATGTTATTTAATAAGTATCTTGGTCTCGGAACAGGAATTTGTGCATTATATAATTCCACTAGATTCCAATATTCTTGGTTTGCTACAATGTATGCCATACCCATTTTAGAAATATGTTTAGTGCCTTGTAAACGCTTACGAATCGTACTTGTAAAATATCTAAAAACCTTAGCACATACTAGATCTTTTGTATCTGTTTCTCGAGCTAATATTACAGTTGCTTCTTTTCCAGCACCAATTACCAAAAACACCTTATCTATCTCTTTCAATGAAAGGAGTTGTTGACAAGCTTCATTGAGAGTAATTTCTTTAATTTGAGTCTTTGAACTTGAATGCCTTTGTTGTCTATATTGATCAAACTGACGTCCATTCTTTGAAAATTTAAATCCAATATCCTGATTATACTCTTTCTTCACCAATTTTTTATATCACTTTATAATTTTTTTTAATAGAGAGGTGCCTCTAAACATTTGAAGAAAGTTTATATTCTGGAGTTCAGGCTTGAGTTGCTTCGTAGAAGGTAGAGCCTTCATTTTTGAGAAGAAAAGACTTATGTCTAACGAATAAAACAAATTTGAAGGATATTAATTTCCTTATTCAGTACCTGAGGGTGTTTGTTTTATTTGCCAAAAATTAGCCTTTACTTTTCGATCATCCATAATATAAACAAACACCTCCAATATTTTTAATTAATACTTTTAATCTATTAATGATTTTGAGCTTATTAAGTTAATGCAAAAGATATATCAAGTAAAAAAAAGGTAAAAAGTAAACATTTAAGCATAAATTTTCCTGTTAATTAGATGCACTTCTTTTAGGTAGGTGCTGTCGAAGATTAACTATTTCCCTTAAAAGTTTATCGACAAGTTGATTATTTAATCCTTTTCAAAGTGTTAATATTATTTCTGTCCTCGAAGTAACATTTAATAATTATCCAATCAAATTAATTTATATAAAAAAAATTGTAGATGATATTTAATGAAAACAGATGATGAACAAGATATTAATATTCAAAGAAAGAAAAAAATGAAAAGAATTGGCTTCATTACGCTTATAATGGGAATTACTTTGATAATTGCTGGAATATCCTTTTCTATAGCTTCACTTAATTCAATGGGTGAATTTGAAAATAATAATTTCATGTTGTTTGGTGGTGCTTCAGCTGGATGTTTCTTTGTTGGTGTTATTTGTATTATGGCTACAATTTCGTTATTACGTATAGCGTATCATAGAGAAATTCTTAGATATGGATATGAGGAAACGGGAATGGCTCTCGGGACAGCATCGGAAAGAGCGGTAGATGGATATGGAAGGATTATTGGTAAGGGATCTGAAGCAGTGGCAAGGGGGATTAAAAGTGCTGGTGGGATAAAATTAGATGTAGATAGTAATAAAGAACAAATAATAATGGTTAGATGTAAAGCTTGTGGAACCCTAAACGATGAAGATGCTAAACATTGTGATGAATGCGGGCAAAAAATTTAATTTAAATTGCAAAAAGATAAAAAATTTCGATAGCAAGAGAAAATTCGTCAAGTTATGTACAAACAACAGCGGGAGAGAGATTTATTGCCTATAATCAACTAAAAAATTTAGAAAGCAATTATTTTATATACATAACTCATCTTTATAATGATCTAAGCTTGTCTTATATAGTTGCTTCCTTCATGGATTATCACATCCTTATGAACAAAGCACTTCTTTTTGGTTGATTTTGAGGTTTCAAAGTTTGTCTATATTTTAGTTATTTTATATACACTGTTTAGTTATTCTTTCCAAATGTATTATTACAGAATAAGAAATAGTTCTTCTCAATTTTCTAATTTTTTTTCTGTAGTATTTTATAAAGAAATTAATGAGAAGATTTTCTCGTAGGTATTCTTAGCTGAACACTTACCATTTCTCTCATGAGTTTTTCTATGAGAATATTTTTTAAATCCTCGTCCTTGCTCCATAAATTATCAACTTCGCCAGGATCGCTTTCATAATCAAAAATGTCTCCCTTTTCGAACCCATCGTAGATTGTCAAGCGATGTCTTTCAGTAATAAGTGTTCGAAGTCTAAAAGATTCTTGTCTACTAATATGTGTAAGTTCTTCATCTTGTTCAATTAGAAGTTGTTCTCTTACCTTATTGTCTGGGTTCTCTAATATTGGTGACATGTCGTATCCTTGACACATTTCTGGGTGATACTTCTTCTCTACACCTAACATACTTAAAAGAGATTTTGGTAAATCAACTGTACTAACTAATGAATTCGAAACTGATGTTTTAGTTAAACCAGGTACTTTCCATAGCAAAGGTGGATTTATCACACCTCGAAAATGAGCTGGACCCTTCACGATAAGTCCGTGATCACCACAAAAATCACCATGGTCACTGGTGAAAATCACCATTGTGTTCTCTGCTAAGCCTGAATCTTCCAGGTAGTTAAGAATCTTTCCAACACCATCATCAATCATAGCAATAGAGCCGTAAGTTAGAGCCGTGAATTTTTTTGCTACCTCCTCATTGACTAAACTAGGAAGAACGGGTTCAAATTTTAGTTTTATATACTTTCCCAAAAACTCATGCTCAAGTAATTTTTGACCATCATTAAAATTCGAAGGTAAGTTGATATCCTCTGGTTTATACATATCTTTGTATTTCCCTGGGGGACAAACAGGTTGGTGCGGATCAGGAAACGAACAGTGGAGAAAAAATGGTTTGTTCCCATACTC
The DNA here is from genome assembly GCA_019894975.1 of Promethearchaeota archaeon. Classification (GTDB taxonomy): domain Archaea; phylum Asgardarchaeota; class Lokiarchaeia; order Sigyniarchaeales; family SOKP01; genus Loki-b32. Next base: position 162 of record JAGXNO010000028.1, on the reverse strand, counting down.
TCCATTCACAGTTCTTTCGAGATATTTTACTGTTTGGTCTGATATATATTTTGTGGGGTATAATTCTTCTGGTAGTTTTGTTTCATGATAAAAATTGTTAACTCTAGCAGGATTGCTACGATAATCATCCATATCATAGCCTTTTTCTTTTAACCATTCAGA
>JAGXNO010000027.1 GCA_019894975.1 Promethearchaeota archaeon | reverse complement strand
TTCCAGGGTTGGTCGGGTTGGAAATGTCAATGACCGCAAGCCCGAAGGTCCATCAGCCACATAGGCGTAATCTCCGCTCACGTACACGCCCCATGCGTCTCCGGTCGTGGGTTCGTAGACGGGTATTCCCGGGTTGGTCGGGTCGGAAATGTCAATGACCGCCAAGCCCGAAAGTCCATCAGCCACATAGGCATAATCTCCGCTCACGTAAACGTCATATGCATATCCGGTCGTGGGTTCGTAATAAACAGAAGATTCTCTGGGGGGATGTAGGGTAAAATCTTCATTGGTATCATTTTCGTCAAAGTAAACTTCGATATCTCTCTGATTACTTACTACTATATTTGGAATAATGATTAACGCTGAAATTAGTACTATAATCAGCTTTATATTTAATATTTTATTTTTTATTGTTCTTCAACACTCTATGGATTTTTTTAAAATATAATGATACGAATTATAACTAAACTGTTATTTATAAAATACTTATCTACATTTAATGATTTCAAAACAATAAGATAAAAGAGAGAAAAAACTCATTACCATCACGAGAATTATTATCTATAGAAGAAATATCATATTTTTTATTCTCACATAGGTTAATAAACCAAATCCTGGTAGCTATAGTCCAATGTTTAGCCAAGATTGGCATAAAGCAACTCTCATAGTCCTAATTTGATAAGATTTGGTGGCATAAATCCTCTCACATTTGAGCGGTTAAGCCCAGAATTTTTTGACGGGGATAGGAATACAGGTCTATATCAACCATATCATATTGACTCTTCATTAAATTTTTGCTTCAATGCAATTCTTATTTTTGATCCAATGTGGCACGGTCGGTTTAACGCTTTATCTATAATAGATTTAGGAATTAGTTTACAAAAAGAGCTAAGAGATGGCGTTTTAGAATTAATAAGTATTAATAGAGATATTGATGAAAGAGATATCAGAAGAGTTTTTGGAGGTCTTACCATTTTTAATAAGAAAGTAGCCGATTGGTGGATAGGTAATCTTGATTTTAACAACTTGTTAAGTTCATGGAATTTAGATCGGGAATTTATCCGAACAAAAAAGATCAGCTACTTAGAATTTTTTCTCGAAAGCTTTAAATTGAGTAATGGGGAGAGTCTCATTATAGATAGGTACTGGGATTATGCAAAAGAGACTATAAGTGCCTTTCTAATGCTTTATAATGAATATGATCTATCTTATTTGTTTACTGATGCCGATAAGGATTTTCTAATAGAACATTTTAAACTAGAAGATTTGATTTAGATCAATTGAATTTTATTTATTTTATTTTTTTATTTTGTCATTTTAAGTTCGCCACTTAGAGCACTTAAGTAATAGTAAAAAATTTATTCAAATTTTTCAGCTATAAAAATGAAAGAAAAAAATAATAAATAATAAAAAAAATTAAGCTTCTGATTCTTTCAAGAGATCGCCAAAAAGTCTTTTTACAGCATCAATCCGCTTTTCTTCTCCTATTTGCTCGACATCCTTTAATGAAATAGCTTCCTTTGGACATACATCTATACATGCAGGGTATTTTTCCCCTCTTTCTTCATTTATGTAATCATCCTTCATAGTTTCGCAAAGATCACAAATAAGAGCTTTTTGAGATTGAATGTGTAAACTTAGAACACCAAAATCACATGCTCTGATGCAAAAAGCACACCCATTACACTTATCATCATCAACAATAATTGAACCTGTTTCTTTATCCTGTTCTAAAGCTTTTTCAGGGCAACTGCGAACACATGGGGCGTCATCGCATTTTTGACACGCCAATGCGACATTTAAAATGGGTTCAATTCTTACTCTATGAATTCTTGTGTTTATTGGATTAAATTCGCCATCATGTACGAAAGAGCATACAGATTCACATGTTTCACATCCAGTGCATAAGTTTGGGTCTACAATAATAAATTGATGAACAACTCCGCCTCTTTTCTTGGTTCCTATTTTTGACATCTATTTTTTACCTCCTGAAGGAGTTAATTTACCAATAACAAAATCTAATCCAAGATTCTTTAAAGTTTCATCAGTTGGAATTCCAGTCTTAGTATCCCAGCCACGAGCTTCAAAATATCCGCTTAGAACCTTTTGATATCCATCTTCTTTTAAGACGACGCCTTTAGCGGGTCCTCTTGTGTGAGGTTGCTTAAAGAATCTTTCTGGAGGGTGATCATCCTCGCGTTTCCATCCTTCTCGTATATTAAAGCATTTTGAGAGGTTAAGAATTGCTTCACCTCGATGCTGTATAAATTGTTCAGTCACAGGAATTCCTGTTACTAATTCAAATACTTTCGCCATTTCAGCATCATTTTCATAAATACCTCTTGTAAATTTACAGACTATATATGAGTCGATGATTGCATAAATGTCCTCTAATTCTTTGATTGCTTTACCCCTTTCGAGTGGTTTTTCATAACCGAATCTATCGAACTTTCCCTTAGCATCAAGTCCGTATGAGCCATTACGTAAGTGACATGCTCCACGAATAGAAACACTTACCCCAACAGCAAATGAACTCATCCCATGGACATCAAAAGCAGGCATTTCTAGACCTTTAATATGCATTGCATAATAACTTGCATTTGTTCTGCCCATTTCTTCTAATCGCTTTCCAGCTTCCCTTGTTCCATCACCAAAAATCTTTCCGGCAAATCCTTTTCCAAGAATCATTTCTTCAGTAAATTTGACGAGGTTAACTGTTGATCCAAAAGGTAATTCATAGCCTAAATCTTCTTTGGTGATAATTCCCTCTTCATAGCACTCAGACGCCATCGCAGCGGTTACACCCCCGCTGATAGCATCAATTCCAAGATCATCAGTTAATGATACACATTTAAATACAGTTGGCCAATCAAAATTACCAGTTGCAGATCCAAAACTATAACATAATTCTTGGTCAATACTAGAGTAGAGATTAGGCCAGTGGGGGTGATCCTTGGGTATTTTTGTGATATGATCACATCCTATAGAACATTGAGAGCACGCAACTTTCTTCACAACCCAATCTTGATTGAGTATATCACCAGTAAAAGTTCCATCATCAACTTTATCCCATGTACCTTCACGATGATTGAAAGTTGGCATCATCCCGAGTTTATTATAGCTAGTTATCCCTGCTGGAGTGCCTAAATCACGATATTTAGCTGTAGCAGGTCCATTTGCAACTTTTATTAGTTTCTTAGCTAACTTAAAAAACTCGACTGGTTGGGCTACACTGATTCCCTTAGTACCTCGAAAACACACTGCTTTAAGGTTTTTAGATCCCATAACACCACCCATTCCAGTTCTTCCAGCTTGTCTATTGCGATCATTAGTAATACATCCCATAAAGCCTCCACGTTCTCCTCCTGGGCCAATACTCATCACTCCAAGGCGTTGATCTTGAAATTCTTCTCTCAAAATTTCTTCTGTTTCCCAACATCCTTTACCCCAAAACGTATCTTTACATGGAACTAAATAATGATCATCGTCATCAACAACCATATAAACAGGTTCTGGGGCTTTACCCTTGAATACAAGCATATTGATACCCGCACGACGTGCCTGAGCACCAACAGATCCAGAAGATATTGCCATTCCAAACTGACCAGTTAAAGGAGATTTAGCAAATACTCCATATTTACTGGAGGTAGGTAGGATTGTTCCAGGAAAGGGGCCATGTGCATATATAAAAACATTTTCAGGGCTTAATGGATCTACTCCCGCAGGGCATTCATCCCATAGGACTTTTGCTCCAAAACCATATCCCCCAATCCAATCACGGCAAAATTCGTTAGATAACTTGGATTTACTAATTTTTCCATCAGAGAGATTGACGTCAAGTCTTACTTGGGTAAAACCTTTAACTTGATCAGGAATTGGTATTTCCTTAGTTTTACTCATGTTTTTCACTATTATATTTAGTTTTTAAATTATGATTTGATTGTAGTTATTAAAAATAAAATACCAAAATTTTAAAGGTTACTTGTTAACTCTAAAAATCTCCTTCTTTAAAATGTGTTAACTTAATTTTGGAAAATTGGTGATAATTAATTTGTTAGAAAGAAATGAAAATTAACTAAATTAAGAATAACAGTTGTCCTAAAAAGCTTACAATATCCCTTACTTTTATTTGTGCTTTTAACTCTCTATTTTCATTTAAATAACAATTTAAATGAGCGATACATTTTGGACATGCGGTTATTAGATATTCTGCTCCTGTTTCTATTGCTTGAAGGATTTTTTTCTCTTGAAGCTTTTTTGAATCCTGATTGCATGAAATGTAAGCAGATACTCCACAGCATTCAGCATCTTCCATAGTTTCTTCCATTTCAATCAATTCTACGGCAGGGATTTGTTTCAAAACCTCACGGGGTGCGTCAAAAACCTTACTCATCCTTCCGAGTCTACAGGGATCATGGTAGGTGACTTTAATTTTTTCTAAATTTGGATATGAGACATCTTCCAAGAGTTTCTCTTTTAAAATATACTCAGTTATGTGATAAATCTCGAAATCAAATTCTTCAGGTTTCTTGAATAGTTTCTTGTATTCTTTTTTCCAGGTATAATATCCTTCTGCGCAATTAAAAATCAAGGTTTTGACTCCTGCTTCTTTAAATAATTTTACATTGTACTCAGCTAGCTTTTTAAATGTATCTACATCCCCACGCCAAAGTGCATCATGTCCACAGCATTTTTCCTCTGGTAAAACTACTGGAACGATATCATTTTGGTTTAATATACCTATTACCCTTCTCGGAATATCTAAATAATCAGAAGCATTGAGTGATCGCCAATTATCTTGGCTCCCATAATCACATATCATAACACCAGAATCATCAAGTGCATTTTCAAAATCTTCAGGGATTTGATCTGAGTTGCAGCAACAATTACAATTTAAACACCGATTAGCTTCTTTTTTTGCTTGTTCCTCTGAAAACCCTAATTCCATTTCATCAAAACAAACTAACCTTTCGGAACCAGGCATAAAGTTCATTTCTTGGCATGAATTTGTTTGGATATATTTTTTAGGAATGGTAGACCGTTTTAAGTCGTTTTTCCTTATTCTTCCTGCTTTTAAATCAAGACCCCGAATATAGCGATCAATTGTAAAGGCTGTTTCTCTCCCATTTCCAATAGCATCGACAGCACACATCAAAGAGTTATAAATTATATCTCCACCCGCAAAAACTCCGGGAATGCCAGTTTCATAAGTTAAATCATCAACCACAATCTTTCCTCGCTCAATCGTTAATTGATTATCGGTTGCAGCGTTCAGTGGTTCTGGGTCAAGTCCTTGACCAATAGCAATAACAATATGATCAACTACAATTTTATAATCCGAACCTTCAATTTTATTTAAAGGTCTCCTCCCTGTTTCAGGATCAGGATCACCCCACTTAATCTTATAACAATTCAAAGCTAATTTACCATTAGGTTCCTTTGTTATGTTTGCGGTCGATGTTTCAAAATGATACTCCATTACTTCTCTTTCAGCTTCATGCAAGTCTTTAAGTACATTTTTTAAGGCATCTTCAGTTAAAATATCAACAAGATCAGCTTTAGATGCTCCTAAACGAATAGCTGTTTCACCTGAATCCACCGCAACGGCTCCACCCCCAATAATACCGAATGTTTTTCCTTTAAATTCTTCAGGATTTTCTGAACATTTATATTTTCGATCTAAAAGAAAATCGAGAGCCACATGTACATTAGGTAAATCTTCACCTTCGAGTCTTAATGTTTTTGGCACGTATAACCCTACAGCAATAAAAACTGCTTTATATCCCTCTTTCCAAATATCTTCTAATGTGAAATTAGGGCCGAACTCTTTATTTAGAACTATTTCTACACCCATACTTCTTATAAAATCTACATCATGATCAAGTGCTTCATCAGAAAGTCTGTATTGGGGCACACCATATCTGACTACGCCACCGGTTTTATCACCTTTTTCGAAGATCGTTGGTTTATAGCCCATTCTTGCAAGAAAGTACGCGGCAGATAATCCTCCAGGTCCCGCACCTATAATTGCAACTTTTTCCTTTGTTTGTGGTACAGGTCTTATTTTGCTTTGATTTGGGTGGTCTGCTTCCCAATCAGAAACGAACCGTTTTAGTTCACGAATAGCAACGGGATCATCAAAATTTTGACGATTACAGTTTAATGCACATTGGGCAGTGCAAATTCTACCACATAAATATGGTAAAGGATTTTTATCTCTTATTAAATCAATAGATTCTTGATATTTTCCTTCTGATATTAGCGAAACATACCCTTGAACATCCACTCCTGCAGGACATCCTACAACACAAGGAGCAGCACCAGTTAAAAAGGGAACGCACCCCATAAAGTAACCAATTTCACCTTTATCAGATACTTTTAATCCTGTCTCCTCTAAAAAGCCAATTTTGTTTGTAAATTTAATTTTATCTTCAGCCATTAATTTAGGCAAACTTGAATATACTCTTTCATGATTGCAACTCAGTAATCCTTCTATCAATGGTTCATAATCTGAAGCGAGTGAGCGAAGATCCTTAATTATTTGAGTAAAATTAACACCTAAATTTTCTTTAGTCATTGGACAGTAGACTGAACATAACCCGCACGTTAAACATTTCCAAATATCATTATTTTCCAACGCTTCTTCGGGTGTTAGAAAAGTCAAGTCTGTAATTAGACTACGAGGATAAAAAATGTCGAGAAAAGCAGTAGGACACACGTTATTACACTTATTACAGTTATAGCAATAATTAGCGGCGGTATTTACCTTTTTCAAGATTTCTATTGAAGTAACACTCTTGATTTTTTCACCAACAACCATTTCATTAGACTCAGTCATATTATATCAAGAAAAAAATGTTATAAACTATTAATTAGAAATAGTGTTTTTATTTTGAATATAACGTTTATAATTTGATTATGTAAAATTTATATTGGTTTTTTTTGGGGATGTCCCTGTGGGCATACTTTAAGACAGTAACTGCAATAATTATTGTTGATTAAGCTATCAATACACTTGGAACGGTCAATGTGAGTTATAACTGGAGATTCTTCATGATAAATTGGAGTTTCATACGCAGCACCTCCTTTACATCCCCTAATGCAAGCCCCACAATCTTTACAATATTCTTCCATATGGATTAAATCACTCTTAACAGGAGTAGGTAGTTCAGCATCCGTGGAAATTATAGCCCATCTTTGACGAGGTCCAAACTCAGGTGTGATTACAAGACCATTCCTACCCATAATTCCCAATCCCGCAGCAACCACTTGAGGGGGGAATAGAAATTTACCTCCAAATGGATGATGAGCCTCACTCTTATATCCACGTTCTTTTAAATATTCAGTTAATTGAATGGTAACTTCTCCTAATTTAGAATATACTCGAAATGCCTCAACACCACAGTGAATGCTCGGGGCAGTTTTGATTTCATCCCATAACATTTCCATCCCTAATATCACTAGATTGCGTCCATACACTTTAAGATTATAAAACATAAAATCTTCAATAAGAGGTGTATATCCAATAAGATCAATTCCTAATTCTTTTGATTCCTTTTCAAACTCCTGCCAAAATTCAGACGTTGTTATTGTTTTAATATTTTTTTCATTTCCATACTTGGTCTTTCTAGCTTCTTGGAATCCAATGAAAGTTTCTTGAATATAAGTATTGTAAATTTTGGAGATTTCAGGATCGATTTTCTCATTCGACTGTAATTTCATTCTAAAGAGTTCTTGTGGTACTATAAACTTTAATTTCTCGTTTTTGCCAATATATGTTGGTTCTATTCCTACTTCTGACATTTTCAAATCAATCTTTTCTTAAAATACTAAAATTTTTACTTCTTCTCATATTAAGTACAATATAAAGATAATGGTTACAAAGATAAAATCGCAGAAATTTGTATGTCCTTTTTGCGGTAATGAATTAAAGTCAAGATTTACCAAATGCTTCAATGTATATTGTCAAGGACAGAAGTTCAATTTAGGAAATTTAGTAGTTTATAGGCTAAATCCGGATTTAGGTTTAGGTAAGATTATAAAAGTAATAGAAATTCCCATTTCTAAATCTTTAGATGATGAAGATACTAAATTTCTCATCAAATTTAAGGTACTTTTTAAGAATAATATTATTAAAATTATTCATCCTATTGATTTGATTCATTTCATTTTTGATGTAAATGAAAAGATTGAAAGTAAGCAAGGTATCGGCATAATCAATTCTAAAGAGTTCTTGGTTAAGGATGGATTAATTTCTTATGAATTTTTAAAGGAAAATGGCAAAAAGGTTCAAATATACGAAGATGAAATATATTCTAAGTTTGTAACCCCAGTAGAAAGTTTAATTATTAAACAGGAAATTGATCCCCCTCAAAATTTTTTACTTAAATATTGGGCATATCTATTTCATTCATATTATACATCTTATCAAATCAAATGTATTACAAATTCTCGTTTAAATTTGATGCCTCACCAGATAAATGTCACTCATCGTTTATCTGAAGAACATTTTCCGCGTATACTTCTTGCAGATGAAGTGGGATTAGGAAAGACCATAGAAGCAGGAATATATATGAAAGAGATGATGGCTCGGAATCTTGCCGAGAAAATTTTAATTATCGTACCTGCATCACTTGTTCAGCAATGGAAGTTCGAGCTAGAAAATAAATTCCATATTAGATTTACCATCTATGATGGAAAAAAAGTAAAGGAACTGGAACGGAATGGTTATTATAAGAGTGGGGATTTACTGCGAAATCCCTTTTATTATGATAATTTAATTATCTGTTCACTTCAATTTGCACGAAGTCGAAAGTATATAGAACTATTGTCAAGGATTTCATGGGATATTGTGATTTTTGATGAAGCACACCATTTACGACGATACCTAATAAATGCAACTACGGGGAGATATAGAGAAACGCTAAATTATGAATTAGCTCGAAATTTAAGTACTGTTTCTGAAAGTATGTTATTATTAACAGCAACACCGTTGCAACTTCATTCATTTGAGTTATTTTCTTTAATTGAACTTATTCACCCTGAAGTCTTTGCTTCTTTTAGCGAATTTGAACATTTTAGGAAGAATCTACCTTTTATTAATCTCCTTATAGCTAATATAAATCATATTGGTAAATTAAATAATTTTGAAGTAAAAAACACCATAAAACTGTTAAGAGATCTGCACTACATTGATAAAACTAAGAATAATAAACAAATTCTAGATGAACTAAGTGATGAGTCATTTAAATCCAAATTGTTTAGAAGAATTGAGGAAGATCATACTCTATCTAAATTAATCATTAGAAATCGAAAAAAAAACGTTTTTACAGAAGAATTTATTAATAAAAGGATTGTCAATACGATCATTGTTAATCCAACTAAAGAAGAACTAGATGTCTACAATGAAATTCGGTTATATCTTGCGCAAATCTATAATTCTTCTATAAGTAAAGAAAATGTAGGACTGGGATTTGTAATTACTACCCTACAGAAGTTATTGACAAGCTCTAAATATGCAATCCTCAAGAGTCTAGAGAGAAGGTTAGAACAGATTACTCGTTATAAGGGTATTTTTCTAAATTTAGATGTTATAAAAGAAGAAAATCCTGAATTTTTTGAACTGGAGCTTGAAGAAGAGTTCCTCGATTCTGAATCATTTGATAACCTTAAAGATAAATTAACAGAAAAACAAATTGAAGAAAGTATTACTATCTTCAATCAGGAAAAGATTTTAAAAGAGTTTTACGATAAATTAAATAACATTCCTTATGATTCGAAATCTGATAAATTAATTGACATCCTTAATAATATATATTCTCATAATGTCAATGAGAAAGTAATAGTATTTACCCAATTTGTAGACACGCTTAAATTCTTAAAGGATTTAATAAAGAAACAGGTAAATAAGTATTATGTAGAAACCTTTTTTGGAGGATTAGACAAGCAACAGAAGGATGAGGCAATTGAGCGATTTCGTAATCAAAAAGGTTTTGCAATATTGTTATCAACCGAAATTGGTGGTGAAGGCCGTAATTTTCAGTTCTGTAGAACAATTATTAATTATGATTTACCCTGGAATCCTATGAAACTTGAGCAAAGAATCGGTCGTGTTGATAGAATTGGGCAAGAATCACGTGAAATTTTTATTTATAATTTTTATATGGAAGGAACTGTAGAAACGGATGTTGTTTATGCTCTAATCAAAAGGATTGATTTATTTGAAGAATCCATAGGAATTTTAGAACCTATTATAGGTAAAGTTGAAAAAGATCTTAAAAATGTAATCTTTGCCGAGGATGACGGCAAAAAGAGGAAGAATTTGAATGAATTTTATCGTACTTTAGACGACGAGATAAAAAAGGCAAAAGAAATCGAAATGCAATTAGATGATTTAATGATTGACAAAAAATCATTCCAAATGGAAGGTCTTATTGGCTCTTTAGCCTCTTGTGTTGATGTAAAGTTAACTCATAATGAGCTTTATTTTCTTATTAATTATTTCTTAAGCTTATTTAACAATAAATATGGTTTCATAAAAAATATTAAGTCAGACCTCGTCCAAGAAAAATTACAAGAAACTATTTTATCTAAGATTAAACTTACTGATAGTTTTCTGAGAAAAACAAGATTTAATCTATCGAATGAATATACTGGCACATTTGACTTAGAATTTGCTAAGGAGAGAGAAGAAATTGATTTTTTTGCTTTAGGTCATCCCCTCATTAATGCTGTTATAGATTTTTGTAGGAATGATTCTTTTAAAGGTAATTATACTATACTTGAAATGAAAAAAGAAAACTTACCATATCATCTTATTATTGACTTAGCCGCAAGAAAGGAGTTCTATCTCTTTATCTTCGTTGTTAAATTTCAAGGATACATTATAGAAAGTCAGATTTTATCCATAATATTGGACAAGGAAGGAACAGAATTAGAAAATTTTGAAAGTACTCTATCTGATATACAAAGCTATGATAAATTGTTTCAATTCAACAGAGGGAAAGAAAAACTAAATCTGGACATAGATCTGATACTAAATCTTCAAAATAGTGCAAAAAAAATCGTTAAGTCTAAAACTTCAATATGGAAAGGAGAAATAAAGAGGTTAAATGATAAAATCTATAATTCAGAAAGAGTAAAAAAAAAGAAAATGCATGAAAATAACAAAAAAACACTAAATTTAAGGATTAGCTCTTTAAAACAAAGGTTAGAACAAAAAGAAAAGAATAGACCAACACAACGACAACTACAGAATATTAATAGCTTAAAAGATGAGGAAAGGAAAAAGCAAAGGTTACAAGATATGCAAGATTTAGAGGAAGAAATCAGGTTTATTAAGAAAGATATAACTATTATAACGAAAAAATTAGATGATCTCGCTTTTGAACATGAAGATCTAACAAATGAAATGAAAAGACGTAACTTAGCTAAGTTCTATACGAATTTATTATCTTTTGCATTTATTAGAATCATTGATTAGTAAGTAGATATAAAAATCTTTAAAATTGTTATTGCAAGTGCTAATTTTTAATCATTTTTTGAGTTAGATCGTAAAATGCAGTTTCTACATTTTCACCTGTTTTAGCCGACGTTTCTATATAATAACCATTCTCCTTATTGGCAAACTCTTCAACTTCTTTTTTGTCATAATCACCATAAACATCTTTAATCAAATCAAGTTTGTTCCCTATTAAGATAAAAGGGACACCTTTTCCCGCAAATTCTTGTAAATCTGAAAGCCATTCAGTTAATTCTTCAAATGTATGCCATCTAGAAATATCAAAAACTATTAATGCTCCATTTGCCCCATCAAAAAAACTCGAACGTAGAAATTTATATCTTTCCTGGCCCCCAATATCCCATATTTGTAATTTACATGTAGTATCGCTGTCCGGAAATCCTTCAATTACTTTTGATAAAAAATCAGCTCCGATTGTAAGCTTGTATCTAAAGTTAAAACTCTTTTCTACAAATCTATGCAGTAGACTGGTTTTTCCTACTGCACCTGCTCCAATGATAATTACTTTAAAAACAAATAACGGCATCGAAATAACTTTGATAATATTATACGACTCTAATAAATAATCTAAGTCATATATTTAAACATTTACAAAAACGATTGATATAAATAGGAGCAATAAAAAACAGTAAAATCCCCAATAATTTATGATTTTACTTTTTAAAAGAATTTCATCAAGAATTAGATTTTAACATTTGTTTGGTAAATTCATTAAACGCTTGTTCAACATTATTGCCGGTTTTTGCCGATGTTTCAAGGTAAAAACTTTCTTCTTGTTCAGCAAACCTTTTCGGTTCCTCTCTATCGATAACTTCGCCAACTTCAGAGAGTAAATCAGACTTATTACCCAATATTAATAGAGGAATTTTATACTCAATTATACTACGCATATCGATAAGCCAATCTTTCATTTTGGGGGATGTATTGGCTCTTGAGAGATCAAACACCAATATAGCACCATGAGTTCCTTCATAGAAATTGCGTCGTAAGAATCTAAAGCGCGCTTGACCCCCTACGTCCCAGATCGCTAATTTAACGATTTTATCTCCTTTTAATCGCATTGTCTTAGCTAAAAAATCTACACCAATTGTAGATTTATAGTTAAACGAGAATCTATTCTCGACAAACCTTCTAATAAGGCTTGTTTTGCCAACCGCAGCAGGTCCAATGACAATTAACTTAAATGTATAATCCGCTATCATATTGAACTAGTTAGAATGGTTTTTAAAAATAGGGGGTTAAAACAATATTAGTTTATTTATTTAATAAATTGTACTTTTTGCCAAAATTTTTAAACATTTGTGTCCCTCCTCCTTCTTGCAATACTTTCAAGGTTGCCTTCGTATCTAAAATTTCCATTCCCCCTACTATATCTACCCCATATTCAAACAAAATATCTGGTAAAAGACCAACAGACGGTCCTATTACTATTATTTTTCGAGCTATTCCTCTAAAAAGATCTAATATTTTTTCAATTGTATTATTTATTAAAACAGTTCCCGTACAAAACAAAATATCAGTAGAGAGATCCTCCTCATTTAATTCATCGATATTTGAGTGAAAATCAAATTTATTGAATTCCAGTGGTTTTTTAATTCTATCCTCTACCAAGGTAATATTCAATGTTTTTTTGCTTAACTTTCGAATAAGGGGTTTCATCAGTCCAATGATCGTTATTTTCGTATCCAGATTTAACCCTAAATAATCGACTAGATCTTCTTCTACCTTGAAGTAAGGATTTTGTATTTTTAAAATATACTGAGACACCGCGTTTAGAGTAGCGATACCTATAATTCTTTTTAAGCTGGGGGGAAGATATGACCATTCCAATAATTCTAATAGGTTCTTGTTTGTAAGATCTCCCGCAAAGTTAACTTTGCTACATTCATCACTAGTAATAAGGCTAGATAGGGTAGAAGCAAGTCCTATAACAGACTCTGAGCCATAAGCAGAAACTCTGACCCCCGTGTAGCCTAATCCTATTACAATTTTAGTTACTTTTGGGGGAATAATTTCATGGATTTGGAAGATTTGCTTAATATGTTCAAGAGTTTTTTCTAAAATCATATGCTCAATTTAATATCAATATCGTTTAAATAATAAAATTGCTTAATTTCATATAAAAAAATATTTTGGATATGAGTTCGAAATGGAATATATAATAATTGAAAATGAAAAATTAGGACAGATCAGAGCGAAGTTACTCGCTGATAAGAATCCCAAAACATGTGAAGCGATATGGAATGCGTTACCGTTTGAAGTTAATCTGAGTCGATGGGGTGAGGAACTTTATGGTGAGATTCCTGTTTCACAGGGGGAAGAAAATTCCCAAGTTGACTGTGAAGTAGGGGATATTGGATATTGGCCCAGTGGTAATGGTTTTTGTATCTTTTTTGGACCTACACCTGCAAGTAAAGATGATAAACCAAAAGCAGCTTCTCCAGTAAACATTTTTGCTAGAATTGAAGGAGATGCTAAAATGTTTTTACAATTTTCATCTTTTAAGGGAAATGTAAAGAAAGGAGATTAGTGTATTAAATGGATATTAATAATAATTTGATTACAATAAGACCCGCTGAAATTAGAGATTGCAAAATCTGTGTAGAATTAAGTAAAATAAAGGAATTAAAACCAGCAGGGGGTAGTTATATACCTGAAGATTATTTCAAAGCATGTATTGATGATGATGAGATGTTTTTAGTCGCGGAAATAAACAGTGAAGTTAAAGGATATATTCTTGGGGAACCTATGAAAGGTAATAATGCAAACTTATCATTATTAGCTGTGGAGCAAAAAAATAGAGGACAAGGTATTGGAACTAAGTTAATCCAAGCTTTTAGAAAGAGGTGCGATGAAAAAAACTTGGGATTCATTATTCTCTATGCTCCAAAATTAAATAAAAAGACATTAAAATTCTATAGAAAGAACGGTTTTGAAGAAGGAAAAGAACATATTCAATTTGGGGAATTCAGAGGGTAAAAAAATAATATCTCCATATTATGCCTGTAATACTATGAGATATACATTTGTTCTTGAAAGGTCTGTTTCACGATCTACAATTATATCACATCCAAGATTGGGATTCAATATATAAATTAATATTACTTGAGGAATAAAATAGTATTATGATGAAATTCATTTTAGGTGGACTAGGAAATTGGTATAATGATTATACACTTATTAAAGAAGCCATAATAGAAGCAGATAAATGTGGTTTTGATGGGGCAATACTACCCGATCATTATATGTGGGGGGAATTGCCATGGCACCAAAGAGAAGATAGTAATAGAACACTTGAAACATGGATGACAATATCACATTTATTAGGAAAAACAGAAAAAATTAAAATTGGTACACTAGTTACCCCAATTCCCTTTCGACCTCCAGGTGTATTAGCTAAAATGATTTCGACAGCGGACGTATTATCTGGTGGACGAACAATGGTTGGAGTAGGTGCTGGATGGTCTCAAATAGAGTTTGAAGGATATAGTGAATGGAGTAGTCCAAGCATTAGAGTGGATAAAACATATGAAGGCCTTGATTTGATGATCCAATTATGGACAAAAACTAAGGTAGATTTTGAAGGTAAGTATTATCAAGCCAAAGGAGCTATATTGGATCCAAAACCCTTACAAAAGCCCTATCCAAAACTTATCTTTGGTAGTCAAGGGACTCGAATGCTAAAATTAGCAGGACAATATGGAGATATCTGTTTTATTCCTCCTTGGCCTGGAAAGAATCCCGAGGAAATGAAGCAAACTGTTATAGATGCAGCAAAACTTCATAATCGTGTTGATAAAGTAGCATTTATGGCGGGAGAAATGATGCCTACGGATATAGGAGAATACCTTACAAAAGTGGAAAAAGCTGTCGATTCCGGTGCCGGTTATTTTCTAGCGAGTTTTCAACGAACTACAAAATTAACGGATACAGTAAAAAAATTTGCAGAAGAAATAATCCCATCATTTAGATAAACTTGAACAGTAAAAAGAAGATAATAATCTGAATTAAATAAACGAGCAATATAATGAAAGAAGAAGAAAACACGAAAAATAATAGAAATCTGCTTGAAATAAGAAAAAAATATGTTCCTAAAGCTGTTTACAATACTATTCCATCCTTCATCAGCAAAGCTAATGGCTCTAAAATGACTGATGTTGAAGGCTTTGAAATGATAGATTTTGCAGGTGGAATAGCAACAGTCAATGTAGGCCATTGTCATCCTAAAGTTGTACGAGCTATTAAAGATCAAGCAGAAAAATATATACATACGTGCTTTCATGTCGCAATGTATGAACCATATATAGAATTGGCAAAAAGACTCTGTGAAATTGCACCCGGAGATTTCCCTAAAATGGCTTTCTTTGCTAATAGTGGAGCTGAAGCCGTAGAAAATGCAATTAAAATTGCCAGATATTACACGAAACGATCAGGTATAATTACTTTTGAAAATGCATTCCATGGAAGGACGCTTATGGGTATGAGTCTAACGAGCAAGGTAAAACCCTATAAATTAGGTTTTGGACCATTTGCTCCGGAGATCTATCGAATCCCATTTGGTGACGTTAAATTATTTGAGACTTTTCTTATTGACCATGTTGCTCCAGAAAACGTCGCCGCAATTATTGCAGAGCCAGTTCAAGGGGAAGGTGGTTTTATTACTCCGCCCCCAGAATTTTTCCCTCAAATTGCCGAGATTTGTCAGGAATATGGAATTTTGCTGATTGCCGATGAAATTCAATCTGGAATGGGACGAACTGGAAAAATGTTTGCGATAGAACATTGGAATGTAGTTCCTGACATTATTCTTTTGGCAAAAAGTCTAGCTGCAGGATTACCATTGAGTGCAATAATCGGTCGTAAAGAAATTATGGATTCTCCTCATATAGGTGGACTAGGCGGAACTTTTGGTGGTAATCCCGTTGCTTGTAGAGCTGCTTTAGCGGTTCTTGATATATTTAAAGAAGATGATTTATTACACAAAGCTGAAGTTTTAGGTGAGAAATTGAAAAAACAACTTGAGATCTGGCAAAATAAATATGATATCGTTGGAACTATTCACGGTATAGGTTCAATGTTAGCATTTGAAATAATTGATCCTGAAGCTAATAAACCAGATAAAGAAAAAGCTATAGAATTAGTCAATTTATGCCACAAAAAAGGCTTAGTAATTCTAACCTGTGGAAAATATGGGAATACAATAAGGTTACTTATGCCCCTTATAATACAAGATGAAGAGTTAGAACAAGGCTTTAAGATTATTGAAGAAAACCTTCAAATTTTAGAAAAAAGAAATTAGAGAATAATTAAAATCTATTTATTCTTTTTTTCAACTTCACACCAATCCATAATTGTGCTAAGAATTATTTCTGTTGTTTTTAAGGTTGAACTAATAGAAACTCTTTCGTCAATTGAGTGGATTTTTTCTGCAAATGGTCCAAATGTTACAGCAGGTGTACCATAATGCACAAAGAATCGAACATCAAGCCCTGCTGTACCACCATAGTAAGTAGGATCAATCCCAGCTATTTGTTTTGTATTTTTTTTTAATAATCTTACGAAAGGGTGTTCAGGATTCTGTTCATGAGGACTTGCTTTCCAACCAAACCATTCAATTTTAGGGGGATTATCCTTTAGCCATGGATCTCTGTTTGAAACATTTTTAATAGTTTCCTCAATTTGATTGATAACCATTTCTCGGGTTTCACCAGGAGGGAATCCAATTCGACATTCAAGAATAGAAAGAGCTGGTACTGTTGAAGGCCAATCTCCTGCTTTTATGACACCAATGTTGATAGTCGTCGCTTTCCCCTTCATGGTTGGATCTGCTTCTGCATATTTGTACGTAATTTCCTTCTGCCTTTTAATGTTTAAAGATTTAAGAGCTTCTATTATAGGGACCATCTTAACAATTGCGTTTACACCGAAATGTGCTGTAGCTGCATGTGCGGGAATACCAGTAACAATAACACGAAAATACATGACTCCTGCACTAGCAACACCAATAGCATTACCACCAGGCTCAGGTATTATTGCAGCATCTGTTTTTGGTTGAGTTAAACGCATATAAAGACACCCTCCTATACCACCATCTTCTTCGTCAATAGTAGTTTCTATAAAAACATCACCTTTTAATTTAGTATTCGTTTCCTTAAGAGCTTGAAGAGCAAAAATTATGGATGCAACACCTGCTTTCATGTCTCCCGCGCCTCGACCATAAATAAAGTCATCTACCTTCTCACCACCCCATGGATCATAAGTCCAGTGTTCTATCGGTTCTGGGCTAACTACATCAACATGCCCATTAAGACATATTGATCGACCATCTCCAGTTCCTTTAAGGATTCCGGCTACATTAGGTCGATCCTTATAACCATACTTAGTAAAAGAAGTTGTTTCGAAAAAAGCATCACTTTTCCGTAATTCTTCGATATCTGGATATACATATTTAGGTTCAAGATTCAATTCAGAAAGCTTTTTAAAAATTGCTTTTTGGACTTCTTCTTCCTTTCCAGAAACACTGGGAATCCGAACTATGTCTTGTATGAATGATACAAGCTTATCTTGATTATTTCTTAACCAAGTTATCGGGTCTGATTCGTTTGAATTCATTTGATCACTATCCAATTTTCTTATGCATATTATGTTATAAATGAATAACTTATCAACTTGATTGTATTTTTAATATGATTTTGGAGTGTTTCTTTTCTTTTTATATTTCATTCATTAAACTTAATTTCGAAAATATATTTTTACACGCGTGGCACAGATAAATTATTTTGAAAAATTATTCTATCCGAAAACTATAGCCTTTATAGGTGCTTCAGAGAAGAGAATGTGGCAGCTAAGAGGATATGTTGACAGGAATTATCAAGGAAAATTGTATTTTATTTCCAAAGGAAGTGATAAAATCTATGATATTGATTGTGTTAAAGATGTGAGTGACCTTCCTGATGGTATTGATCACGCTATAATAGCAGTTAATCGAAGTCAATTAATTGATATTGTAAAAAAATGTATAAGTAAGAACTTTGCTACTATTCATATTTTTTCAGCGGGAACAGGTGAATTTGATGAAGAGGGAAGAAAAATCGAAGATGAAATATACAATTTATTAAAAAATAGTTCCACTCGAGCAATAGGACCTAATTGTATGGGATTATATTCAACTGGTGGACGTTTTACCTTTAATGCTTCTTTCAAAGCAGATCCTATTGGTAAGGTCGCAATTATTTCTCAATCTGGAGATCTTACAGAAAGGTTTGTTAATAATTTAAACTATCTCGGTGTTGATTTTTCAGTTGGTGCAAGCATCGGCAATTCAATTTCATTAAACATAACAGATCTTATTCAGTATTTAAATGATGACGATGGGACTGAGATTATAAGTATCTATTTCGAGGGTTTTTCAAGATATCATCTTAAAGAAGGAAGGAAATTGTATGAATTATTAAAGAAGGTAAGTAAACCCATTATTTTTTTAAGGACTGGAAAAACAGATGCAGGAAAAAGATCTGCAGAATCTCATACAGGTAGTTTAACAACTTCCAATCAAATCTGGAATGCAGTTTTTTCTCAAACAAACACAATTCAAGTTCGATCATTCGAAGAATTAATAGACTCAACTCTCGCGTTTAATCGTTATAAAGATTTACTCCCTGAAGAAAAAGGAATTTTATTAATAACCTGGTCAGGTGGTAATGCAACCATTGCCTCTGACTTAATTACACAACTTGGAGCAACTGTACCTGAATTCAGTACTAAAACTAAGACGAAATTGAAAAAATTAATACGGTTTGGGGGTGTGGTAAATCCGTTAGATCTTCCTTGGAAAAATTTCTCAGATGAATATTCAAAAATTGCTCAAATTGCAATAGAAGAACCATATATAGGTGGTGTGTTAGCAGAAACATATCAACCTTTTGATAAGGATGCTTGGGATAACTATTTTGAAAACCTATTATTTCTAAAAGATTTATGCAACAAACAAAGAAAACCATTTTTTCTTTCTTTGCCTTTTACTGATTATCAAGATAGAGAAGAGTACAGAAAGAAAATCTTAGAAACAGGAGTTCCAGTTTTTCCGAGTTTTGAAAGAGCCGCTAAAGCTTTCCTTAATTTATACAATTATAAAAAAAAACTACAAGCGTATACTCATGAAAATCGACCAGAAAACTTATTGGGATGATAGGTTTTCAAAAGGAGGTAAGATTTGGGGGAATTTACCTAGCAAATCTGCGTTGCATTGCCTAGATTTATTTAAAAAGCAGAAAATTAAAAATGTATTAGTACCTGGTTCAGGATATGGGAGACATACAAAATTATTCTCAACTAATACGTATCAGGTTGTAGGAATCGAGATATCTGAAGCAGCTTTCGAACTTAGCAAACAGTTTGACCCTAAAACTAAATTTATAAATAGTTCTGTCCTTGAAGTAGACGAATGGACAGAAAATATTGACGCTATTTTTTGTTTTAATGTTTTACATCTATTTACTATTAATGATCGCATAAATTTCTTAAAAATCTGTTATAATCAGCTATCTCCTGGAGGTGTTTGCTTTTTTACTGTGTTTTCAGATAAAGAAACAAGTTTTGGTAATGGGAAAGAAATTGAAAAATATACATTTGAAAGTAAGCCAGGGAGACCAACTCATTATTTCACAGAAGCTGATCTAATAGATCATTTTAAAGATTTTCATCTTTTAGAAATAGGTATAATCGATGAACCAGAAAATCATGGTGATAGTGGACCGCATACACATCTGCTTAGATACATTTATGCCCAAAAACTAAAATAAAAGAGAATTTCTTTAACTTAAAGTGGAATGATTTCCAGAGAATCTTTAGTTTCTGCATTTCCTTTTAAAATACAATTAGTACCACTAAAATTATCAAAATTTAGGTGACTATCTTTTAGAATTATACAATTATCTAATTTGAAATTTTTTCCAATCTTTACATCATTAAATATAATTGAATTTGAAATTTCTGCATAATCTTGAATTTCTGAGTTATCTCCTATGTAAACCTTTGGGCCAATAAGAACATCATCTCCAATCTTGACACAATCGCCAAGAATAACGGGTTCCAAGAACGTAGGATAATCTCCTATATAATTTTCAATTTTTAACCCCTTAATATGATCTTGTAAGAGATAAGTTTTAAATTCTTGAATTTTTCGAAGATCTAAATTTTCATTA
The DNA here is from genome assembly GCA_019894975.1 of Promethearchaeota archaeon. GTDB lineage: Archaea > Asgardarchaeota > Lokiarchaeia > Sigyniarchaeales > SOKP01 > Loki-b32. The sequence continues at coordinate 29,330 of JAGXNO010000027.1, read as the reverse complement.
TTAAGTAAATGCTCTAATTGCTTTAATTCATCTTTCATTTTTATCAATTCGAATAGGATTTTACAATTCTAATATTTCAATTAATTTATCAATATTTTTTCCGGTTTTAGCACTCGTAGTAATAACTTCGATATCAGGATTTATTTCCTTAGCATCATCTATCATTTTTTGGATATTAGTCCCTAGTCTTTCTGCTAAATCGATTTTGTTAATTACTGCTACATGCGACATTTTAAAAAGCATAGGGTGTTTTTCTATTACCCATTCACCCTCAGTTGTGGAAACTACAGTTATGCGTTTATCAGTACCAAGAGTAAAGTCTGATGGACATATTAAATTTCCAACATTTTCAACAAACAACAAATCAAAACTATTTAAATCCTTATTTTCAATAATCTGGTGAATGTGATATGCATTTAATGCACATTCCCTTCCAGTATTTATTTGAATTGTCTCTGCATTATGTGCTTGTATCCTATCTGCATCAATTCTAGTTGTAATATCACCACAAATTACTAAAATTCTATATTTTTTTGATAATGCTTCAACAATTTTTTCAATTAATAATGTCTTACCGGCACCAATAGCACCGACAATATCTATTGATTTAATATTATATTCCTTCAATTCTTCGTTATTCTGTTGAGCCAAAAGTTCGTTATCTTTTTCCACTTCTCTTTTAGTTTGTACTACAAGATCTCTGTTCTCTTCAGTAGCTAAATTAATGCTTTCCAGTTCTTTGATTCGTGATATATCTTTTTTTCTTTTTTCTGACATTTGTGATAGTAACTAAAAAATAAGACTATAAGGATTACTTTTTTAAATTAAAAATAGAAAAAAAACTTATTTAATCTTGTAATTATAGAAACCTTTACCAGATTTTACACCCATTTCTCCTCTTTCAACCATTTCCTTCAGTTTATCTGGGGGTTTGTCATCAGGGATACCACTATTTTTAAAATAAGACATTTCGATATCGTAAACGACGTCTAATCCAATTCGATCCATGAAATAGAAGGGTCCAAAATTTGTATTAACGAAAAATTGACAAAAAGTTTTCCATGCTTTATCAACTGTTTCGATATCAGCATGCCCTCCCGCCCATATCTTAAGGCAATCCTTTTTAATAGCTCTCCATATCCTATTCATTACAAAACCATAGCATTCCTTTTTTACTTCAAGAGGAGTAATGTCAATACTTTCTAACCATTTCTTTCCTTTTTCAAATGTTTCGTCGCTAGTCTGAGTTCCTCGCATAATGTCTGCAAGTGGCATTCTAAACAGATCATAAAAGTGAATATTTATGACTTTATCTTTTCTCTTAACAGCATCTTCTATTTTTGAGACCGGTATTGAAGAACTATTTGTAGCTATTATTGTATTAGGTAAAGCTTCTTTCTCGATCTCTGAAAAAACTTCTTTTTTTAACTCAAGTTGTTCGGGTACAGCTTCAATCACAAGATCAACCTCTTTTACAGCTTCAGAAATTGAAGGATAAGGTGTTATAGTTGCTTTCAGTTTTTTTTCAGTTATTTTTTTTCTCATCTCTTCTATAAACTGTTTTAAATCTCTGGTGTTGGTATCAAAGACTTTAATATTATAATTGTATAAAAGAGATTTCTCTATTATCTGCTTACCCAAATAACCGGCTCCTATTACAGAAATGTCATTTATTTTCTTTACCATTAAAATTCTCCTTATATTATTGATTGGATAAATAACTTTTATGAAGAATATTTAATTAATATTATTTTACATTAGATAGTTAATTCACTAGGAAGTAATGTTAAAAATGGAAGCAGAAGATATTAAGAAAATCGCCGTTCTTGGAGCAGGCGTTGTTGGGAATAGTTGGGTAGCTAATTTTATTTGGAAGGGTTATCCCGTGAACTTATGGTTGTACACGGGTGAAGAAGAAGAGTCAGCAAAACAATCAATTGAAAAGCATCTTGAGGGTTTAGCGGATAACAGTATATTTAGGAAAGAAGAGATACCTCAAATGCTAGAACTGGTTACTTACACAACATACATTGAGGACGCTGTAAAAGATGTAGAATTTATTCAAGAAGCGATGATAGAAGATTTAGAGGTAAAACAAAAGTATCTAACTGAAATTGATACCTATGCTAAGCCTGAAGCAATTTATGCAAGTAGTACTTCATATCTTTTAATAAGCGAAATCGCTAAGTTTTCTAATCTTTCAAAAAGATGCATTGGAGCTCATCCCTTTAATCCTCCTCATCTTATACCTTTGGTAGAAATTACAATTCCAGAAGGAAATAAGGGATCTGTAAAATCAGCAGAAATCGCTAAGGAATTCTATGAATCAATAGGTAAGGTTCCTATACTCTTGAAAAAAGATGTTCCCGGTTTTGTAGCAAATCAAATTCAAAAAGCTGTATCAGAAAAATGCTCTGAGTTACTAGAAAATGAGGTGTGCACGGTAGAAGATATTGATAAAGCTGTTAGTTTTGGACCAGGTTTAAGATGGGCTACTATGGGACCCTATTTAATTTTTCAATTAGGAGGAGGAGCAGACGGAATTAAAGGTCTAACATTGCATATCGGGAAAGCAAACCTAGAAGATAAAAGTGAGGAAGCAGTTAAAGAATTGGAAGTGTATGCTGATTTTATTCAAGGAGAGGTAGATAAAGAAATGGAAAATAGATCTCCTGAGTTTGGGAGAACCAATGAATCTTTAAGAATGTTCAGGGATAAACTACTTATAAAAATATTAAAGGAGCATAAGAAGATTTAATCAAAATTGGTTTAGTGCATTCAATATTTCATCTTTAACTAAACCATTGCTACTCGGGAGAAACCTTTCTAAAGCCAACTTAGATTCGGCACCTCCAAGGCGTGCAAGAGCCCAAGCTATCATTCCTTTAACCCTTTCGTCATCATTTTCTTCAAAAGCTTTAATTAACTCGGGGATATACTTGATGTCTATAGAGTTACCCATAGCCCTTGCTACATTCATTTTCCAGCGCCATATCTCATTTAAGGACATATAAAACATATGAGGCCAAATATTTGTTTTATAATAATCTCGGTTCATATGAAGTAATTGTATTAAATCGAAATCCGTTTCTTTAGCAGCAACTCTTTCATTAGTAGGTAAGGATTGAGAAAGCCACAGTCTATTGCGGGGGCAGACTTCTTGGCATCGATCACATCCATAGATCCAAGTTCCTAACTGTTCACGAATGTCTACCGGAGTAATTCCTTCTTGATAATAACTGAGATAAGAGATACATTTCCGAGGGTCAATCTTATTTGGCGAACTAAGGGCTCCAGTAGGACAAGAAGCTATACAAGTATTTTTGCACCATTTTGGACATCCCACTTCAACTGTAGGCTGATCTGGCTCGAAAACATAGTCTACAATTAAAGGAATAGGGGAAATCCAAGAACTCTTTTTTGCTACTTTTCGTGAATAGAGAAAGTTATTCTTACCGAATGTTCCCACTCCTGCCCTAGTTGCAGTTAGTCGGTGTGGAATATTAAATGGTGCCCTAGAATCAATTCCATTATCCCGCAAGAACACACGGAAAGCTTTAATACGTTGATATAGTTGACCTTTTGTAATGCGGTCATCATCTTGATAACACCTCCCAAAATATCCCTCCATCTGAGTTGGAAAGGCTTCTTTAAAATAAACATCAATTAATACAATTATCGATTTACCATCATGTAAAATATTTTTCGGATCAAGTCCTTTTCTAAGGTCAAATCCTTTCTTCATCGTCCATGCATATTCCTCTCGTCTAGAATCAAGGATTTCTTTTTGGGAATCAAATGGTTCAACTGTTGTAAATCCGATGTCTTCGAATCCCAATTCTAATGCTTTATTAATTACATCTATTTTATCCATGAGAACCAATTAAGATTTTATTAATACGATCTCTAAAAATCTATAATCATTTTATAAGTTAAGTCCTTCTAAATATAATTTGTAATTTGATCTTAACATTCAATTTGTATAACTGATACTTCTTTATAGCCTTTTATTACTTTTACAAGTCCTTTAAGTTCTGTATCAAAATTAGCATCCCCTGTGTCTACTCTTAAACAACGTAGATTTCTTATTTTATTATCAGTAGAAATTATTTTAATATTCTTTTTCCCTACTTTTTTAATAACTTTTGAAGTAAATTGTTTATTTCCTCTCCCAAAAATAAAACCTTGACCTCCTATAGGAGAAATTATAATCTCAGCATCATCGAACGCCTCTAGCAATTTAAGAATACCTTTTTCATTCAAATCTTTTCCTTTAAATTTCTTATTGATAATTGCATCGATACCAAGTAGAGTTTTGGGTAACCCTAGATTGTCTGTAATAGCTTTTACTGTAGTTCCTGGTCCTAACAAATAGAGTGTATCTTCTTTCATATCTTCAATTATCCATTGAGCAATTTCTTGCTTATTTTCTTCAATTGTCCTTCCTAATTTTGAACCTTCTTTCCCTGCTTGGATTAAGTTTCTGAATGTAAGCACTTTTAAATAGCCATACATGGTTGCTTTTAGCATGTCTTTTCTTACAAGCTCCTCATCAATATCTAAAATCTCTCTATCTTCAGTCTCAATAAAATCCTCTAGAAATCCATCAATGATTTGAGCGGCTGCTTTAGGATTAAATGTAAAAACCGAACTGTACATTTTAACACCTCCAGGTACAGCAACTACTGGTCTTTCTAATCCAATTGCGTCATAGATATCTCTTGCAGTCCCATCTCCACCACAAAAAATTAGTAGTTCTATTCCCTCTTTAACCATCTGCTTTGCTATTCTTTTTGTATCATTTGCCGATGTTGTCTCACCAATATCACCTATAATCTTAAATTTGATGCTTTTACCTTCGATAACATCCGCACCCATGTTTCCAGGTGCTACTAACATAAAAATTCTTTCCTTGTGAATTAAATAGGATAATAACTCACTTACTCTTTTTGGAGTTATTGGTTTAGCACCCCTCTTTAAAGCCTCCTTATAGATATCTCCATCCGTTCCTTTAAGACCAACACTGCCTCCCATTCCTGCAATTGGATTGATGATGAATCCTATCTTTCTCATTATTAATTTTTCCCTAGCTTTTTTCTTGCTTTCCTAAGATCTCTATCACTAATCCTATGAACCAATTTTGGGAATAATCTCATAATTCTCCATAAGAATTTTGAGGATCCAGGCATTATGTAAAATTCTTTCTTTAATAATTCTTTTATGTATTTCTCTGCTACCTTTTCAGGACTCAACAATCCGCCCCAACTTTCTGAAATTATATTTAATTCTTCAGGTCTAGTTGCTAATTCTTCTTGGAGCCCTGGCGTGTCTGTGTCAGGAGGACATATGACAGATATATTGATATTATAAGGTTTTAATTCATGTCTTAAAGATTCAGAAAGTCCTAGGATTGCAAATTTGGTGGGTGTATAAGCAGCGTATCCCATTTGACCGATATAGCCCGAAACAGAGGAAGCGTTAACAATGTAACCTCCTTTGTTTTCTTTAAAAAAAGGTAATAGTATTAGGATAGGATTTAACTGACCATAGAAATTTGTATTCATATGTTTTTTGAAATCATCTATTGTAAGATTTTCTAGATAATCTGGAAAAGAAATCCCTACAAAATTTAAAAGGTAATCGGGAATACCGTTTATATCAATAAATTCAACAATTAATACTTTTAACTTTTCCATATCTCTTGTATCGCAAGAAATTATCTCAATCTTTTGCTCAGAATTAGCTTTGAATTCACTTATATCATCAACTGCTCTTTTTAAAAACACTAAATCTCTGGCTAAAACACATACGTTTCCTCCTAATCGGACAATCTCTTTAGCTACAGCTTTTCCGATTCCTTTTGAACCTCCACATATTAATGCCCACTTGTTTTTAAAAGGCTGTTTTTTTATCAATTTTTCTTTAAACATTTTAATCCTCCTTTAGTTTTATATATTCAACCAACCATAAATCATAAAAATTGGACCAAAAATAATACAAAATAAATTCACTATGAGGTTTAAAGCTATATCAAACTTATTCCCCGTATACCCTCCAAATTGTAAATTATGTGAAATATCAAGCAATCCCAAGAAAATTAAGGCACTTCCTCCCGCAATAGAGAAAATCTCACCAATCTTATTTTCCATAATTAGGCCTATCGCACTTATAATTAAAACAGGCACAGCCCATCCTAAATCTGCCAATGGGAAAGATCTTTCGAATTCAAGATATCCCTCTCTTTGATCAGGTTTTTTATTTTCAAAGATGAAAAAATAAATCCAAAATCCAATAAAACCGACCGCAATAAAAATCTGTAATCCTGCTATTATTATATTCATAAAATTCAACTCATTATGATTTTTAAACTATTATTTCCAAAATGAATTAAATATCCGATTTTAATGTATTTGGTGCAACACCGACATCAGCAATACCTCCATCGATAGGAAAAATATGACCCGTGATAAAGTTACTCCTATGGGAAGCTAAAAAGATCATCAAATCGACAACATCTTGTACCATTCCTATTCTATTTAATGGAGTTTTAACATTGGCATCTTTCATAGTCTGAATCATTATATCCTCTCTATTTCCATAAATACCTGTGACATGAAAACCAGGTGCTATTGCATTAGAAGTAATATATGGAGCAAGGCTTTTGGCTACAAGTTGAGTCAATCCTATTACTCCTATCTTGCTTAAGCTATAAACAGGAAGAAGGGGGTCTACTATATTACCCGCAATCGATGTTGTATGTATAACCTTACCTTTCAATGGCTCAAATTTCTGTCTATTCATCTTTCGGCATACAAATTTATCAATCAACCATTGTCCCTTAAGATTAACGTTCATGGTTAAATCATATGCTTTTTCCCCTATTTTTAGTATATCGACACCATAACTTGTTCCAGTCCCTGCATTATTAAATAAGATATATACATTATCTAATTCAGTAAAAGATTGTTCTGTCATTTGCTTAACCTGCTTAGCATCTGATACATCACATACTATAGGGATTACTTTTTGGTTCGTTTCTTTTTCTACATTTTTACTTGTTTCATAAAGCAATTCTTCATTTATGTCAACTAAAATTAAATCTGCTCCAATTTTACCAAATTCATAGGCCACTGCTCTCCCAAAACCAGATGCACCTCCTGTTATAAGGCAGCCTTTTCCTTCTAAAAATCTTTCCATTACCATACACCAATATTAATATTTAATATTATCATTTTGTTAATGATTATAATTTTCTTTCACTCTATTTAAAATTATAATAAAGACCCCCTATAGTTGAGTTAAAACCAAAACTTTAATTATTAAAACAAAATATAGAAATAATATAGAAATATCAAGTGATTCAAAAATGGATAAAGTATGTCCTTTCTTAATAAATTTAGACGAAATAACTTCTGCAAGAAGCCAAGCTGCGATATTAAATGAATTGGCAATGGCTTTAATTGAATGTGTTGGAATCTATAGTAAAAGTCTTAAAAAGATGGGAAAATTGTCAAAGATTTCAATGGCAATTTGGCCAGTTCGATTAAGTCCTTTATCTGATACTAGAACCTGTGTAATGAGTTATCTTTATAACAAGCAAGAAAAATTAAACATAGGAAAATTTTCACAAATGCCCCCTAGACCCGAAGCAGTAATTAAAGGAGCAGATCCAGAAAGTTTTCTTAGTTCATTACAGCAATATAATACTACTTATTTAAAAAGATCCAAGAACTTTAAAAGAGGGCTGGTAATCCAGGAAGCTCTCTTCAATATTAATGAAATTGGCTATTTTCAGAATTTCTTCCTCAACCAATACAATTTAAGTGCTCACCCCTCGCCTTACTTTCTTCTCGAAGGAGGTCCTATCTCTAAAAGCGTAAATCAAACTAGAATTGTAAACGACATCCCTGAATATGTATCTCAAAAAGATGTTCAACTTCTTGAGACTTTTGGAGATGCCATTACAAAATTATGTGAAAAATGGATCCAAAAAGGAGGTAAAGACGCTGATAAAATTAGAGATACTAAAGTTGATACTGGTGAAGAAGAAAAACAATTAGCAGTACTTAATAAAGAGCTACAAGCAGAGAAAGAACGAGAGATCGAATCATCTCCTGAAGAATTAGTAAAGAGTGGGAAGTATAAAATCAACGATAAAACTGGTGAATTAAACAATAATATTAGTGATCTTAAAGGCAGTGTTGATAGTATGAGGAATGCATTAAATCAAAGAGATCTTTTTCTATCCGAAGAAGCTTTAAAAGATATTGATAGTAAATATCGAGATTTAGGGAATTCGATAACACGTTACAAGAATGAAATTGATCAACTGAGGAAAAATGTGCAACGTGAAATTTCTGATCTGGAAAAGACAAAACAGCAGAAAATTAGGGAATTGGAGCGCAAAAAATCTGAAGTTGAGAAGCAAATTGATGCAAAGCACTCTGGGTTAAGTAAAGATTTAAGTTCAGCTGAAGGAACTGTTGCTCAAATTAAAACTGAAAAACAATCATCCTTAGATAATATTGAAAGTATTAAGGACGTAGAAATGACTGGTGTTCAAAACTTTTTTAGTAACTATACTCTCGAGTTAAAAACGCAAAATGTTGTGGTTGGAATTCCGATTTACATTTTTTATTTCACCAATCCCAATACTAATAGTAGTACTGAAAGAGCACCAATATTACCTATACTAATTGAAAAGGGTAAGCCTGTGAGAACAAAGGTCAAAGCAAGTTTTAGGCAGAAAATCAGAGATTTAATGAATAAAGATAATGCGATGATTGACTTAGTAGAAACTCAGGGAGATAAGAATAACCTAATGGAAATGAAAAATCTTGATACTCGCTTAGAGGATTCGATAAATGACTTGAGAATTCGTAAAATATTAGGTAAGAAACAAGCAGAAACTGCAAAAGACGTAATTGCAAACTTAATGTGGTAAATTTTTTTTTTATGAATTTTTCTTCTTTTATTTTCTTATTGTTAAGTATATACCATCTTTTGACCACAACAGTCAGGAATTGGTTGATACCCACATTCATCTGAACAGCAACACAATAAATACCCATTTTTAACTATCATCGACTTTTCACAGCAGGTCGGGACCTCTTGTTCTCTACCGCAAACACTACAGACTAATTTTTCTCCCACTTTTGACATCACCTATTTATTCTTCTTAACCAAGAAACCAAAGAAAAATCATATACTAAAATTAGACCATTATGATTTATAATCTTGAAGTAGGAACTATTTGTTTAGGGAAAGAAAAAATCATCTTAATTTTGTGAATTATAAGAATCATAATTGTAAGACGTTTCCTTTTAATAATCTTCAATAATTATATGATATAATTTATTTTTATTATTCTCAATTTGAGGAAAGAAAAATGGCTGAAAAATTAACTCTTAAAAATACCTTTAAACTTTATGAAGAAGCACTTGGTTTAATTCCAGGAGCGATATTGGGAATCAGACGACCATATAATTTTGTGGAAGGAGAATACCCAATATTCTTTGAAACAGCTAAAGGTGGTAAGGTTATTGATGTAGACGGAAATGAATATATAGACATGTTATGTGCCTATGGGCCAATAATAATCGGTCACCGAGAAGAAGAAATAGACAATGAAGTTGTTAAACAGATAACTGAAAAAGGGTTTTGCATGTCATTAACACAACCAGTTCAAAACGAGCTTGCTAAAAAATTGAGAGGGTTGATTCCTGGTGCTGAAAAGATGGTTTTTGTTAAAATGGGATCTGATGCTACAACTTCTGCAATCCGTGTTGCGCGTAGTTATACAAAAAGAGTAAAAATATTACGATGTGGGTATCATGGTTGGCATGATTGGTGTGTTGAACAAAAGGGAGGAATTCCTGAGAAGTTATATGAAGATGTTATCGAGTTTGAATACAATAACTTAGATCAAGTTCGGCATCTCATGAATCAATATGGCAATGATGTTGCAGCAATAATTCTCACACCTATCGGTCACCCTGGGGGTCATCAAGTAGAAATGCCTAAACCTGGCTTTTTAGAAGGTATCCGTGAAATTGCAGACGAACATGGGTCTTTGCTAATATATGATGAGATCCGTACCGGATTCCGTGTTGATCTTGGTGGTGCTCAGAAAAAATTTGGAGTGATACCTGATTTGGGTGCATTCGGTAAAGCTATGGCAAATGGATATCCCATCGGAGTTCTTACAGGTAAGAAAGAATATATGGATGAACTAGTTGAAAACGTGTTTCTTAGTTCAACCTTTTTTCCTAATAGTCTCGCTCAGATCGCAGCTCTCAAAACAATAGAGATAATGGAACGTGAAAATGTTTTGGAAGATATTAGTAAGAAGGGTAGTATTTTTGCTAATAAAGTTAGAGATATAATAGAAGATAGTGGGATTCCTTGTGATTATTCCGGGGAACCATGGATGCCTTATATTACATTTGAGCGCGATCCTAAAAATCTCTACAAGAAATTACGCGAGGAATTTTATAGGCAATTAATCAGACGTAAGGTTTTCTTACAGCCGTTCCATCATGGATATATTTGCTATCGCCATACTCTTGAAGATTTAGAATATGCTTCGGATATGATTAATGAATCTTTAACCGCAACCAAGAAATTACTGTAAGGTTAAATAATTATGGTTCGACCACTTGAAGGAATTAAAATTTTAGATTTATCAAGAGCTCTTGCTGGTCCATACTGTTCAATGATGCTAGCAGATATGGGAGCAGAAGTAATCAAGGTTGAAATGCCCGGGAAAGGAGATGATTCGCGAGCTTGGGGACCTCCATTCCTAGAGGGTGAGAGTGCATATTTTATGAGTGTTAATCGTAATAAAAAGAGTATAACACTAAATTTAAAACAAGATAGAGCTATTGAAATCATCCATAAATTGATTAAACAATCAGATGTTCTTCTTGAAAATTTCAGACCTGGAACGATGGAAAAGTTAAAATTAAGTTATAATGAAGTGAAAGAAATAAATCCTCAGATCATTTATTGTAGTATCTCAGGATTTGGTCAGGATGGCCCATATCGTTTATTTCCTGGCATGGATCAAGTATTACAGGGTATGGGGGGATTAATGAGTATTACAGGAGAACCTAGTGGCCCTCCAATCAAGGTTGGTGTTGCAGTTGCAGATATTGCAGGAGGTATGTTTGCTGCATTTGGGATAATGGTTGCACTTTTTAACAAGCAAAATACAGGAAAGGGTCAAAAAATAGATAACTCATTATTAGATAATCAACTTGCTTGGCTAACTTACCGAGCAGGCTCATTCTTTATGTCTGGAGAGATTCCAAAGCCTCTAGGTTCTGGTCATCCGGTAATTGTTCCATATCAAGCGTTTAAAACGAAAGATTCTTATTTTAATTTAGCTGTTGGTAATGATCAACTATGGGGAAAATTTTGTAAAGCTATTGGATTGGAAAGTATAACGAATAACCCTAAATATGCTACTAATGCTGATCGGGTTAAAAACAGGGAAGAATTAATTGAAATTATTGGGAATATAATCTGCACTAAAAAAACTAATGATTGGCTTAACATATTGAATGAAGCGGGGATACCTTGTGGTCCTATTTATAATTTGGATCAGGTATTTAGTGATCCTCAAGTATTACACAGGGAAATGGTAAAGGAAATTGATCACTCCACAGTAGGAAAAATCAAAGTTACAGGAATTCCAATTAAGTTTTCTGAAACTCCTGGAGAGATTCTAACAGCACCACCTGTTTTAGGGCAACATACTAAAGAAATTCTAACTGCATTAGGATATCCTAGAGAAGATATAGAAAAAATGTATAATGATGGAATTGTATGATTCACAATAATTCGAAAGATTCAGAATACTATACGATTTCTATGAGACTAAATTTAAAATTATAGAAATATTGATAGTGATATGGAAAAATTAATCATAACTGCAGCAATATGCGGTGCTGAGGTGTCAAAAGAGCATAATCCAAATATTCCCTACAGTATTGATGAAATAGGAACGGAAGCTGAATCTGCATATCAAGCAGGGGCTAGCATAATTCATTTACATGTTAGAGATGACGAGGGTACTCCAACTCAAAATGGTGAACGCTTTCGAAAATCTATTAAAGAGATTAAAAGGAGATGTCCAGATGTAATCGTTCAACCCTCTACTGGAGGTGCTCTTGGAATGAGTAATGAAGAGCGATTACAACCAATATATTTGGACCCCGCCCCTGAAATGGCAACTTTAGATTGTGGAACTATGAATTTTGGAGGAGATGATATTTTTATAAATACCGAGAATACAATCATTTTTTTTGCTGAAGAAATGAATCGTCTAGGAATAAAATATGAATTAGAATGTTTTGATAAGGGTATGGTTGACATGGCTCTACGATTACATAAAATGGGATACATCAAGAAACCTATGCATTTTAATTTTGTACTTGGAGTGATAGGGGGCATTAGTGCTACACCTCGTGATCTTAATTTTCTTATTGAGAGTATACCTAAAGATTCTACATATACTGTCACTGGGATTGGAAAACACGAATTTCCAATGATATCATTATCTATTGAAAAAGGAGGACATGCTAGAGTAGGTTTTGAGGATAACGTGTATCTTTCTAAAGGTGTACTAGCAAATTCGAATGGGGAATTAGTAGAAAGAGTAGTTCAATTTGCAAATGAATTCGGTAGAGTAATTGCCTCTCCAAATGAAGCACGAAAGATCCTCAAAATAACTTAATTAATTTAATAAATTGGTGATCAAAATGAAAAAGGGAAATAAATATGGAACCCATAGGGTTATTGAACCAAATGGTGCTCTCCCTCAACCAGCTATAAAAATTTCAAATGATATGGAAATCTTTGATAATGAAATACTAATTGATGTGGATTATCTAAATATTGATTCAGCTAGTTTCACACAACTTAAAGAAGCAGCTAACGGAAACATTGAAAAAGTTAAAGATAAAATATTAGAGATTGTTGAAGAAAAAGGTAAAATGCAAAATCCTGTTACTGGTTCCGGGGGAATGTTAATTGGGAATGTTGAGAAAATAGGTGAGTCATTGAAAAGTACAGTCGATTTAAAGATTGGGGATAAAATCGCTACATTAGTTTCTCTCTCTTTAACGCCCCTAAGAATCGATAAAATTCTTAAAATTGATCCAGAGATTGATAGAGTAGAGATTATAGGAAAAGCGATCCTTTTTGAGAGTGGGATTTATGCGAAACTCCCAGAAGATATGGAAGATACATTGGCATTAGCTGTTTTGGATGTGGCAGGTGCCCCTGCTCAAGTAAAAAACCTAGTGAAACCGGGGAATACTGTCTTAATTTTAGGAGCAACAGGAAAGTCTGGATTGATGTGTTCTTATGTTGCTAAAAAACTAGTAGGTAAGAAAGGGAAGGTTATTGGTCAAGCTAGAAATGAAAAAAGAGCAGAATTTTTACGTAGTACTGGTTTTTGTCATGATGTAATAATTGCTGATGTTCTTGAACCGGTAAATGTATTAGAAAAAGTATTAGAAGTCAATGACAGGATGGAAGTTGACATTTCAATCAATTGTCTTAGTATCCCTAGTACAGAATTATCATGTATTCTTCCCGTACGAGATGGGGGTGTTGTTTATTTTTTTTCTATGGCTACTAGCTTCACTAAGGCCGCTCTTGGGGCTGAGGGAGTTGGAAAAGATGTATTAATGATTATAGGGAATGGTTATACAAAAAATCATGACCAATTTGCATTAGATATCCTGCGAGAATCAAGTACTTTAAGGAAAATATTTAGGGAAAAATATGTTAATAACTGATTGTTCTTAGTATTTTCTTAGTTACCTAATTAAACAACATTTTTAGTTTAAGAATAATTTTCTTAATTAGAGTAGAATTTAAGTTGGATTATATTATTATGAAAGTTAATAGACGTAACCAAATCTTTTCTCACATAGCTGATGAAAATTGGAATGATTGGAAATGGCATGTTAAAAATAGGATAACAACGTTAGAAGAGCTTAAAAAGTATATTAAATTAACTGAGGAAGAAGATGATCCTAGAATTTTGCAGGAATATAGAATGGCAATTACTCCCTATTACTTATCTTTAATCGATCCAGATGATCCTTATGATCCTATAAGAAAACAAGCAATCCCAACCAATCTTGAATTAGAAAGATATGTTGGTGATTTAGAAGACCCCTTAAGCGAAGATATTGATTCTCCTGTAGAAGGATTGACTCATCGTTATCCAGATAGAGTTTTGTTTCTAATTACTGAAAATTGTTCAATGTATTGCCGACACTGTACAAGAAGAAGATTTGCTGGCCATCATGACATGGCCCCCCCACAATCTCAAATAGAGGAATGTGTTGAATATATAAGAAATACTCCTTCCATCAGGGATGTTCTCCTTTCTGGGGGAGATGCACTATTAATCTCTGATAAGAATTTGGAGGAAATATTAAAAAAATTAAAAGAAATACCTCATGTAGAGATTATCAGGATTGGTTCTAGAACCCCGGTTACAAATCCTTATCGTATTACTCCTGAATTGTGTAAAATTCTTAAAAAGTATCAACCTATTTATTTTAATACACATTTCAATCACTCAAATGAAATCACAACAGATTCTATAAAAGCTTGTGAAATGTTAGCTGATGCGGGGATACCTTTGGGTAACCAATCAGTTCTATTAAAAGGGGTAAACGATTGTATTCATATTATGAAGAAACTGGTACAAGATTTGGTAAAGATTAGAGTAAGACCTTATTATATTTATCAATGTGATCTTTCTTTAGGACTTGGACATTTTAGAACAAGTGTCGCCCAGGGAATTGAAATTATTGAAGGGTTGAGGGGACATACATCAGGATTATGTGTTCCAACATTTGTTGTTGATGCCCCTGGTGGAGGTGGAAAAATCCCTGTAATGCCGGATTATACAATCTCTCAAGGAAATACTCGCGTAGTATTAAGAAATTTTGAGGGTGTCATAACAACTTATGAAGAACCAAACGATTATGTACCAAATTGTCACTGTAAAGATTGTGAGAAACAAATTGGAGTCAGTGCTTTATTGAGTGGGGAGAAAATGACAATTGAGCCTGAAGACATGGTAAGAAAGTTAAGAAGGAAGTAGTTGAGTCATTAATCAATTAGATTTATAATTTCTTCAAAAAAATAACTATACTAAGAAAATATCCTTTTTCATAGATTTTCTCAAGCGTTTTTGGATTTCCTTATAAGTTTCGAAATCTAATTCATGATATAAATCATCTGATTCCTCTATACTAAGCTCATCTAGATAACCTTCAATAATCAAAAAAACCATTACGTTTAAGTTCCCTTCTTGAAATCTCTTTACAATTTCTTGTTTATATACTTGTCTAGCAATTTTATCACCAGCCTGAGTTAATTTCCTTAGTAATGGGAATGCTAAATTACTATGAAGTAGTTGAGTGTCGTATGAATGCTCATACCACGCTTGTAAATTTGATGAATGTGCCCAAAACTCGACTTCAGGAGGGATATGGTTTTCATCGTCCTCTATTAATTCTAAAGAATGATTCAAATTTTTAGATTGAGTATCAATTGATAATTTTTCTGGGTTGACCTCGCCAGTTTCATTGACAAAGCTAAATTCGTTTAACAATAAGTATTTGCATTGGATTATTTTTACATTGTTAACATAAATTAAAGTTTTGTTATTCTCCAACTTAAGTTTAAGAAGATCACTAATTTCGAATTCTTTCATAGAGGGTTTTATTTTTTACGCAATTAATTATATTTAATCTTTAAAACTTAAATAATTTAGATATATTACTGTTATTATTAAGCAATACATTAGTTTTTAACGAGAAAATGGATTTTTTGATTGAATTTTTGAAAAAACTTGAAAATATTAAGGTAATCTCAATTATTGGACTCGCTAAAAATGTCAGTAAAACAACTACATTGAACTATATTATAAGAAATATAGGTAACCAAGTTACTTTAGGTCTTACTTCGATTGGAAGAGATGGCGAGAAATATGATGTTATTACTGATTTGCCAAAACCTCAAATATATGTTAAGAAAGGGACTTATGTAGTTACAGCTCAACAATGTTTTGAAGAGAGTAAAATTGAATTTCAAACCATAAAAAGCACAGGATTCAATACCCCCTTAGGAGAGATTATAATACTAAGAGCACTTAGTGAAGGTTATATTGAATTGGCTGGACCTTCAATTAATAAGCAATTATTGGTAATCTGTTCAGAATTAAGAAATTTAGGATGTGATTTGATTTTAGTAGATGGTGCTTTTGACAGAAGGGCATATGCTACCCCTTTAATTTCAGATGCCACTATACTTTCTACTGGTGCATCGGTATCAAGAAGTATGAAGGAAGTCATTAAGTTATCTCTTCATACAGTAGAAATATTAAGCCTTGAACCTGAAAAGGATTTAAAAGTGTTAAACCTCTCTAAAGATCTTCTAAACAAATCAAAAGTAAGTATTATTGATAAATTTTATTCAGTAAATCGTTTAGATGTGATAACAGCATTAGAATCTGCTCAAGAAATTACTAAAAACCTAAATATAGATTCTCGATTTGTTATTATAAATGGTGCTATAACTGATAAGCTCTTAGAAGAATTAATGACATCAACCCAAAAATATAAGGGAATAACGTTTATAGTAGAAGACAGTACTAAATTATTTTTAAGTGAAAATACAACTAAAAAGTTCCTCAAAAAAGGAGGAATTTTAAAAGTATTAAACTCAATAAACTTGATTGCGATAACAATAAACCCAACTTCGCCATATGGGTATGAGTTTAATAAAGATACCTTCTTAAGATTAATGCAAGAGGAAGTTAAAATCCCTGTTTATAATCTTGGAGTTAATGATTAAGTTTAAGATAATAATAAATTAGTGATAGAAATGGAAAAAATTCAGAAAAGCAAATTAAATTTAGATTTTTCGATAATTGAAAAAGCAAGAAAAGCGGCAAAAGATATAGCATTAGAGACACAGAAATATATAGATCAACACACAACCACTACAATTGAAAGAACCATTTGTAGATTATTTGGTATTGATGGTGTAGACGAGTTTGACGTACCACTGTCCAACATCCTAATTGATAAACTAGAAAAAGAAAAATGTTTGGAAACTGGAGCTGCAACCTATATAGGAAACGCTGTAATACACACTAAAATTTCACCTCAAGAAATTGCAGAAAAAGTAGCAAAAGATGAATTAGATATAATTAATCTACCTTTAAAAGATATTTCTGAAATAAAAGCTATAGTAAATATAATTGCTCAAGAAAAGCTGACACTCATCTCGCAACAAAAGAAGAAAAGAAATGAATTTCTAAGAAAATATGGCGATAAAAAGGGACCTCTCATTTATGTTATTGTAGCAACAGGTAATATTTATGAAGACATCATACAAGCTAAAGCGGCTGCTAGGCAAGGAGCAGATGTCATCGCGGTAATAAGGTCTACGGTTCAGAGTTTGCTAGATTATGTACCTTATGGAGCTACCACAGAAGGATTTGGAGGAACATATGCTACCCAAGAAAATTTTCGACTAATGAGAGAGGCATTAGATGAGGTTGGTGAGGAATTAAAACGATACATTCGATTAACAAACTACTGTTCTGGGTTATGCATGCCTGAAATTGCCGCGATGGGTGCGTTTGAACGGCTTGATATGATGCTTAATGATGCTCTCTATGGGATCCTATTTCGAGACATTAATATGAAAAGAACGATTGTAGACCAATATTTTTCAAGAATGATAAACGCTTATGCCGGAGTAATAATTAATACTGGTGAAGATAATTATCTGACCACAGCAGATGCTTTCGAAGCAGCTCACACTGTTCTTGCCTCTGAATTCATGAATGAGCAATTTGCTTTACTTGCCGGATTAAAAGAGGAACAAATGGGATTGGGTCATGCATTTGAAATGAATCCTGAATTAGAGAATGGCTTTTTATATGAACTTGCACAAGCACAAATGGCTAGGGAAATTTTCCCAAATGCTCCTTTGAAATATATGCCCCCTACTAAATTTATGACCGGGAACATTTTCAGAGGGCACATTCAAGATTGCTTATTCAATTTGATTACCATTATGACCAACCAAAGAATACACTTACTTGGAATGTTGACTGAAGCAATACATACACCTTTCATGTCAGATCGAGCGCTATCTATAGAAAATGCACGTTATATTTTTAAGAATATGAAATCAATTAGCGAGGAAATCGAATTTAAAAAAGGAGGAATAATGGAAAAGAGAGCAAATAGCGTTCTTAAAAAAGCCTATAGTTTATTGGAAACAATAAAGAGGCAAGGGTTATTTAAAACGATTGAACAAGGAATTTTTGCTGGAATTAAAAGACCCATGAATGGAGGTAAAGGATTAAGCGGAGTAGTTCTAAAAAACAAAGACTATATAAACCCATTTATGGATTTAATGAGTTTTGAGTTAAAAAAAGGAGGTAATTAAGATGGGTGGTGGATTATATTCTACAAGTAAAGATGATTTTGATAAAACTCTAGATTTAACAAATATAAGGCCGTATGGGGATACGATGAATGATGGAAAAATTCAAGTAAGTTTTACTCTCCCTATAAAAGATGATGAGAAAGCAGCCGCAACCGCCCAAGAATTAGCGAAAAAAATGGGTTTAAAAGACCCTTCCATAGCTTATCACACCCAATTAGATGAGGGATTTACTTTTTTTATATTATACGGTACCTTACTCCATTCTGTTGATTACACTAAAATTAATGTAGAACTGGTGGAAGTAGAAGTACTCTCAATGAATGAGATAAATGAATATATAACAGAAAATTTTGGCCGAAAAGTGGTTGTATTAGGGGCAACTACTGGCACTGATGCTCATACTGTAGGAATTGATGCGATAATGAATATGAAAGGATTTGCGGGTCATTATGGTCTTGAAAGTTACGAGATGTTTGAAGCGTATAATCTAGGAAGTCAGGTTACTAATGAAGAATTTGTAAAAAAAGCGATTGAATTAAATACTGATATTTTACTTGTTTCACAGACAGTCACCCAAAAAGGGATTCATGTTAAAAATTTAACAAATTTAGTAGATCTCTTAGAGGCAGAAGGGATTAGAGATAAAGTTATATTAATTTGCGGAGGTGCCCGTATTAGTAATGAATTAGCAAAAGAATTAGGATATGATGCGGGTTTTGGCCCGAATACTTATGCTAATGTAGTTGCTACTTATGCGATTAAAGAACTCTCTGAAAGAATAAACAGATAAGAAACCAAGAACAAAAAAAAAAGAAATTATTATTTAATATTTGATTATTATTTTTACACTCTTTAATAGTTAAGATATAAAACTGATTCTTTAACACTCCATATATCCCAGAAGTAATATCGCATTGGTTTATAAGTCCAAGTTTCATATAATTCAAGCTGGTCGTAAGCATGATTATATTCACCTAAGTAGTTCATGAAACCACTTTGTCCTGGTGGAATTACATTAACAGCATGTGGTGCAGGTTTCCACCACCGTTTTCCTTTTACCATTTCTGCAATCTGATTGTAGGTACCACGATTCATAGCATGCATGACTGGTGATGGCAAAGCACCTTGTTGACTAAACCATACTACCTGGACTGGAGTAAGCCAAGTTGACATATCTGGTCCAATTATCGATTGTAAGTCTGTGATTGCCTCTTTAAGAACTCGATTTATAACTTCACTTTTCTTTTCACCATTTAAATAATCATAGGATAATGGCAACTTTGAATCAACACCATCAAACACGTGTATTAGAGTACTGGATCCTGCTCTAGCACCAGAAGGAATATCATCATCAAAAACTTCATTATCAATTTTCTGATACCATTTATCAAAGATTGTAAGTCCAGGATCATCATAAGTGGCTGTTGGATCAGGATATCTTGGATTTTCTACATCATTGTAATGAAGATTCCATTCTTCCAAATATGGTAAGGCTGCTTGAATATCAGGATCCATAGATATACTTGCTGCTTCAATTAGGTCATCAAGAAAACTCATCGCAGCTATATGATTATATCCCGCATCCATATTTATTCTGTTCATATCTTCAAAAGAAATCTTATCATCGGATGCTAGTAGATCTTGTATTCTTTTAATCCGATGTCCTTCACCCCAATCTGCTTCTGCGTAAGGCCAATCTGCTATGGGTTTATTGTTCCAATTAGTAAGGAATCCTTGTTTTGGATTTATACATTTAGGCATTTCATTGAAGCCTGTAAGACCAACCCATTCTTCTTCTCCAGTACCCCATAAAGGTAATCTATCATCAATAAGTCGACCATCTTTACCTGTTTCTGGTTTGATTGGATATGTCCCAGCATGCCAATATCCTACATTTCCCCGTCGATCTGCCCACAAGAAATTATGAGATGGTTGTATGGTCTTAACCGCGTCTTGCATATCCCAGATGTTTCTTGCTTGTTGAAAGAGTGACCATCCCTCTTCTGCAGCAAACTCATTTTTATAATATGGTGATTTTACTGTAAAAGCAAGATGGTTAGCCTCATCAATAAAAAGGATAGGTCCATGTATAGTACGATAAATGGGAATTACTTGAGTAGGTTCTAAAGCCGAATAAAATGTTTCATTTCTGACTTCCATGTCTACAACACCACCATTATACCAGTATTGAGTATGATCATCTTCATTCAAAACTTCAATGTAGGTATCCATTGCATCTGAACCACCAGTTGTCGATGTCCAAGCACCATCTCTGCTCACACCAATTAATATTGAAGGGGCCTGGGGCATCATCATACCTACAGCATCAATACCCGCACCATGTAAGCCTATTTCTAGAACAATCTGAGGAATTGAATGACCCATCTGAGGTCCTCCCAGTTCCATTGCGTTTTTAGTAGTTGTCTTTTTGGGATGAACTACCCAAGCGTTACTTCCAAATTTAGTCGGTATCCCAAGAGATTCCAATAATTGAGTTTGTCCCATTTGTATTTGCTGGTATTCATTATATAGCGTTCCTAAATTACCAGGTAGTTCCATCATAGGATCAGATAATTTAGAATTATCAAATTTACAACCAGTACCAGGAATTGTAACCTCAGCACCTGGATCTTGTTGAGGATAAAGATCATTAAACATTGACCATCCTAACACATCTCCGTGTTCCATTTGCAAAGCTTGAAGAGCTGACATGTAGCTAAGCTCATTACCTCCCGTTCCACCAAATCTCCACGCCATCATTACTGTAATGGCTGCACAATCAGCGATAGTGAATGGTTCAAGGGGGAAACCGGTTGGACTAATTACTCCTGGAAGATATTCTACGGGCATAAGAGAAGGGTCACCCGTGGAATATGCTGTCAAAGCTTCAGTAATATATTGATTAATACCATCAATATATGCTAAATTCATTTCTTTTAGCTTTGCTTTTGGGTTAACAGGCTCCCATTTATTAAAGATTTCTGTTAATTCTTCTTTACTATATCCTATTTTCCTTGCCTCATAATCTTGATTAATTGAGGCCATACCAAATTCTGCTAGATTTCCGAAAGCAGATCTCCTGTAGATATCTGCTTGCCATAATCTATCTTGAGCCATAGCATATCCTGCACCAAAACCCAAATCCTCTTTAGTTTTGGCAAAAACATGAGGAACACCATAATCGTCTCTAATAATTGTAATTCTTTTACGATTCCAACTTCTACATGCATATACAGGAGTTAATGGAATAAATAGAAACAAAATAATTAAAACAATAGTAGTTATTGTTATTTTTTTTCTCATTTTTTTAGATCACTTTTTTTTGGATTTATTTTTTTATATAAATTTTGCCAATGTTACTCTTCTTCCATTTGTATATAAATTTTAGTTTTTCATAAATTGAGCTTGAATTTTTAATAATATCTCACTAATCCTTATGGAAATTGACGGATTTCATAATTTTTATAAAAAAAGGTAATTTCATATAAATTTGAAAAAAGTTTAATGAACCTTTTCATTTCGTTTCATAGTAATCGATTAATATAAGTTTGATATTGAAAATCATGCCAAGTTCAAAAGATTTTATCGATATGGATAATGAATATTGCGCTCACAATTATCATCCTATCCCCGTTGTAATATCGAAGGCAAACGGGGTGTGGGTGTATGATCCTGAAGGTAAAAAATACTTAGATTGTCTATCTGCTTATTCCAGCCAAAATACTGGTCATTGTCACCCTGAAATTATAGCTGCTTTAAAAGAGCAAGCAGATACCGTTACCCTTACATCTCGAGCATTTCATAATGATTTAATGGGTCCTTTCCTTAAGATGTTAGCCGAGGTTGTAGGACCACACATTAACGACCCGAAAAATGCAGGTATAATGAGTCTTCCTATGAATACAGGTACAGAAGCAGTCTCTACAGGATTAAAAGTAGCTAGAGCATGGGGATATATTAAAAAAAAGATACCCAAAAATGAAGCGAAAATAATTGTATGTAGGAATAATTTTCATGGGAGAACAATCACAATTGCGGGATTTAGCTCAGATATTTCAGCAGTCCGTTATTACGGAAACTTTGGCCCATATACTCCCGGATTTATAATAATTCCTTATGGGGATGCTGAAGAGTTAGAAAATATTATTCTAGAAACGGGACCTGAAAAAATTACAGCATTTTTATTGGAACCTATTCAAGGAGAAGCAGGTGTGAACGTTCCTCCAGAAGGATATCTAAAGAAGGTAAGAGAAATTTGCACTAAATATAATATCCTTATGGTCTTAGATGAAATTCAAACCGGATTTTGTAGAACTGGAGAATTTTTTGCGTGTGATCATGAGGACGTGAAACCCGATATGATGTTATTAGGCAAGGCTCTTGGGGGAGGAGTATATCCTGTTTCTGCAGTTGTATCCACTAAAGATATTGTGGGTCCAGATGTAATTAAACCTGGAACACATGGTAGTACTTTTGGTGGCAATCCACTTGCATGTGCCGTTGCTATGAAATCAATAGACATTCATTTACGTGAAAACCTTGCTGAACGATCAAAAGAAATGGGCGCTTATTTTATGAAAAGACTTAAAGAAGTTGCTGAAAAAAGAACAAAGATTCCAATTAAGGAAATAAGGGGGAAAGGATTATTAATAGCTGTGGAATTCATGGAGGATGCTAGACAAATAGTTGAGGAACTAAAAGATAACGGAATCCTAGCAAAAGATACTCATTCAACGACCATCAGATTTGCCCCACCACTGGTCATCACTCGGGAAGAAATTGATTGGGCGATTGAAGTAATTGAGAAAGTTTTGATTCAGTAAATTTCAACCATTAAGATTTATTCCTAACTTTTTAATTCTTTTTTAATTTTCTCATCTTAGCGTGAGCAATTATAATTTTAAAAAAGGAATAACTTTTGGGTCAATTGGAGTCTTTTTAATAGGTTTACAGCCAGTAATTTCGATTGCAAGACCATCGATTATTGATCCCTTTATGTTTGCTACTATGACAGCTTTAGTTGAAGCATTAATCTTCTTACCATTGTATCTAATAGAAAGAAGAAGATTGTTCCAAAACAAGAACAACGCTTTTGATCTGCAAATCAGAGATTCATTATTGAATGGTTGGAAGAAAAAGAAAAATTTGAATCTTCTTATTACAATAGGATTAATATTCAGTGTTGTTCCCATATTATTATATATAGGTTTTGACATAGCAGGGGCAATAAATAGTTCCTTAACCTTAAAAAGTGAGATAATTTTTGCTTTAGTATTTGGGGTGATATTTCTTAAAGAAAAAAGAATTTCTAAAATACAAATTATCTTTTGTATTGTCCTTTTTCTCGGTTTATTACTTGCCATATCTGAGGGCTCATTCAATCTAATTGAATTTAACATGGGCGTGATGATTTTAATAATCTGTGTTGTTCTATTTACGTTTTTTCATACATTTACAAAATCCGGGTTTGATAGAAATGAAATATTCCCTACTCAAGTTGTTTTTATCAGAAACTTGATGAGTGGAATAATCTTGTTTATATTGTATATAATTATTTTTCCTATTGAAAATCTGTTGTTAATTTTAGATTTTGAAAATTATATATTCTTTATATTAATGGGTGTTGACTATGGTTTCAGTTTATTCCTCTGGTATAAAACCCTGACATATATAGAAATAGGGAAAGCAAGTATCATTAATTCTTTAACACCTATTGTGTCGGCTTTTTTTGCTTGGTTAATTCTTGGAGATATCTTTACAGTATTCCACCTATTTGGAACTCTCATCATTATTTTTTCAATATTTATTATCGTAAGAGAGGAAAAAGATTAAAAGAATATAGTGCAATTTATTTCATCTATATACTTGTGTTCCTGCATTTCCTTCTAATGCATCGATAATTTTATCAATTGAAGTTATTATTGCTCTTTCCCCACCTGATTCCAGAAAATTAACAACTGCTTGAATTTTTGGTCCCATACTTCCTGGGGGAAATTGACCTTCTTCTAGATATTTCTTTGCCTCTGAGGTTGATAATTTAGATAATTCTTGTTGACTTGGGGTTCCATAGTTAAGGGAAACTTTATTAACATCTGTAGCTATCAATAAGATATCTGCTTCAATTTGCTCTGCTAATTTAGCACTCGCAAGATCCTTATCAATAACCGCCTCGACTCCATATAGTCTTTTCTTCTCTTTTATCACCGCAATACCCCCGCCACCGCAGGCGATTACAATCCAACTACCTAATTCCATTAATTTTTTTATTTCACGCCACTGATAAATTTTAATAGGTTTTGGTGAGGGAACAACACGACGATAACCCTTTGCCGTTTTTATATATCCGGGTTTTGGAACGGAATAAGCAGGACCAATAGGTTTAGTAGGATTTAAGAATGCTGGATCTTCAGCATCTACTTTAACATAAGTAAGGATTGTAAGAAATAATTTCTCTTCATCAAGGCCAATTTTCATTAGTTCTTCATCAAGGGTGGATTCAATCATAAACCCAATCTGACCTTGTGTTTCAGCAACTAAAATTTGTAATGGTCTCTTTGAAACTGCTTTAGTGGCTTCTTGTTGCAGTAATAAATTCCCTACTTGAGGACCATTACCGTGAGTTATTATAATATTATATTTCTTTGCTAATTCTGCAATCTGACTAATGGGTACTCTTAGATTTCTGAATTGCTCTTCGGTTGTACCCTCATCTCCAAATTTGATTAATGCATTCCCGCCTAAAGCTATTATTATTGTTTTCAATTAATAAACCTCTAAGTAAAATTACATCAATGTAAATGAAAAATAGATAATATTAACCTTATTATTTAAAATTTGTTGAGAGGATTTGGTGTCTTTCTTATTATTTCAGATTTCGGTTTGCAAACTCGCACACATACCAAAATATAAAGTAAAACCTTAGGTAAATGTGTGAATATTAAATCCTATAGAAGCACAATACCCAACAAAATCTTGTTTGCTTGTTTTATTTATATATTTAAAAGTGATTAAATCCTATTATATAATTGAAATCTAATTTTTCCCATAAATGTCTTTATGTGAAAAAGAGGATAGTATCTAACAACATGAGATAAAAATTGAACTCCAAAAAAAAGGAAATATTCAAATGGTAAAATGTATATATTGTAAGAATGATATCCCCCCAGGGGAAAATGTTTGTCCCTATTGTCTAGACGAGTCAAAAATTAAATCAACATCAAAGACAGGAGGAAGCGTTTTGGGGATTCTCGGAGGAGCTGTTTCAATACTTATTGGGTCACTGATGTTAGTTTTGTATCCTGAATTCCTAATTTTAGGAAGATTATTTGTTACAATTTTTCAATTTATTTTGATTTCAGGTGGGGTCCTAACAATTATTGGTACGATCGTATTCTTAGGAGTGGATACATCTAAGACAGCAAAAATAGCGTGGATTATAATATTAATCGGAGCAATATTAGGCGGAGGAAATATTATTTCAATTTTTGCCGCCGTGAAAATAAAAAAGAATATCCCTTTATAAGAATGATTGAAAAATCTGAAACTTCATATGGTTACGCGATGAAATCTTGACTAGGCAACCCCGGAGGATACCTGCCTTGTTCCTGCAAACGGCGCATCATTTCATCACGAACGAGTATATTGGGATAAGACAGACCCACACGTGTGAAACCAGGGCGATTATCGGTTAGAAGATTAACATCGAGAGTGTCTGCATATTTAAAATAAATATCGGATATCTTTTCGGCTGCTTCTACATACCAGTTAGCGTTAGGCGGACGAAATTGTTCATAAGGAGAACCAGTTGTGGGAACCATTATTAGAGGGGCGCTATAGACTCCTTTTGAAATCCGTTCTTCTATGCCCTCAACTAGTGAATCCATTGGCTCGATTCCTGTAACCATGCTTTGAAAGGAACCACGCCCTCTTCCAAATACCTCAACTGCTACCTCTTGGGCTTCTTTCCAGTATTCCTGAGGCCAAGCTTTACTTTTGCCAGGACAGATGGCTTTGAAATATGCTGGATCCATTACTTCAAGATCAAATTCAGCAGCATTGATCCCCATTTCCTTCCATTTATACAATTCCTCTAAATCTTTTGGGGGATACACATTAGGTGCCACGTGGAGTTCTGAGAGTATATCATCATCAAGAGATTTAGTTAATTGATCCATCACGCTTTCAAGATCATGAATCGTGCGACTGCGTTGTGATGGTGGATAGGCTCCTCCAGTTATGGAGAGTGTACCACGCCAACCATTCTTGGCAGCGATTACAGCAAGTTCTACATGGGAGCGAGTCATCTTCTGAGTAACATTAATTGGAAGCCCTTTAGTGCGTGGGGAGGCAAATAACCCACAATACTTGCAACCTTGTCCTGAATCATAATTATAACATCGAAAATTCATAATAATATTTATAATACTTGTTGAGCTAGCCGAATATGAATAAATAGTTCCTGCTGACATTCCATCACTCATCTTTTCATCATGCCAGGAACGTCGTACTTCAAATTTTCCTGGGCTTAAAACCTTACCCATATCAGAAATAACTACATCTTCACCATTAACGATAGCTTCCAGACGAGAATATTGATTTGGTAAAGGCATAACCACTAGATCACAACCCTCCAAAACTATAGGTCGATAGGGTGACCCTGTTTCAGGTTGTTTCTTCACCTTTACTCGAATTCCTTCTGAAAGAATTCTTGCTTTAAGAAATATATCATCCTTAGTAATATTTCTCTTTTCACGACTGGTATTATCTTCTTCTTTCAACTAAATACCTCAGAGAATATTAACATTTAATTAATCTAGAATTTGTCTCGTAAGAATAACATTATTGCTTTTTGAATATGTAACCGATTTTCTGCTTGATCAAAAACTACTGATTGAGGACCATCTATAACTTCCGCAGTTTGTTCATATTCTCTCATTGCAGGTAAGCAATTCATGAATATTGCGTCTGACTTTGCTGCTTCCATAATTGAGGAAGTAACTTGATAGGGCATAAATGCTTTTTTTCTCTCCTCTTCTTGTTCTTTTGGGATCCCATAACTCATCCAACTGTCTGTATATATAACGTCAGCATCTTTAGCTGCTTCTAATGCATTGTTGACTACTTTTACCTTAGCTCCATTATTTTTCGACAGTTCTAATACTTCATCTATAACAGATTGTTCTGGTGAATATTCAGGATTATTAGGACAGGCTACGTCCATTCTCAAACCATATATCGCACACATTCTCATTAGTTCATAAGTCACGTTGTTAAATCCATCGCCAAAATATGCTAATTTAAAGTTTTCAAGACTTCCTCTTTTTTCTTTTATTGTTTGAAAGTCTCCAAGAATCTGACACGGGTGTGCGTAATCATCAAGCATATTGATAACAGGCACATCCGCATACTTAGCTAGATTCCATACATCCTGCCTTTTATAAACACGTGCTGCTATTATATTGACAAACCTTGAAGCAACTTTCGCGGTATCACTTATATTTTCTTTTTTGCCTAAAGGTGAATCCTTAATCGAATAAAAAATGGCATGACCGCCTAGTTGCTGCATCCCAGTTTCAAAAGAAATTCGAGTCCTCAAGGATGGTTTTTCAAATAGCATTAATAGGGTTTCCCCTTCTAAACTTGAGCGAAATTTCTTAGGATTTTTTTTAACCTCAATTGATTTATTTATAACTCTCTCACACTCTTCTTTTGAAAAATCTGAGACTTTTAATAAATTACGAATCATTTTTCATTACTTCTCTTGATTATTATATATTGAAATCTTCTCATTCATTTAAATTCAACTTGATTTAACAAATAAGATCTTTTTAGAAAAATATTTTGGCTATCGTAAATTTTTATACTCGGAATGAGTGAAAAAATTGAAGATCGAATAAAGGAGCTTGAGGAACGTTTAGCATCGACTATCCCAAATAAGGCCACTCAGCGTAGTATAAATTATATTAAAGCCCAGTTAGCAAAACTCCGAGAAACTATGATTAAAATTGTAAGTTCTAAAAAAGGAGGTGGTGGAGGATTTGGGATTAAAAAATCAGGTGATGCTCAAGTGGCTTTTATTGGATTTCCGTCAGTTGGAAAATCGTCATTGCTTAACCTTTTAACCGAAGGTGATACTCATTCCAAGGTCGCCGCATACGATTTTACTACCGTAACCGCCATTCCTGGTATGATGGATATTGAAGACGCTAAGATTCAGTTGATTGATTTACCTGGTATCGTATTAGGGGCAGCAACTGGAAAAGGTAAAGGTAAGGAAGTCTTGGGTACTGTACGGTCATCTGAATTAATTCTAATAATTATATGTTTTCGAGAAGATGGGACTATCAATTTTCAAGATTTAAAAAATATTAGAAATGAACTTTATAATGCAGGAATCAGGTTAAATATTCAACCACCACGTATTATTATTAAAGAACAAACTCGAGGTGGGGTTCACTTCACCTCAAAAGGTCATCAATTAATGGATAAAAATGAGGTTAAAGCTTTATTAAACGAATTGGGTCTAAATAGTGCTGGTGTACATTTTCCTGAACCAAATACTACACCAGATCAATTAATTGATTTTATAATGGGAAATCGGATTTATACCAAAGAATTTATTGTAATAAATAAAGTAGATTTGATGAGGAATCCACTCTCCCCAGAAGAAATCACGGAATCTATAGGACATAATCATTGGGTCACGATTTCAGCAAAAAATAATGAAAATATAAATGCACTACGCCATCGTATTTTCCAAGAATTGAAATTAATTCGAGTGTATTTGAAACCTCCTAAAAAAGAAGCAGACTTGGATGAACCGATAATTC
>JAGXNO010000026.1 GCA_019894975.1 Promethearchaeota archaeon | reverse complement strand
AATAATATCGGTTAAAACTTTATGAGTAATTTTGGCATCATCATTCTTGTCAGCAGCAGCAGTACATAACACACCCTCCTTAAAAACAAGTAATAAATAGAATACTTGCATGTCGATTACCTTCAATTCGCCCGATCCCTTTGAAAATTCGACACTAAAGTCTTTAAGTGCGGTGAGAAAACCACTGACTAAATCCTGATTAAATTCTATCCTACCATACTTTCTATGGATTAAACAAATCCCTGTATATTGATGAATCAAGTAAAAATTATGTAACAAATTTAAAACCTCAACACTAATTTTATAACTTTATTCTTAAAGTTATTACTTTAATAAGATTATGATAATTTAAATCTCTTCATGAGCAAAAAAAAATGATGTTTATTTAATGATATCATAAAGAGACTGAATCTTAAAGGACTTTATAATATCTTGTTTCGAATAAGTTTTACCAGATTCAAAATCTTTTTTTACCTCAATATCAATATCCCTAGTTTCATCAGGTTCCATAGAAAAAAAGTTATCAGAAGCTATAAAATCAATTAAATCTGAGTCAATATTGATATATAAAGCAATATTCTTAGCTTTCAACTTCAGTTGAATTTTAAGATTCTTCTCTCCTTTTATCTCTCCCAAAGAAAGCTCTATTTCTGGATCTCTTAAATTAAAGAATTTTGGTGCATCAAATAAACGAAATCCTTTATGTATTAATTTTTTTTTTCCATTATTAGAATACAATTTATAGAAGATAATATTATTATGCATGTTTAATTGTTTCTCGTTCATCTCGCTAACATCCTCTAACCCTAGTTTTAACGAGCTGCAAGGAGAAACTTTGGAATTATAAACACCCTGAATGAGTAGATTCCCATCTGAATGCAGCATCTTCCATTCCAATTCTATTTCGCAAGATTTCTTTAAATCATTTGTCACCCAGAATTCTATTTGGTTAGGATCCTCCTTAACACTGGCAAATAATGGTTGATAAAATCGCTTTGCAAAATAGTGAAGCGCTTTCCATCTGCCATAATAGTCTAATGATGACCAACTTGCAACAGGCCAGCAATCATTCAATTGCCAATAAAGAGCACCCATACAATGATAATCACTACGATTTTGCCTCCAATATTCAACACCATATTCAATTGCTTCTGCTTGAGTAATTTGTGACAAAATCACTTGATGCTCGAAATCTTCTGGTATCGAAAAACGCTTATCCATATAATCCCTAATTTTTTTATTACCAGCTCCATTTTTCTGATGATTTTCCATAATTGGGGAATTGAAATCATACTGATCAATGGGACAAAATTGTTCAATAGTTTTCAAGGAAGGAAAAGATTCAAAACCGAATTCAGACATAAAACGAGAATTGAAGTCTCTATAAGCAGAGAATGGTAAATTACCATGCCAAACAGCCCAGTAGTGTGAATCACCTGCATTAGGATTATTTGAACTCCTCGATGCTAGATTTTCAATAATAAAACCACTTGATGGTGAACTAGGCCAATATGGTCGAGTTGGGTCAAGATTCTGGATTAACCTAGGCAACAATTCTTCAAATATTTTCAAATAAAAATTAACTAGAAAATTATGTCTTTCTGTGTTATCTTCTACTATTCCAGAGCTAATTAATTCTCTCTTCCATAATCCTTCAATTTCATTATTACCACACCATAATGCAAGACTAGGATGCCTACGTAATCTCTTAATATTTTGAATTGCTTCTTGTTCTACATTTTCAATGAATTCAGCATTATACGGATATAGTGCACAAGCGAACGGGAAATCTTGCCAGACCAGTAATCCCAATTCATCACAAATGTTGTAAAAAGTCTCATCCTCATAAATCCCACCACCCCACACACGAACCATATTCATATTAGCTTGTTTAGCATAACTTAAATTCATTAAGTAAAGACCAAGCTTCTTACCTCTCGGGATAAAACTATCGATGGGGATCCAATTTGCTCCTTTGGCAAAGACAGGAATCCCATTTAGAAGAAAATAGAAACTTTCCCCCCATCTATCCAGTTTTCTAACAAGTTGAATATCTCGTAAACCTATCTCTTGAGTTATACTCTCTAAAACACCGTCTTTTATGACTGAAACTTCCAATTTATAAAGATTTGGGACACCTAGATCGTGTGTCCACCATAATAGAGGTTTTTTAATATCAAAACTGAGAATTTCCTTTGGTTTACTCAAAGGGATTTCCTTTACAATTATTTCTTTATCTGGAGCTTTTAATTGGACTTTGATTCTATAATCTTTCCCTTTAATGTTTTCAATCTTTAATGCAAAATCAATTTCTATTGATATCTTTGCTGATTTTGCTTCTATCGTAGAAAAATCAGCAGGATCTCTAATATCCAATGGACTTCTATTATATTCGAGCTTTGTATAAGGAAAAACTGAATTGATTTTAATATCATCGAATCCTACTATCTCAACAGTTTTCCATATTCCAATATCTGGTAATTTCGGACCCCAATCCCAACCGAAAGAATACTGAGCTTTCCTCAAATAAGGAACCCCCGGAATTGCTGCATAACCAGTGTTTAGTTTAAATTTAGTATTTTCTAAATACTCACGACTTTTTGCAGTAGGACTCTTAAATTCGATTACTAATTTATTATCTGATTGTTTTAGTTTAGATTTCACATCATAATCATATTCAACAAACATATTGTCTACAGAGCCTAATTGCTCACCGTTTAAGAATACTTCTGCAATAGTATCTAATCCCTTAAATCGTAACAAAATGTGGTTATGTTCTAAAAATTCTGGTTCTAAGCTGAATTTTTTTTCATAAATCCAATTAGATTCAAAAATCCATTTCATTTCATGTTCATTTTCACCATAAAACGGGTCTTCAATTTTATTATTCTCAATTAGAGCTTCAAAAACAGTACCGGGTACTTGAGCATTTATTTCAACAGATTTTTCTGAATTTCTTATTACCCACTGTCCGTCTAATGAAAATTTTTCGACTTTTTGCGTTATTTCTACCAACTCTTAGATATAGTAAGATTGAAAAATGAAATTATAGATTTAAAATGAAATAAATCTTAAATAAATTGATATCAAGTAACGTATTAACCAAAACTACAAATATAATCATGATTTAAAATGAGCTATTATCTTTTCATAGTCACTGTTCCGAATATAGATGAAGGGCATCATATTGCAAAGAATTTAGTAGAAAGTAAACTTGCTGCCTGCGTAAATATCGTTAAAAACGTCTCCTCAATTTATAGATGGAAAGGAGAAATTGAAGAGGATAATGAACACTTGCTGTTGATCAAATCAACAGAAGAGAAGAGTGAAGCAATAATTCAAAAAATTAATGAAATTCACTCATATTCTGTACCTGAATGTATCGGTTTTAAGATAGAAAAAGCTTCTGAAAAATATTTAAATTGGATTAAAGACGTTGTTGATTGACTAATATATAATTTATCCTAAATCATGCTTACTGAAATATATCAAGTGAATTGGGTTCTTATTGATGTAGTTATCATTTTTCTATTATTTTTACTCTTAATTAGTGTAAAATTTTTTAAATCCTCTCATCGGTGGCGTTTAAAATTTTCTAACGAGGCTTTAGAAAATTATCCTCTTCCAAAGTCGTATAACGATGGAACTGGTCGTTTTTTAGATATAAAACATTGTAGTTTAACCAGAAATTCATCTTTGTATAAAGAGTACCAAGATATCCCTATAATTTTTATGATAAGAACGAAATTTAAAAAACGTTTAACTAAAATCATAACCGAGGGTTTAAGTTGTTATGGATTCAATATTATTAACTTAAAACTAAAAATTAACTCCAGAACTAAGATCTCAAATGGATTAATTGATGATGAGATGAATTCCTTAATTTATTCAGTAATTGGTTATTGTAATCGCGAAGCAATTATTAGTATTCCGAGATATATTTTAATTAATTACTCAAAATTCTTTATTTCTGCCGAAAAAATACTATCAGATCCTATGAATGATGGATTATTGTGTATTAATCCAAGAATAACTAAACATAAGATCAGAAATATGGAAGATATTTTTGATGACAATCCACAATATCCTCAAATATTTTATATTTTTAGTAGAAGAAACTTGTTTCTTTTAAAGAATCCTAACTTAAAATGTTTTATTAATGAATTTGCTGAAATTACCACAAGTAAAGTAGAATTAATAACACTAGAGAAATCCACTAGAAATTTTAAATATTATGAAACGATTCTATTAGGAATTATTATTGATATAATCGAAAATAAATTATTGAAATCTTAAAACCACTCTTAATTCATGAAAGAAAAAAAAATCTTAAGAGATTATAATAACCTTATAACCTATTCGAAAGATAGTTGGGCATTATTAAAAGATAAAAGAAGTAATGCTATAAAACTGTTAGAAATATTTGTTAAAGAAGGATTTAATCCCTTTGTATATGGTAGCATTGCCCGTGGAGATGTTCATGAATCTAGTGATATTGATATCACTTTTGTTCAAAAAATCCCATCATTCCAAGTTGAGTATATCTTGCATAAGAATGGTTATGAAAATTATTTTCGAGAAATAATTATGGCAACTCCATTAGACTCCATTAAATTATATATTCATTTGAGCGAACTAGAAAGCATTACAGTTCCTCTTACAAAATTTGAAAAAAAAGCAATCGAATTCTATAATTTTGGGGGAAAGATAGCTTTGAATGAGTTACAATCAGGAAATCGAGTGTCAGGAATAGATAAAAGACTCGTACTGATTAAACCTAACCAAGATGGGCATGAAGAAAGTTCAGTTATTGGAAATGAAGCTCTGGCGGCTAAGCAAGTAGGTGTAGGTATTAATACTGTAAATGAGCGTATAAGAGTATTATTAAGAAGAGAAAAATACGGGAAAACTGGAGTTTATTTAAAACAAACTCTCCAATTAAATGAATCAACTGAAGAAGCATTAAAAAAATTGGCTAAAAAAAAGGCAATAGTGAGAAAAAAACTACTGAAATCATGAAAACAGCTAAGATTGTCAATTCAAAAGAAAATAATTTATATATTAAAGGAAGGGGAGTTCCTAAGGGATGTAAATTTTGTTTAAAAGGACAAAAAGCGGTTCTTTTTTTAAACGGGATATGTCAAAAACCTGATCACTGCTCTTGGTATTGCCCAATCTCAACAGAAAGAAGAGATAAAGATTTAACTTATGCAAACGAGATTGAAATTACCTCTAAAGAGGATTTATTAGAAGAAATTAATAAAATCGATGCGAAAGGAATGAGTATTACCGGGGGTGAACCGCTTTCCGAATTAAATTTAGATAGAACTCTTGATTATATTAAATACGTTAAAACTGAAAAAGGTAAAAAATTCCATGTTCACCTCTACACCAATGGTATTAATTTTGATGAATCAATTGCTAGTAGACTCGCTATCACAGGATTAGATGAGATAAGATTCCACCCTCCTAGAGAAAAATGGTCAAATATTGAATTTGCTTTGAATAAGGGAATCGTTGTTGGATCAGAAGTTCCCGTTATACCAAATAAAGATAAAATAAAAGATCTTCAAGATCTAATTCTCTATCTGGACAGAATTGGAGTAGATTTCATTAATTTAAATGAATTTGAATTTTGTTTTCCTAATAGCGAAGCATTAAAAAACAAGGGATTTCAATTGAAAAAAGGATCTATTGCGTCAGTTGTTAATAGTTATGAGGCTGGAATTGATATAATGAACAACTTAAGTAAGAGAGTATCTATTAAAATCCATTTTTGCCCTATACGTTCAAAGGATTATCATCAGTTAAGAAATAGATATCTTCGAAGAGCAAAAAATATAAGATTACCATTTGAGGTAATTACTGAGGAGGGTCTTTTAATATTTGCCCAAATTGAAGGTCCTAAAAAGGATTTAGAAAAATTCTACAATTTGTTAGTATCAGAATTGAAAATTGACAAAAATATGCTTTTAATTAAGGAGAATAACTTAAAAATGCCCTTTTACCTTTCAATAGATGATCATACTATATTTTTAATTGAAAAATTTCAACTCAAAGGATTTATTGTCGAAATGACACCTTTTAGAGAGTCAAAATATCAACAAATAACGGAAAAAACCCCAATAAAATTATTCAAGGAACAATTTGATTTAAATGGAGATTCAAAGCGTTAATTCGAAAGATTTAAAAGAAATAATAATTCTTGAAAAAGAAATATTCAAGGAAAATGCATTTTCTAAGCAAATAATGGAAGATTTAATCCGGCATAATACTTTCTTTTTAAAGCTAGTTGATGATAAGAACAAATACAAGCTAATTGGATTTATAATTGCAATAAGAGACAAAATAGATAGGATCAATATTATAAATTTTCTCATAGCCCCAAGATTTCAAAATAAAGGATTTGGTGCTCATCTTTTAAAAAATATTATTGAGAGAACAATGCAACTAAAAGAGATTAAAAAAATGGTATTAAATGTTCAAGTTAGCAATTTACCCGCAATAAAATTGTATGAGAAATTTAATTTCGTAAAAAACACCAACGAAATAATTAATTACTATCCCTCTAGAGAAAGTGCGTATTTCATGGAATTAGAAATTTAACTTTTGTAAGCATTTATAAATAAATTCTATTATAATATGTGTAAATATCAACATTAATTATTTTAGATCAATTTTAAAGAAAAAGGGTTGATAAAAAAATGGCACCCATAGATAAAGAACTTCAAGACCAAATTAAGAAAGGTGTTTCGCTCGATAAAGTTGATGAAGACGATCTCCTAAGACGCGAAGAAGAAAAGAAGAAACGCATGGAAGAACTAGAAAAAGTAAAAGCAGCTTTAGGGCAAAAAGAGTAATGTATAATTGTTAAATCAGGTTATTTTTAATCTTTTTTTCATTATTTTAGTTTAATATCTCATAATTTCAAATTGAATTAAGCTTATTTTAAACTCTAGATTAATTTTATTAGCACTTAATCGGAGTTAGTTTTAGTATTTGAAAATTCTAGAAATTGATCAAAAACTTAGAGAAGCTATAGTTAAACCGGAGAACCTTAACGATTTATGGACACTTTATAACATCATACGTGAGGGTGATGAGGTATCCGCCCGTACACAGAGAAGAGTTATCTTAAAAGAAGGGTCCAAAGGGGAAAGAAAGACAATGACCTTGAAATTAAGAGTTGAATCAATATCTTTTCATGAGTTTTCAAATCGATTAAGAGTGAAAGGAAAAATTCTGGAGGGTCCAACTGATTTTGTCAACTATGGATCTTATCACACCTTTAACCTAGAAAAATTGCACAAAGTTACTATTATTAAGGAAAAATGGTCAAAATTCGAAATAAAACGGTTAAAAGAAAGTTCGAAATTTGAAAACAACTTCATTATACTGCTTGTCGCAATAGAAACAGGTTTAGCAACAATCGCTCTTATAACAAATTTTAGCCATAAAAGAATAGCTACTATCAAGAACCACATTCCTGGAAAAAGATACGAACAAACACATCGTAATAAAGCATTATTAGAATTTTATGAGGATGTCGGGAAGGTGGTTACAGAAAATCTTAAAATACAGGATATAAATCTAATGATAATTTGTGGCCCAGGAAATACTAAAGACCATTTAATCGACCATCTAAGGAAAAATTTTAATATAAGCGATTCAATCCGAATAGAGAATTATCATGCCAGTTCAGGAACAGAAAGTGCGATCATTGAAACTCTTAAATCCAAAAAGTTAGCAAACCTAAAAAATGAAGTTAAAATTATACAAGAAGCTGAGCTTATTGAAAATATCTTAACCCAATTCGCTCTTGACGCAGATCTTATCGTAATAGGAATAGATGAAGTCTCTGATGCTTCAATGAAAGGTGCTATAAAACAACTTCTAATAGCGGATATAATGATTCGTGGCACCTCAAAAGATCGTAAGTTAAAAATTGAAGAGATCATAACTAACGTGGAAAATTCAGGAGGAACAGTAAATATTATGAGTACCGAAAATATTACTGGAGAACGATTAGTAGATTTAGGATCTCTTGTTGGAATTTTAAGATATAAACTATAGTATAGTAATATGAAAACCGAACTAATCCATGTAAATAAACAATCGGGAATTCCCCTATATGGAATAGATTATATAGGAGTAATTGATCGAGGTACAAATGTTATAGAGTTAAAACCCTTAACATTGTGTAATCTAAAATGCAAATATTGTTTTGTAAGAGCTGGAGATTATACTAACAATTTTATGGTCGATCCAGATTACCTAATCGAAAAAGTAGACGAAATTATAAAAATAAAAGGAAGGGATAATATTGAAATCCACATCGCTCCATACGGAGAAATTTTACTCTATCCTAAACTTATAGAATTAATTGAAAATCTATGGAAAATAGATGGAATCGAAACTATTTCTATGCAATCTAACGGTATGCTTCTAAAGCACGAAACAATTAAACAACTTGAAAATGTAGGACTCACTCGTATCAATATTAGTCTAAATTCATTAGATCAAGAAAAATCAAGTTATTTAAGCAATTCAGAGAGTTTTAATATAGATACCCTTGTAAAAAGTTTAAATATCCTTATAAACACGAAAATTAACGTGTTAATAGCCCCAGTATGGTTTCCAGGAGAAAATGATCAAGATATCGAAGATATTATTAAGTTCGTAATTAATTTAAGAGAACAAGGGTATTCTGAAAAAAAACTTCAACTTGGAATCCAAAAATACCTAATTTATAAGACAGGAAGAAAATTAAAAAAAATCAGACCTAAAACCTGGGATTACTTCTATAAACAATTAACCAGATTAGAAAAAAAATACAAGATTAAGCTAAAACTTGGACCAAGAGATTTCAATATTCATAAACGGAAAAATGTTGCATCATTAGATATTAAAAAGAATCAATCCATAAAACTGACCATTATCTCTAAAGGTCGTTGGAAAAATGAATATATTGGAAAAATCAATAACAATTTTGGAGTAAAAGTACTTCTAAGGGAACCTTCAATCACCTCTGAGAATTTTATTGGGAAGAAGGTAGCTGTGAGAATCATAAAAGCCAACTATAGAGACAACATTTTAACGGCAGTATTTCCAATATAAACTTAAATAGTAAAAAAATTATATAAATCAAAGTAAGTTTTCTTTTAAGATACATTTCATAGAATTTTAAAATTTATAGAGAGATTAGATTAAGATGAGCCCAATCATAACCCATGAAGATGAACTAGAATTAGCCAAACAAGAGAAGGAGCTTGTTTCACAGTTTAAAAAATTGTCTAGAGCACAGAGCTCTCTGATCAGTGCCCAAATGAAGTATGCTGAAAACATTTCAAAAGCAAATATCACAAGAGAAATGCTGAATCGGACTTTTAGAGACGTCTTAAAACAAATGCAAACCCTTGCTCGAGAGCACAGATCGAATATTAAAGACGAAGAAGTAAAGTTGTTCCAGGAAATAATCAAACAAAATGATGATTATATTAAAGGTAATAATATATATTTGAATGCAATTAAAGATTTAGCAGTTCAAAAAGAATATCTAGTTGCTAAGAAAGATGAATTTATAGATGCTCTATCTGATGTTGCAAGTAAAAGGGCTGTAGTTATTAAAAAAGCTTTAGATGCTGAAAAAGCCAAAAATAAGTTAATTGATGGTGATAAATTGAATATTCTTGACCAAGAATTAAATGATGTTCAAAGGGATTTCGATAGAGCCCGAGATATTTTACTTAAAAAAATCCATCAATATAAAGAGGTAAAAAGTGAGATAAATGCCTTATGGCTAAAATTAAAAGATACGATTACAGAATTAAGTTAAAAAAAATACAATCTTCTTTTTTTCTATTTATTATCAAATTTTCCTTACTATGCCTAGACTTAAATTTATTAAATAAAAATCTATATAGTTAATAGAAAAATTAGATTTTAAATTACAAAAAGTATAGAAAAATGTGTGCAGAAGAATTTGCTTCATTTATGGATAGTACAAGAAAAGCACCAATGGAAGAAAAATTAAATGCATTCGGTGATGTTATTGAAAAGATAATGCAAATTGTGTTAAAAATACCAGACCTCGTAGATAATAGTTTACAAGGTATCAATTCGAAAGTCACTAATTTGCAAAATCAATTAACTTCCGTAAATAATGACATAAGATCTCTAAAGTCAGGTTCTGGAATAACTCCAAGTACCTCTGCTCCCTCAGCAGCAGGCGCTCCCCCTGGGCCGCCTGGACCCCCTCCTAGAAACGCTCCCCCTGCACCCGGAGCACCACCCGGAGGTCCGCCTGGAGGTCCGCCTGGAGGTCCTGGTCCTGCTAGACCCGCAAGTCCAGTTTCTCTAAGAGGAGCTATAATGGGGGAGCTTAAAGAACTTTTTAAACGCAGATCTCAACCTGGATAAGGAGATCAACCAAACATAATATTCCAGTAATCTCTTTCAAAACTATTAAATTATTCTCCTAAATTCTATTTTCGAAAGAGAATTACATAGTTTTATGATTTAAATTAATAATAAAGAGAAACAGTATTTTATCTAAAATTCTAAAAAGCCTGGATCATCAAATATATCTTCTATTTTTCTTTCTTTCTTTATCTTGGAATCTCTTTCTGCGAATAATGATTCTTCATCAGTTTTTAAACCTCTCTCTAATTCATCAGTTTCAAGCTTCAATAATGCCTCCTTTTCAAGGTTTTTATAATGCTCATTTCTCATCTTCCACTCATTCACTTCATCCAAATTAACATCTTCTTCTTCTAGTAATATTCCAGCCTTGACCTTACATAGATCTGATAAAATTGAGTAGGATAATGCAAGTTCCCCATATTCGTTTTCATCTTTTAATTTCTGAATTCGCTTCTCTAACCGTTGGAGCTCCTGATCTGCATAAAAAATATCTATAAAGTCTCCAAAAGCATCAACTGGTTCTGAAATAGAATTTACTAGCACTACCTTAGTCAAATCACAATTTCCACATTTCACAGTAGCAAAAGCACCTTTCTTCTTAATATCAGTAACCTTAACACTCTTTTCACCGCAATCCTTGAAAAATTAGGAATTAATTTTATCATTCAGGGCAGGTGAAAATTTTAGGTACTCTTTTAACTCTTTTAGGTGAGACTTGTTTCCTTTTACGACGACCCATATTAGTTAACACCAATAAATTGAAATTATTTATAATAATGAAAGCTAAATTTCTATGTTATTAAATGGAAACAAGAACTAAAAATTTTTGCTTTTCTTTTAAATTATTTCGATGAATATAGAAAAATTTTTTAGGAATGGTTAATTACTTCAAGTACTCTTTTTCACTGAAATGTTATCATAGTTTAAAAAATAGTAAGTGGATTTTAGGTATGGAACATAAAACCTTGACAATAGAAGATGATGCTAAATTAATAGATAACATCATGAATGATGTTGATATAAGATATATCTTACTATTCCTGTATGTTATTAGGAATGATTTACTTAAGGATTTAGCAGAGGAGAATCTAATTGAATCCTACAGCCGTATTTTAATATTAGATGAAATTTACAAAAGCAATATAGTTAAACTCTGGGATGAAGAGTTTATTGAAATTTATATCGATTTAGGATTAATTAAGAATATTCGTAGTATGAGAGAGTTTGAACAGAAAGAGGATGACTTCATAATAAAGATAGGAGAAGAAACGATAACGATTGAACAAGA
Organism: Promethearchaeota archaeon; assembly: GCA_019894975.1. Taxonomy (GTDB): domain Archaea; phylum Asgardarchaeota; class Lokiarchaeia; order Sigyniarchaeales; family SOKP01; genus Loki-b32. The sequence continues at coordinate 40,234 of JAGXNO010000026.1, read as the reverse complement.
TACTATCTCTGTTCCAGATGACACCTTGTTTTTGATAATAAACAAGAAATTTAAATCTCTCACAAGAAGAAATTTTAATTTAGCGTTAACGAGAATAAAGGGTGTAAGGTGTGAAAAGAGTAATGTTGTACACTCATTAATCTATGAAATTGGCGAACATGATTATACGTTAGCAGACGATTTATATTATATATTGGATCAATTTGGGAATGTCTATCAAGTTATTAAAATCGAGATAACTATAGAAGGTTTTTATCAAAGATTTAAGGAAATAAAGGATGATATCAATGAATACATAAAGATCTTTGACCCAATTTTGAATACAAAACCAGCTTTAAAGAAAATAAATGTAGCATTTGAAGAAGATAAAGAGGTTATAAGCTATATAAAAGATGAAAACATTGGGTTATCTGATAAGTTCAATTTCGACAATATAAATAGAGAGGAATCAATTTTTATTAATTGGTTCTCCAAATTAAACTTTCTATTAAAAACTAGATACCAATTGAACCAGATTGAAAAAAAAATCTTAGAATTAAAGAGTTATTATTCAGGTAAGGATAAAAAATTCAAATATCTTGAATTCATTGAGAAGGTTACCTATAATGAAGATGATATTTTAGATACTATTCAACAAACACTTGTTGATCTTAGAAAAGAGGTAAAGACTATTAACGATAAAATTTCAGAATTAACAAAGAAAGAAATAAAATTATTGAATTTAGATTATGAAAGATTAATACTAACTACCAGTGAAGAGTAAATTTGTGTATTTGAATTTCAAAATCTAGTCTTTCCATAATGGATATGAGTTTTTTATTTGTTCATTTAAGAAAAAGAGGAGTAAAAAGTTTCCCTCATTAAGATACCATGCTCAATTACTCAAGAGGTTACAAATAAATGAGATCTAAAATACTCCTATGGAGTGATAATTTTGTATATCTGTCTATACAGTTTATAAATTTGTTAACACAACTCGATATGTTTTAATCTTTAACATTCAGATTTCGTCTTAAAATCTTTTTTAATAGATATATCTATGCTCTTTTTCTCCTCCGCTTTAACCAGATCATCGTTGTAGCTCCTACAATCGCTCCAGCGCTTACCATAGAAATCGTAATTATTAATGGGAATGGAAAGCTTTCAGGGCTTTTTGTCGTAAATGACCATGTCTCAAATTGGATACTTTTCAAACCATCATCCACTATTACATACCACGAATGCCTCGTACCATAAGAGAGTCCGGACCATGTTATTGATGCGGTACCACTTCCACCCAAGATAACATCTGCTTCAATTATACTATTGTCGGAAGCATTATAAAAAGTAATGATTAAGTCATCTCCTTCTAACTTTAAAGCATCTACGCTTAATGTAGGATTATTTCCAACACCAAAAGCCCCATCAGCAGGAGAAGGGTTGGAGATGAGTAAGTTTTTTTGTATAAAAACAAGTTTAATGAATGGGGGAAGATTGCTTTCATTTGAAGTATAGCAAGACATGGAACCTGTAGGATTTACAGTATGATTATGAGGGGCGTTACTTTGAGAGCTATAACTCGCTTGACTAGGAATAAGGACTGGAAAACCAATGCCACTAATTGAAGGCATTGAAGGGAATTCCACCCATGGAGTGGCAACTCCAACCATGGAGTGACGATGACGCATCGGATCCTCGAAAACAATGTGCGTGTGTAAGGGAACTTCTGTATAGATATGACGATGAGTGGTCGATCCTCCAATAATTCCGGGTTGTTCTCCAGATGCAATTCCTCTCGGGAATCTGTTAAGCATGTTAGGAGTGTTATGCGTTCCATTGCATTGGTTCCAACCTGAAGGTATATCCATTATTGAATCTCCCCACATAGAAATAGATCCCACTGGTAATGCATCTGTTACTTCCTTATTCATTATGAATGCCATCTTGAAATAGGGAGGTAAGTGTTCGGTATGTTGTGTTGTGCAATTCTCCATTCCAATTTCGTTTATGGTATGTGTATGTGGTGTATCAGTATAATCCGTGTAAGAGGCACTTGAAAGGCCAGAAATTCTTACAGATCCTGGACCAACATAATGAAGATACCGAGGAATATGTGCGAATGCGCCTGGATGAACGTGATTATATCCTCCGATAGAAAGAGAGTGTGTATGATTTGGAATATCTGTATATGTATGAATATGGGACAAATTTCCACCTAAAGATCCAGGATCTTCTCCTGGAAGGACTCCCCGAATGAATTTCTCCCGAAGATCGGGTGTTCCGTTCAATCCATTACAAAATGCCCAACCCTCAGGAATATTTTCAATAGTTCCTGCCCACATTGTGATCAACCCAATAGGTATAACGGCATCCTTTTTTTCTTTCTCGATAAATACCAACTTGTAATAAGGGGGTAAAATATTTTCCTCTTCAGACGTATAAGAGATAGCTTGACCTGTATAGTCCACATTATGTGAATGATTGGCAGGATCGGACCCCGTGACACCATTATTAAAAAGACCGACAGTGTTACCTTCCATAACCTGCAGTCTGGCTCCTGGTCCATCCCAATTGTGAGAATGTCTACAAGTTGCGGTATCTGTTTCGCCATGATCGTGGTAAGGAACTGTTGTATAATTGTGGTTATGTGAACTACTACCACCTGTGATTCCAGGTTCTTCCATATTATCAGTACCGCAGACAAACCGATTACTTATGTTTAGCGTCCCATCGCTGCCATCACATAACTTCCACCCATCTGGGATGGTATTTAATGGTCCGGACCATAACGCAATTAAACCAGATGGTTCATAGCTTCCATTATTCCTTAGGTTACCCTCAATATTAACAAAAATTGAATTTTTATAGGGATTGATGGAAAAGAGAAGTATACAAAATATTAGAACATGTAAAAATTCTTTATGAGTTCTTTTCATCATCAGAGGTAACTTGATCTATTGAATTTCAATTTTACTTAATTGTACATTTATTTTTATTTTTTTCTCTATTTAATATTTTGGAAATTAGAAGTTGACAAATCTTTGATTAATGTGATGTGCTAAGTTTTAAATCTTTTAAATGCAATATACTCTCCTATGGTAGTTAATTTCGTTTACAGCTTACACCGTTTTCGATCCCCCAACAGTTTCTAACGGCACTTATTATTTAAGAGTCAGCACTAAAGATACAGTCGGAAATAGTGCTCCATGGAAAACACTTTACATCTTTCAGTATGAGGAAGCAGAAGAAATTACTGATGTTAATTCTAGTAATAATCAAATTACTATAAATGATATTCTCTTATATGGCATAATCATATTAGCAGGGATCTTTTGCTGTGAAATGATATACTTTGGTAGAAAGCGTTTGAAAAGGTGAACTCAAACAAGAGCAAATCAAAATTCCCCTTTTTTTGTTTAAATAATTCTGGATTATATTGAGATCTATGGAAGAAACTTGCAGATATTGTGGAACTGAAATTCCAACAGAACTTCTAAACACTACAAATAGTAATGATTCGATTGTCTGTCAAAATTGTGGTGTAAAAATTAGCAATAAACCACATGAAACCATTGAAGATGATAATAGAAGTGATGATAATAATCAAACAAACGGCTTTTTCCGACGTGTTTATGAAAAGCTCCGAAACCGAAAGAGCCCAATAGAAAGAATATTTTATGACTCTGATTTCCCCATAAGGTTTAAAGATGATTTTAAAATTGTGGTTTCTCGACTTGTTTATCCTCATATACAATCACTAAAATATGAATCGATTCAAGATAAAGAAGGATTGGAGTTAAACCAAGAAATCCTCGATGATCTCTATGAAAAGATTAACCCAATTATGGACCATCGAGTTAATGTTAAAGATAAATTTTTAATAAACTTATATAACATGCGTGTGAAAGAATTCGATAAGTGGTTAAAAGTATTACAAAAAAAAATTAAAGTAAATAATAAATATTCCCAAGACTTTGTCTTATATTTGCGCTGGCTAATAAGTGAAGCGTTTATCATAATTACCGAACTTTGGGATGAGCCTGAACTCGCGAGATTCGAAGAAGTTATACGTGATGATCTGAAAACTTTTGAATTAAATTTCAAAAATCTGCCTAAGACTGAGACAAAACATGAATTCAATGAGGAAGAATTAGATTTTCTCTCAAGTATCAATATTTGTCCTAATATTTTAAATTCAAAATGGGAATGGTTGGATAATGAATTAACTGTAGAATATTTTAAGTTTGTATTCGGTCCATATTTATTTGTAAATCCTAGATTAAGATATGATGATTTTAAAGTGTTGGGCTTTGAATCGTTTCTTCGAAAGTTAGAGCGTGATAAAATTTCATTTAGTAAATTAAAATCAAAGATTCCAATTTCCCGAGAGATTTTACAAGCGATATTTGATAGTGAGGAGCTAGGATTAAGAATTGCAAGGGCTGAAAAAAAACTAGAAGAATTGGAGGAATCCGGTCAAGCTTTACCTGAACCCAAGCTATATAGCGAAGTTATTAGGCTTTTAAACTTAAAAAAGGAGCAAATTGTTACAGGACTGTTTATCCCCTCATTAAATAATATTATTAATGAATCCCCTCAGGTTAAGTCATTTTTTGAAGGAATTAACGATCAACAAACAATAAAAGGTCTTAAACAGCGAGTTGGGTTAGCTATTAGAAACTGGATTAAAAAAAATCCAGACTTACCTTTTAAAAATTTGCAAGAACTTAAAAATCATTTCAAATATTTTAAAGATCGTGCTGAACGGAGGTTGACTGAGGTAGAATTGATTAATTTGATCAATGCGTTTATTAATCGGATCAAGAATGAACTTTTATCACTGTATGGAGGGGATAATAGAGATCTATTAAATAATAATAATTTTGATGAATATTTGCAATTCTTAACTGAGAATAACATTGACGAAAATGAAGTTCTTAAAATTGTGCTAGATAATGCAACATTGATGGAGCTCTTTAATATCACAAAAATATATGAAGGGGGGCACAGATGGATGCAAGCGACAAGATGTTTACAGACTATTGGATTAGCGATTCTTAAGTGTCCCGATTATGATTGTTTAAAAAAAATTTTAGAACATTTAACAAATTTAAAGGCAGCACAAGTCTCTAAATTAATTAGGGATTATATCCCCCTTTTAAAGCAAGTGAAATCTGATTTAAACGTAGATAAATGGTTCTATAAAAGCACTTTATTTTCATTGGAAAAAGCGGAAGATTTAGCTAGAGATGTCGGGATAGAGAAATCTGGTCATCCTGGTGTTATAAAAAAACCTGAAACCGAAGAAAAATTCAATGAATTAGCTGAAATATATTCACCCACTCTTGTTCCATTGGAGATATGGTGTCAAAACCCGAATCATAAAGAATTTGCCAGTACAGGCAATAGATTACAACAAAGGCACTGGGGGTGTAAAAAATGCATATATGATCTTGAAAAACGAATTAAAGATGTAATTTCTAAAATCGTAAGTATTATTGAAGATTTACAAGAACAGGGTCTGAACAATGATGGGATACTCCAAGAAATTCTCTCAGAATCTTTCATTATTCAATTTTCTACGGAGATCAAAAGAACGGGATATTTCCACTCAACTCAGGTGCTGAGAATAATACAAGTTATATCCTTAGCATTACTTAGTAGTGTAGATTATTATTCTCTGACCGAAGACTTAAAAGAGCTTACTAAACTAAGTGATAATCAAGTTTGGAGAAATATTAATGAATATATTCCACTTTTAGGTGAAATTTTTCCTGAAATAGATGCTGATAAATGGCTTCTCGAAACTAGCTCTCCCATCCCCCGTTCTATAGTAAAACAGTTTAGAAGACATCTAAAACAAAAAGTTAAGGCCATCAAAGATGGTGAGATTGAAACTCCTATTACAGTTGAAGAAGTCCGTTTAGGGAGTGTTCAAAATAACATTAGTCATGCTACAGCTTCCAGATTAACTCACGAGATTTTGGGAGAAGATTATGATAAATACTTTCAAACATATACCCAATATGATCGCACAACGTTTATAAATGAATTAGAACAGATTTTAGAAGATAACTATCATTTAGCTACTGATTTAGTTCTTAAGTTGTATAAGCTTACTGATTTATCACCAAATGCATTTGTTAAAAACTTCTATCCTAAGGCTTCTTTCTTGGTAAAATCACTTGCTGAACATATATCTTTCAGGCGAAAAGACACAATAACAAAAATTAAACTTTTTATCGATGAATATTTTACGGAAGTGAATTCTCAAAGAAAAGATGATGCATCGGATATCTATTATGATTATCTACATTTGAAAGAAAAAGCCTTAATTGATAATAACCTCCCCTTTGATTTTATATGGCTCGAGAATCGTATTTTGAATATTGAGAATCCAATTATACGAAATGCACTTCTCAATTTTTTTGAGGATTTTAGGGGAAAAAAACACCCTATAAAAATTTTTAATAATGAAGAATTTACTAGAGCGTCGTTATTAAAATTAAGAGGAGATAGAGCAAGACCCATAAGTGTAAGAAAGACTTTGAATTTTTTCAAAGAAAATTTGAAATTTATAAAATCGAAGGCGGATTCTCCATTTTTTCAATTATGCGAGGTATGTGAAGTAGTTAAAGCCTCAAATTTAACTATAGATCACCCTAAAATTCTTGGTAGAGTTTTAAGAGATTATCCTTATGCTGTTGCAGCTGAAATACCAGTATGGAAAATTTTTTTTAAGGAATTTGTTACTGGCCATATAGATCTCTTGTTTTTTGATGGAATAGATCTCATAATTGGAGACTATAAAATGAATTTACGAAAAATAAAAGAGGGCTTACCCCAAATAATTGTATATGCAATGCTTCTAAAAGAAATACTTATAAATTATTCTCCTAAATTAGCAAATATTAACATTAAATGTGTTGAATTTTGTGAGGATTTAGCAATCGAGTTTAATCCTGTAATATTAGGACCACGACTTTTAGAATTTATTGAATCCGAAAATAAAGAAAGACAATTAGAAGGGTTGGCAAATCTTCAAACTGTACCTACAAACACATTAAAAATTAGAAAAGACCTTTATGGTGAATTAAATAAAGTAATTAATCACTAATAAATTGTCTATGTTGCTATCTTATTCACATGAGTATTATTTTTTATTTATTCAAACAATTAGACAAGGTTTTCAATTTCTAATAAATTGTTTATAAAGATAAAAATCAGTATTACATTTTTTTATAACCTAATATATCTAAACATTATAAACCAAAAAATTTATTTGAAATGTTTTATTATGTCTTTTAACTCTTTTTAAAGCAGACTTATATTATAAGGTAGTGGATTTTAGGATAAGTTAATAATATCATAGTGAGTAAATATTAAATATGAAATGTCCTGCATGTGATATCGAGATGGAGATGCTGATTGAGGGGATTTTCCAATGCACAAGTTGTAAGAAAATCATTAAAGCCAAAAGTGTAGATGACGAGAAAGCGAAAAAAGAAGACTTTCTAATTGGAAACATGGTTGATGGAGAGTGGTTTCATACTAATATGTCACTTAATAAAACTTATGAAGTTGCTGAGTCTGGGATAATCCTTAGCAAAACAGAAGAGCGATTATTTGCTGCTTTAATTTGTCATAGTGGTTATTTAAAAGAGGAAAAGTACGTAAGACTATCCTGGTGGAAAAATTTACGGCACGCAGGTATGATTAAAATTTATGATAAAGCAGTCCTTAATAATATCATTGTTTCTTTAGAAACTTTTGATGAAACTTTTGACGATATATGGAATTGGAGTGGCAGTTATGGAATAAGAGAACCGAAGTCAGAAGAAGATTTAGAAAAAGAAAAATATTTAGAAATCATCAAATATAGAATTATTGAAAACAGGACATGTCCAAAATGTGGCAAAAAGATGGATAAGATGAAATCCCATTATGAATGTCAACATTGTGGGGAAATAGTAATATTAGAAGGATATAATCAACCAATCTTTAATATTTCATCGACTGACCTCGATTTACGATTTCATGGAAATTTTCCTATAAACTTTTACTTGCCCGTAAGTGGAGTTACAGTAAAATGGTTGATGGGTGAATGGAAAGCAATAGTAGTTATCTATTCAAAAGATAATCCAAATAGGAAATGGTTAAGATTTTACTGGTGGGTACGAGATCTTAGTAACATTTTAAGATACGGACAAAGAGAAATGGGTGAAGGTACTCAAATGGGCTGGAAAGCCCAAAAAGGTGTATCTTCCCCAAATATTTATGATAGAAAGCTAATTAAACCTTTAATTAACGCATTAAAAAAAATATCAACAGAATTAAATTGGGATATTAATTAATAAATTCTATTAAAAGCTGAGAAAAAAACATGGGAGAAGTTCAAGATACAACTTGGAAAATGTTAATGAGCGATTTTGAAAACGGACTCGAAAACGCAATAGAAGAATTACAAAAAAGAGATGTTGAAAATATCCCAGGTGCTAAAGAAGCACTTATTCAAAGGCTTAATAATATGAAACTTCATTTCCCAAAAAATGATGGAGATATTTTCATAAAATCTATAAATGAAAAAATCCAAAATGCTTTTTTCCCAAACTCCAAAAGTTTTTCTGAAGCCTTTGGACTTATTTTAAAATCGAGAACTCATGAGCAAGATTTCATAATAAATGAATTATTAAATGGATTTGTAACCTCAAAAGCTAAAATTATTGCCTCGGAATCTCAGGGGCCGATAATAGATAGAATGGTAGAGGCTTTTGGCAAAAGAAATGATTTTCACATAGTTGATCATCAATTTTTCGCAATGTTTGGTAACCCGAATAAACCTCGACATTATATACAGAAGCAACTTGATGAATTAGTGAATATGTTTGGACTCATTTCAAAAGAGCTTAAAATTGAAAAAGATGTGAGAAGGAGTGAGGAAAAAGTATATACATTTTATACTTTTCCCGATGATATAATAAAAATACTTGAAGAAAAATATCTTGTTATTGATGAAGAATTAGGATATGCTTACATTTCTGAAGATTTTGATAGAAACGTGTTTATGTGTATGTTTCTTGCTAATATTGCTATTTATAGAGATGATCTCGAAAAAATCGGGGGATCATATACAATTAATGGCATCTCAGCAATTTTTGCGTTAATATTATTATTAAGTTTTATGCCCAAATTATCTGTTGATGAAACAAATCCAATTTTAAATGATCCTACATTTAAAGCCGAGAGTATGAGTGTTATTCCAAAATCATGGATGTTAAGACAGGTTTTAGAGCCTTTATTTGGACCACTCATTAAGATTGTAGCATATAGAGTAGGAGGGGGTTTGTGGTTCTCAAAAATAATAGATTCCGAAATCAATAAAAAAATTCATAATCAGATAAAATTTCTCCTTAAAGATGTTAATAAATGGATCCTGGGGAATTTATGCAGAGTAGAAATACCTATATTTGTTGAAATTTCTAACATCTTCACTGAAATTTTAGTAGGATATGATGAGGAATAAGATAAGATTGAGTTGAATAATTAAAAAATGAGTTACAAAAAGAAATCAACAAGAATGGTAAAATCCGGAAGGAGAAGAGAAAAATGGACTGATATTCTTCCTAGGTATTTAACTTTTATAAGTCATATGCGCCCAATTTTAAGAGAAACAAGAAGGATAATTATTGATTTGGATCCTGATTTGCTACTTGATACAGAAATTCTTGATAAAATCCGCCAGGAGGAAGAAAAAAGAAATATTCGTAAAGTTAGGGCACTTTCAGAATTCTCTGCTATGTATAGGTCAAATGTATATGATATAATTAAAGATTTTATAATAAAATATAGAGAAGAAATTCCAATTATTGATATTAAAGATTATATTATAGAATTTTTACATGAATCTGTAGATGCCTTAAACGTATTACGTCATATAACTAATCCTGATGAGCTCAATATAGAAAATACTTATCTTTATCAACTAGTTAAATTCATTGAGGAGAAAATATTTCCAAAAGGGACAAATCTCAAAATTATATATGAGAAATTATTAGATAATTCTCTTAATCTCTATGAATGCCAGCGTCATCTATTACAATCTCATACATATTATAGAGAAAAATTAGAAAGTCCAGATTTTTTTGAAATTCCTGTTATTTCTCCTAAGATATATCAAATTATCAACAATATAACCTCCCTTTATAACTTAGATCCTAATTTTGGGGAATTTCCTGAAAAACAAAATTATGAAATTCCAATGATTTTAAAAAATGAAGTATTCTTGCCATATATTGATTCAATTGCGAATGCTGAAGAAGAAGCAATAGAAAAAGTAGCCGAAAGGATAGGCTTACGGTTAATAGATGGAATATTTCTGGCACCGCAAGAAGATTTTGTTGATATTCTAATTGATAACAATTTTCTTCGTGAAAATACACAAACTGATGGAACCATAAGATATTTGCCTCAGTTTAGTAATGAAACTCTAATTACTTATTATTTAGCATTTGCGGCACAGAGAAGAGGTTTTCTATCAAAAGAATTAGTAAATTGGGTTTCTATGAATTTTTCTTTTTTGATTTATATGAGTATTTTGAAATGGAAATTATCTGATGAAAATATTTTTTATGCAATATTTAAAGACTTACAGACTAATGAGAAAATCCTCCCCTATTTAATGAAACTTATATGCTTTCCTAATTATTTGGGATTAGATAAAATGAAAATTAGAGATTCCATTCAATATCGAAAAGAAATTTTCAACTTTATTGGATCTCAAATTGATAACCTTAAAGAATTTATTAATGAAATTGCTGAATTTTGTACAAAATTCGACAATAGAAAGTAATTTATATATATTAATGGAGTTGAGAGAAAATTAGTAAAAAAAATGATGGGAATGAAGTAAAAATAACCTATACAGATGATGTAATTAAAGAACGTCTTGGTAAATATGGTGCTGTCTATCTTTCAGCAGACATAAAAGAAGAGGTAGAAGACATTTTAGGTAACGAAACGAAAAAAGAAATTCTAGATGATTTTTTTAAAGCCCTGTTAAAATATGAAGAATTTATGGAACAATTAAGAGATACAAAACTTACACCTAATTTAACGGTACTTCTATATGGCCCTCCCGGTACGGGCAAGACCTCTTTAACAAGAGGTTTTGCTAAAAAATATGATATCCCGATATGTATTGTGGAATCTGACAGACTTGTATCACCCCTGTTAGGAGACACAATTAAAAATATTAGAGGGGTTGTCGAACTATCAGCAGAAATTGCAAAAGAGCGAGGTGCCTTTGTTCTTTTCTTTGATGAAATTGATGCTATTGGTTCTGAAAGGTCTAACATCCATGAAGTTGGAGAAATTAAAAGAGCTGTTATTTCTTTTTTGCAGGTTATTGACAGAGTTAACTATGAAGGTGTTCCTTTGGCGATTTTTGGAGCGACTAATCATCAACATCAACTCGATTCTGCGATATGGCGTCGTTTCACATTTCACTTTGAATTCAATTTCCCTAATTATCACTTGCGTAAATTAATCATAGAAGCTTTTGTTAATAAGGTAAAAAAAGCAAAAATAGGCGTTGATGATACTATTTTTTCGAATTTAAACGATGAATATGAAGAATTCCAAGTGAGTGCTAAAGAACTACAAAATAAATTAGGACGAAATATATCCGAGTTTGATGATAGTGTCTTATGGGATGAGATTACTAAAAGGAGCAAAAACGAAGGGCTTTTGAAATTGACTTATGGATATTCTGGATCTGATATTGAAAGGGGGACTAAAGTAGCCCTATTAAAAGCTATTAGTTCAGAACGGCTTACATATGAAATTTTCTATAGTTCAATGCGTTTAGTCGGTGGAACCGCTATCCATGTCGAACGACAAGATGTTTTAAGTAGTTCCAAGATTATTGCTAATAGGACTAAAGCTAGCGAAAAAGGAAGAAAAAACTTACCCCGTCCACCAGAAATTTAACAAAAATGTAGTGTAAATGAAGTTATTTTATTCAAATATGACAGGAAATCAATTATTCAATCTCGAGAAAATTAAGGAATTAACATCTTCTTTAGATGTGCTTCAAGCAAAAATGCATCAGCTAAATGAAGATTCTGATAACTTTAAAAACTATAAACAATCAGTTATCCCTAATTTTACAAGTGAAATTCTTCTTTCTCAAATTGAAGAAATAACAGATTTAATGATGACCACAAGTAATGCATTAGAAAAAATATCAATGGATAATATCATTAGTTTTTTAATCCTTCAAGAGAATCTTATTAAAAAATATAAGGAAAAAAAACAATTAAAATTAAAACGATTAGAATTAAACCAATCACGATTAAGAGAAATTGGATTACATTTAATTGATCAAAGAAAAATTAATAAAACCATACATAAGATTTCATATATCCCTTCAATAGATGTCTTTCGATGGTTAGAACTTCTAGATTCTTTAAAGCAAAACTCTTTATTCTTAGGTATTATAAAAAAATTTGAATTATATTATGAAAATGTAATTCAAGATAAACTCAAATTAGAATTAAGTAAAATCCCAAAAGACGCTGACCATACACTAATAAAAGACTTTGAAAAAGCGTTTTATGAAGATCCCTATATTACTTTTTCAGAATTTATTCAAGACTTTGAGAGTAAATTAACACAGAAAGAATTAAAAACAAAAAGACAATTTATAGCTAAGGCAAAGGAACAAGAAGAATTAGAAAAATTAAAAAAGACGCAGGAGGAACAAAGAGAAGGTTACAATGACTACATGAAATTATCAGATAAAGCCTTTGAGAGAAAGACTCGTAAAAAGTCTAGAGAAAAGTTAAGAGATATAAAAACTACTGATAAAGAAGGCAAAAAAATAGAAATAAGTGACGAAATAACCGAAAAAATTGAGAAATTTAAATCAAAATTAGATAAAAGTTTTGAAGATAAATATTTGATCCAGAAAGAGGATGAACTAGATCCTCTTGATTTAATCAGGGAAAGAAAAGTGAAAAAACAAAAGGAATATAAGAAATACAAGGATCATTTTGAAAACTCTTAAACTATAAAAAGAAGTGTTTACAGATTCAGACGAAGAAATTTACTATTTCCATCGGTTCTAGAGAAATTTTAATTCAAGATAGATTCACTATTATAAATGGAAAATTTAAAAGAAATTTAATTAAAGATGATAAAAGTGAAAAAATCTCAGAAATTCTTGAAGATTTAAACTTAATTCCCATCGCCAAATTTACCGATATTTACTTGAACCAATTAGAAGATTTCAGTGATCTAGAAAAATCACTAAATTTGATAAACCTTGTTAACGAGTTTCATGGTTCAATGGAAAAAAACATTAAAATAATCTCTCAGTACAGTGAAATTATAGATAAATTATTAGCAAAAATAAGACTGAATTTTCTTCTAAAAGAAAAGGAAAAATTTCTAAAAGAATTGGAAATTACTGAAGAATATGAAAAATACAGTGATATCTCTGCGATATCTGATTTATTAGAAAAGTTAAATAAGTCTATGAGTGATAATAAGAAAAGATTAAAATACCTTGAAGAAGATTATTTTCAACGAAAAAATCAAATTGACCAGCTTAATAATGCAATCAACAATTACAAGCAACAAATTCAAAATTTAACTAAGAAGAAAAAAGAATTCTTTAGTCAAATTAATAGAATAACGCGTGAAATGTCTGGAAATTCTAACAAGGAAAGGGAAGAACAGCAAATAATTCCAGAAATTGACGAGAGTTTAACGAATGCACAAAAAATAAAGGCTTTCCAAAAGAAAGCAAAAGAAACCCAACGTGATATTAATAATCTCAATCAGAAAGTCGAGGAAACTAATCTGAAATTCAAAGACTTCAATCCGCTTTATGAAGCCTATAAAAATGATTATGAAAAACTTAAAGACATAATTAGTACTGATAATAAAAAAATAAGAGAGTTAGAGCTTGAACTTAAGACAAAATTTCTAAATAAAAATAATTCTCTTCATGATTATAATGAATTTAATTTAAAATCAGTTAGATCGATCGAAGAAGTCAAAAACGATATCAAAAAAATTAATAATGAGATAGAAACAATCTCCGTTCCAAATAGTAAATCAGATCTTCAGGATCCAGAAGATTTATCAAAAATAATAGAGAAGTTAAAGGTTTTTAATAACAACTTGAAAAAAAATCAAAATAAAATTAAGATTAGGAAAAATGAAAAAGAAGTTATTCAAATTTTTGATTCCTTTCAAAAATTAGAAGCCCTTATGGATGATCTTGAAACCTTTATTAACAGATTCTTATCCCAGATTAATCTAAAATCACAATTTAGAATTCTTTTGAGTGAGGATAATATAAACTTTTTTATACAAATTAGATTCACTCGGAATATGAAGGAAAAAATTATATTTGATGAATTAACTACTCCCGAAAAGATATTTTTCATAATCGTATGTAATATTTCAATTGGGCTACAGGTTAAAAATCATAATATTGTATTTTCGAATCTGTTCATTCCTAGTGTTTATAATAAAGCAGGATCAATATTCAGAACTATCAGAAAAATTCTACCTCTATTTGATACTGAAGAATACCTATCTAAATTCAATCTCATTTTTATCTTTTCAAATCTAGAAATGAAAAAAGAAATAAAAAATGTAAAAACAGTTACAATACAAGAAAATGGATGATACTTATAATGGCAGTAGAAGAATTTGAAGAAACTATAAAAAATATAACCAAAATCATCTTAAACAATCCTCAAAAGATGATAAGAGAAGAAGATCTCAAGAATTTGAGCAAGGATTACAACTATGAAGAAGTAATGAGTGAAATCTATGTGAAATTAATAAATATTGGATTTGAACTGATTAAAACTAAATTTCTTGAGCAAACATTTTATATTTTGACTTCTGAGGGGAAAGATGATAATGTGACCCCCTCTCAATACGGTACTTTAGCTTTAATAGTAGCCTTAAGCAAAGAAGTTGATGAAAATATAAAAACTGAAGATTTAAAAGATATTTTTTCTAATGTATGGGACACTGATATTAAATTTCTCATCGAAAATGATTATATAAGAACTTTTGATGAGCTAGGAATAACTAAGGTGGCACCATTAGGAAAAGCTATCATGAAAAATATTATAGCAGATTTAAAACTGAAAAACTTATTGAATCTGTTTAGTGAGTAAAATTAGTAAAAAATAAAAAAAAATTATTCTTCTAAATCCAATTTGAATTGATCGTAAATCTTCTTAACTCTTTCTGCTGAAGGTCCAGTCCCTTTAACACCGGATTCATCCACAACTATTTTCCCACTTAAAATGGATATAATATTTTGATCTTCAATATAATTAACATGACCCTTTGAGAATATTGCAGCAATGCGTTCACTTAAAGCAACCATTGGGAAAGGTTCTTCCTCCAAACTCACGTAATTATAGAAGTTACTTCTTATGAACAACTTAGGGAATACTTTGCTTTTTTCGTTTTTAACATTAACAAGAATAAGGTTTGAATCCTCTGAAATTCCCTTCAATTGTCCTACAAAAAACTTATCTTTATCGATATAAACTTTAACGATTTTATCAATTAGAGTTCCTATCTCTGTATTATATTGCCTTATTGACATGATACATCAGAACAATTTTCCTTAATTATTATATTATATTCTTTTACTTTTATTTTTTATTTATTTCATTATCTCAGTTATTAACTGAGGGATATTTTCTCCAGTTAAAGCGCTTGTAGTTATAATCTTAAGGTTTGGGTTAATCTTTTTTCCATCATTTATCATTTCCTCAATATCTACATCCATTACATCTTTTAAATCTATTTTATTGATAACCGCAACATCAGAGGATTTAAACAACATTGGGTGTTTGCGTATAACCCAGGGACCCTCGGTAATAGAAACTACAACAACTCGTTTATCAGCACCCAAGATAAAATCCGATGGACAGATTAAATTTCCCACATTTTCGATAAAAAGAAGATCAACGCCTTTTAAATCATGATTTTTTATCACTTGAGATATGTGATATGAATTAAGAGCACACTCTCGACCTGTGTTAATCTGTATTGCCTTGACTCCATGTTTTTCAATCCTATCGGCATCGACTCTTGTAGCAGCATCACCATTAATAACAAGCACTTTATATTCCTTTGAAATTTCTTTTACAATATTTTCAATGATAGCAGTTTTTCCAGCACCAATCGCTCCCACAAAATCAACTGACTTTACCTTAAGTTCTCTTAAATTATTCTTATTTTGTTCTGCTAATTTATCATTGTTAGCAATTAAATCTTCATTTAATTCAATTACTTTTGAATGTTCTTTTTCAGGCATGCTAGAATACCAAAAAAGAGATATTATTTTTTTATAAAATTGTATTTATAAACTAAATAGGAGCCTAAAATCCCTCCTAGCTCCGGTAAATAGATTAATAAATAAAAGAGACCAGAAAACGCATATATTAATCCAAACATTAAACGTATAATAATTAACGTAATCAGAAAAGATCTTCCTGACATCCTCATAGGAATAAATGCTCTTACTTCACGTCTCATCATAGGGAAGATTATATATGAGAGTAAACCATAAATCCCACCCCATGCTAATCCTATATACACCCCGGATATATATACAGAACCAACCGGGATTGGTTCATTAAACGGATAAATTCCAAGTAAAGATATTCTTAGTAAAATATATAATAATGCTGAAAATAACCCACTAATAATAAACAATTTAATTAAAAAGGAGGGACCATAACTAAGCTCTATATTTCTTGCCATAAAATATAAGAAGAACAACATAAAGAATAAAAAGAACAAATTAATAATATTAGCGCCACCAGCACTACTGTTACTTATAAAAAGACTTGTAATAAACGTGTGAATTGTGAATTCAGAAACTACTTTATCTATACTCAAGTAAATATATTGAGAGATCCCAGAATAATCAAAGATTAAGGCAGTTATTGAAGTTATTATTATTATTCCAAACAATATCTTTGTATAATTATATTTGGTTGTTCCCCTCTGTGATTTACCGTAAAATTTTAGTGTTTTTTTGCTTTGTTTGTCTTGTCTCCTAAGATATTTTCTTAATCTCCTAGGCTCTTGATCCAAATATTCTTGAGAAGTAGGCTTCTTTAGAACAACATCTTGACGACGTTTAACTTTACCTCTTGCAGTAGTTGGAACAACTGATACATGTTTTAATTCGAAAGTGCATTCATGGTTTTCTGGCAGTCTATGTTTCTTACAATAAGTTCCACCGCAATACTTACATGTAAATGGAAGATAACTAATTTGTTCACCACAGAATTCGCAAAAAGTCAGTTTATTTCACCAAAACTTCATTCATTTTTTCAAAATTATTGTTTATGAATAGAAAAGTATAATTTATTAAAATTATCATCCTTCATAATTTTTACTTTTATAAAATAAATTAACTTTCATAAAATAAAAAGTAAAAATAATAAAAGATCTATTTGAGATTATGATCATATTTGCCCCATTAAGCAAGATAAAGATTGGTGCTGGGCGGAGCATAAATAATCATATATGTAAGTATTAACAGCGTCACCAATGTACCACATAACGCAACATATAATTTTTTATTCCATTTCCAGATGTTCTGTCCGTCTAGAATACCCAAGGGAATCATGTTGAAGCTACCTAACATGAAGTTTAAATTTGCTGCAAGCCCTATCAACATATTAAGTGGATATGTTGGGATTAGGAAGGAGATCACAAAAAGAATCAATCCATATACAAGATTAACGATAGGACCAGCAGCTTTGCAAAGCCCAGTAGTTCGATCTATCTTACTCAAACCCAAAACTACAACAGCTCCAGGTAAAGCTAATGAAGGAAAACTTGCTCCCCCTGTTGTTAATGAAAATAAATTAAAGACTACTCCAATAACAGTTAACATGATTCCAAACTTTAAAAGCCTAAATTTAGTTTGAAGATTAAAATGTACTGCTACTTGTCGATGCCCTAATTCATGAAAGAAAAAGGCTGTGGCATAAAATCCTGCTAACATGAAAATTGCCCATTCATATCCAGATCCGATTAAACTAGGATAGAATGTTAATAATCCAATAATAAATATTAATGAAACACCAACAACAAAATGAAATAATTCTGACTTGTGAGGTAACAATATTCCCTTAAATTCAATTCCAGAATCAGGATCAAAAGCATCAACAGGAACTTGAGATTCTTGACGATACCATGTATAAGTACCGTCTGTAGTTCCTCGAGTAACTTCGGAAGTACTTGAGGATTGATATGGTTGACTCTGAGAGATAGATATTACTTGTGGTTCCTGATCATAAGTTTGTGGTATTGTTGTAGATTGTTGTACTCCTGAACTTTCTCTAATAATATTACAATCGTGATTTATGGGATCTTTATGTCTTAAACAATAATTGTATCCACAACTATCACAATAAAAAGGTTCCCCAATAATTTCATCCCCACAATGAGCGCAATTTGACATAATTATCTTTTTTTTAAAAAGTATTATTTTTAATTAATTATTAAATTGCAGATTTAAAATATTATTTAGTATCTTCTTTTCTGTAATGATGATAAGAGCAACAAATTTGGGAAATTTCTTTTCTCCTTATTTTTGCTAAATTTTATTAATATGAAGTATACTATTTAGATAGAGTTTGATAAATTGTAAGTGAGTATAATGAGTGAGGAAGAAAATGAAGAAGAAGAAAATTCCTTAAATCAGGAAGAATATTCTTTAGAGGAGGAAAGACAAAAATTAAACGAATTAGGAGTAGAAAATACTTTTAACTTACTGACAACAGGAGAGAAAAAAAGAAAAGAACCAGAGAAAAAACCATTTCGAGGGTTCAAATAATCTAAGTATAATTATTTTATTCGCTTGGCAAGTTTTTGGCAGAGATTATAAGCCATGAACAAAACAATTACAAAAGTTTAATTCTTGTGAAAAATATTAAATCTACAATTCTAATTCAATTTAAGATAAATTGAACGTTGTCTTCCCCGGTCTCAATTCAAGATGGCCTTTTTACGACAAATACATTGGCATCTAAAAAATTTCTTCTTGTCTACATTTTAATTATTTGGGGGTCTCTCTTACCAGTTCTAATTGAAATTTTTGTATTTTGGACCTTAATTAAAGATTTTATTTTACTTTTTTATTATCTTTTCCCCTTAATAATTTGTTTTGGATTCTTAACACTTATCATAACTTCAACTCTTTTATCAAAGCTGGGGCTTATTATTATCAAAAATCTTCATGAACCAAAACAAGGGAAGTTTAGAATGGAAAGAATCGATAAGGACTATTATTATTGGAGTTTAAGAGCAGTTGTTAAGAAATTACCGATATGGACAGCAAATTTAATTCCTTCTTCATTTATCCATAATCTTATATTGAAGCTTTTAGGAATAAAAACGGACTACTCCAACAATATATCTAACGGCAATATAGACACCGAATTCATCGAACTAGGAAGCAATATAAGCATTGGTCAAGGATGTTCTATAAGATCAAGCATGATAATTAAGGGACATCTAATTATTACTAAAATATCAATTGGAGATAACGTAATTATTGGTTCGAATTCATTCATTGCCCCAGGTACTCATATAGGGTCTAACACTGTATTGGGTGCCATGTCAGTAACGAAAATTAACCAAAATTTAGAATCAAATACAGTCTATATTGGGAATCCTGCAGAAAAATTACATTATTCTCCCCAGAATCAGACGAAAATTCGAAAAGAAATGGAATTTTTGAACCCCTCTGATAAGATTTATAATCCAATTCCCAACGATTCAGAAGAGAAATTTGTGAAAAATTTACCCTTAAACGTCCTAACTTTTGGAATCATCTATTTTTTATCAAATATAATTCCAATATTAGGCACATTTTATTATTTCAATGAATTTATTTTACCTATTTATTTACTAAAACCAACAATTATCCATGTTTTTATAGATCTTCACACATTGTTAATACTTTTAATAACCCCCTTATTTATTATTATTCTTTTACTTGTAAATCTATTCGTTGTCATATTACTTACTAAATTAGTGTATAAAATATCCCAATATAACAATCCCGCTAAAGAAGGGATCTATCATTGGAGTAATAAAACCCCTGATTTCAACAATTACTTTAAACGCTCTTTTTTTCTAAGATATGCCAAATGGAAAATACAAAAGAGCCCCTTTCCGTGGTTAATGAAACCCGCATTTAATTTCATAGGTAACTGTCAATTTGGGAAAGATTCCGTAATCGAAAATTGCTTTATTGCAAAGGAGTTCTTAAAAGTTGGACGAAACTCATATTTGGGAAAAGCATTACTTGCAAATCATCTGTGGGATAAGAATTTAACTATTAAACGTATCATTATTGGAGATAATGTTGCTATTTCAGATAATTGTTGTATTGCTCCAGGAACAGAAATCGAGAATAATGTAACCATTCTCCCCCTCGTTGTTACTTCGAAAAACGAAAAATTAAGCCCCAATTCAACGTATAATTATAATAATAACATTGGTGATAATCATACCGATTAACGATATAATTGTGACAAACAACAGTACAACCCCTTACAGTCTTTTATGGCTTTATATCCTCTTGATTTGGCTTTCAATTTTCCCAACAAGTCTAATTTTTTCGCTTTTTTTCAATATTTTCTCCTCATTTATCCCAACTATAGTAATATTGTGTTTTTTGCCCGTTTCTATTGTTCTCTATTATGGAATTTTCATTCTTTTTCTCCTCCTATTTTCAAAACTGTTTTTGATAATTATAAATTTAATTCATAAGCCAAAAGAAGGATTTTTTTTGAGATCTTTAAAAAATAAAGATTATATTTTCTACATTCTAAGAAAAAATTTAAAAAGTTTGATTTTAAAAATATTTAATTACTTCCCTTTACCTTGGGCAAAATTACTAGCCTTGAAAACACTAGGAGTAAAGGTTTCATACAATAGTGGTGTTCTAGACAGCTATATCGATTCAGATTTCGTAATAATTAAGGATAATGTTATTCTTGGTGAAGGATCAATCATCATGAGTTCTATGATTGTAGGAGAATTTTTAATCATCAAAAGAGTGATTTTAGAAGAAGGAAGCACAATAGGGGCATTTAGCGTGATTTCTCCTGGTACAATAGTGGAAAAGGGAGCTATTCTAGGGATGGGAAGCTACACTAAAATTAATCAACATCTTAAGGCGCACTCCATTTACATTGGCAGATCAGCAAAAAATTTAAATGAGATTAGAAATAATTCGATTTCAAACCAAATATAATTAAGTTTCACTGTATTTATTTTAACATTATATTCAATTTGTTTTTGTATGTTAATTGAGGAGAACCGACAAATGGGACATAAAGTGTTTTGTCCAACATGCGAGCAAACCGTCGAACTGCGTCGAAAAACTTTCGACCATCAATATCATGAAATTTTAATGTTCCTGGTTATCATGACCATAGGTCTGGGCTTTATAATCTATTTTATTCTCAAATACAGTAAGAAACCGAACACTTGCCCTAATTGTGAATCGGTTTTTGACTTAAAAACTCTTAAACCCGTTGAATACGTAAAAAAACAACGATAAGTTAATTTGGATATCATTAGATACTTTTAACTTTCATTTCTTTATCACATCTAGGACAGATCTTATCCAAATCTGTAAGAATTTTTTTCATAACTGTTTTCTGGTATTTGCATTTTGAATTAGGGCAATTAAGAGTGTATTTCATCAATTTCACAATGTTGGTTTTCGACTCAGGAGCTTGCTTTCCTTCATTCTTCTTTTTTCCAACCTCAGTGGGCTTTTTCTTCTTCTGTTTTTCTACTTCCTCAGAGTTAAGCCATTTATCTAAACCCATATAATAATCATTATAATATTTAATAATTAGTTTCCTATTTGAAAATCTAATATATAAAAAATGAGAAAAAAATAAAAATTTGTTTATCAATACCTATTTTCTAATATACTTGAACGTCGCCTGCGATTAATCTCTTTCTCAAATCAATTAACGCATCTTTAGATAATTTTTCTTCAGATACTTCCGCAGCTATTTTCTTTACAGAATCAAAATTTACATTTTCTGCAGGGATTAGTTCTATAGAATTAACCCAAGGCTCCGTAATTGGATGTCCTATTTGAGAGAGTAATTTTATATGCGCTTCTACTATATCTCCTTGCCCTCGATTAATAATCTCTCTTGCGATTTCAGTACTTAATACATTGTAGATTTTTCCTACGTGATTAATTGGATTTTTTCCACAAACAGCTTCCAAACTCATTGTTCTACAAGGAGTAATAAGGCCATTAGACCTATTCCCACGTCCTACCTCACCATCATCTCCTGCTTCGGCAGATGTGCCCGTAATTGTTAAGTACATAATTCCTTTCTCTATATTATCTGCAACATTTACTTGACAGGTCACATCCCGTTCAGGAATAATGTCTGACGCCAGATCCAATACAGCATCTCTTATTTGATTAGTATAACTCACATATTCGTCAGCATCATTAATATATTTACTCACCATCGCAGCTGCTACTGTAATTCCCACGTTATTTCCGATTCTCTGTGTCATCACTTTTATATCCTCCCCAGAGCCCTTACACTTATCTTTAAATGCGGGAGAATTAATGAGGTTCTCAGCCTCTAATGTCACTCTCTCAACATCTGAATATGGAGCATACCCTACTCCAAAACTAGTATCATTTGCCAATGGAACATCATCTGTGTGGTGAGATTCATCAAATACGCCTGTTAAATCAATGGATCCAGGCCTTACAGCGTAATCAAACTGAATGTCACGATTTAAATTAAGATTTCTAAAAATCTTAGATAACACTTCGCGTTGTGTATCGATACAGATGGTTGGGATTGGGACATATTCAAGTTTATTAGGTCCATCAGTACATTCTGTAAGTATCTGATTTATTGCACGTCCT
Organism: Promethearchaeota archaeon; assembly: GCA_019894975.1. Classification (GTDB taxonomy): domain Archaea; phylum Asgardarchaeota; class Lokiarchaeia; order Sigyniarchaeales; family SOKP01; genus Loki-b32. The sequence goes on along the minus strand of JAGXNO010000026.1, from coordinate 17,259 downwards.
ACGATTAAAAAATATTGCGGTTGAATAATTAGACCCCCACCAAATTTGGGTTTTGCGGTGCCTCCAACAAGGGCAGCCTTATCGACATTATGGTGGTAAACTCGGCCAAAATTTTCAAGATAATAAACGCATAAGGCTCTAGAACAAGCATCTGCGACCGCATCACAGACGGTATCAGGGTGACCTAGGCCTTTGCGTTCCGCAATCTCAGGAAATTCACTCTTTTCAATAGGTAAAAAGTTTGCTCGAGTAATTTTTAACATTTCATATAACCAACTTCTTAATGATATAAATTGTTCTTTTAAGTATGTTTTTAAATTATTTATCAGTTAAATTCCTTATTAAATGAAAAATATAGTCGTTTCATTTATTTTGTATGGTTAATTTTAGGGTATGAAAAATATTTATAAATATTTATTACTTTCATTATGCACAACACGCATAAATTATACCAACCAAATATGATAAATTTACCTTCTTTAAGTGAAATAAGGCGTTTAAGAAAGAAATTAAATATAAGTCAAAAAGAACTCGCTGACGAATTGAATATAACCCAATCTACAATCTCAAGAATTGAAAGTGGATTGGTTGATCCTCCCTATACTAAATTTAAAATGATATACGAATATTTAGAGAAAGAAAAAAATAAACGAAAAAAGTCAAAAAGATATGCTAAAGACATCATGAGCCGTGATATCAAGTTTATTAAACCGAATTCAACCATAAGAGAAGCTGTAGAAATTATGCATGACGAAAATATCTCCCAACTTCCGATAATAGAAAATAAACATAATTTTGGAAGCATTACCTCAAAAAAAATTCAAAAACACATAACAGATAATCCTGAGATTCTAGGTGGGGATGTATCTCTTATAAAAGAACTACCGTTCCCTGAAGTTGATGAGAACTGGAACGTGAAGGATATCTCAAATTTACTTATAAGATACTCCGCAGTGTTGGTAAAAAATGAACAACATGACTTTGTTGGCATAATAACTGATGCCGACTTTCTTAAACTTACTCAAGATTAATGAAAAGTACAATAAACCCTATCGAATATTATTAAAAACAGAAATAAATTAATTAAGTCTTAAAATATTACTATCACAAAATAAGGTTTAATTATAAAATATCATTAAAGTAATTAGGTTTAATGTCGAGTACTGTTATTGAAAGAATTGATGGTCTGCTGAAAAAGGCTAATTTCGAAACTTTCTCTTTAGGAAATTTTGGATCAAAAAAAAGTAAATTTTGCTTTGATCTTTTAGTAAAAAGAGATGATTTAGTTTTTAGTGTAAAAGTCTTTCCTAATATTGATAATTTAAATCAGGATCTAGTACGTGATATTAAGTCTTTATCAACAATTTTAAAATCTAAACCCTTGTTGATAGGTATAAAAAATAGGTATCAGAACTTAGAAGATAACACAATTTATGTTAGAAATGGGTTACCCTTTATAACATTAACTACGCTTGAAAAAATTCTTGCAAATAATATATATCCCTATATATTAGCTAAGAGAGGTGGTGGTGTTGTGTTTTTAGATGGTGTTCTAATGAAAGAGATAAGAGAACAACGTTTAATAACAAGAAAAGAATTATCAGAGAAGTTAGGAATAACTAAGAGAACCGTTTGCTCATATGAAAATGAAAGCATGCGTCCCTCTGAAGAAATAGCTAGGAAAATTTTAAATATCTTAGAAGATAGTGAAATTTTCAAAAAAATTAATATCTTCAAGTGGAATGTAAAGCATGAGATGGGAGATAATGATTATCTCCAAGAAAAGGAACTCAGTGAATTCGAATCCCATGTTCAAACTATAGTAAATGATATTGGATTATCTTCTTACTGGTACAAGAAAGGCTCAGTACCTTTCAAATTATCTTTATTTTCTTCTATCGATAAAGTTGGGAGTGATGGTTTTTATCCTCTTTTTTCAGCTCTCTCTGATGAGCAGAAGAAAGTAAATGAGGTAAATTTCAATTGTTTAAAGATGTTTAATGATTTATTTCATAAAACAGCATTGTACATTGTTGATAATAGTGTAAGAATTCCAGGAACTATAAAAGGAAAGGATATTCATATTATTAAAATAAAGAATTTAGAACAAGTTGATGATGAGGAAGAATTTATCGAACTCATCCAAGATTCTTAAAAGGTAATCAGAAGTGATTTGTGGTATAGACGAGGCTGGGAGAATTTAATTCATTTCGAATTATATCCTAAAAGGTCCCGTAATTGGTCCTCTGGTTCTTTGTGGTGTCTGTTTTAAAGAAGCAAATCTCCCTTATTTAACTGAGATCGGAGTAAAAGATTCTAAGAAACTAAATGCTAATAAAAGGAGTAAATTGGCAAAGTTAATTGTAGAAAGATGTGAATCTTTTAAAATTATTGTAGTCCCACCCGAAGAAATTGACCAAAGAGAAGAGAATAAAATCACTTTAAATGAACTTGAAGAATTAAAAATGGCAGAAATCATCAGAGAATTAAAACCAAGTGTTATTTATGTTGATGCGGTTGATGTAATTGAAAATAGGTTTAGGGATTCTATTTTAAAACGGTTAGACTATAAACCAGATGAACTCATTTCAAAACATAAAGCTGATGATCTCTTTCCAATTGTATCTGCAGCCTCAATCGTGGCTAAAGATAAACGAGATACATTAATCGAGGAATTAAAGGAAAAATTTGGGGATTTTGGATCAGGATATCCTTCAGATAGAAGAACAATCGATTTCCTTCGAATATGGATAAAGGAAAAAAAAAAATCACCCCCTTTCGCTAGGAAATCGTGGGCTACAATAAGAAAAATAATAGCTGAAGATTTACATAATAAAAAAATAACTGATTTTTTCTAAGTATTCCCTCTTTTAACGATTAATATAATATGGTTGGCAGCATACCGATGTATATTTACACTTTCAATAATATTATACCCCGCTTCTTCAAGAATTTTTTTCTCTTGAGCATACACATCCTCAGATTTTCGAATGCTATCAATGGATTGAGATTTAATCGCAAAGATTAGTATTCCATCTTTTTTAAGATAATAATTACAATTTTTAATCGCAATTTCTGCTTGGTTAGGTTGAGATATATCTTGGTAAATTAGGTCTATATTTGAAAATATTGATTTGGCATAATTTTGAGGGTATCGAACATCTTCTAATATAGGAATAATATTGTTCCTTCTAGATGTGCTTTGTATTAACTGTCTAATACTTCTTTCAGCAAATTCAACACCATAAATAATTCCTGAGTAGGCAATATCGGAAAGATGAGAAATTGTTGTGCCAGAGGAGGCTCCTAAATAAAGGCAATTTAAATCTTCCGATAAAAAGTTGGTAATAGGATTTTCCAATAATAATGCTGCTAACTTACTTCGGTAAGGATCCCATTCTCTATATTCAATTTCTTTTGAATTTACCAATCTCTCTCCATAGATTCTATTTCCCTTATCAAGGTTTCTTGTATATAATTTGAATTTCCCCTTTGGGCCAGATATAAATACATTATAAAATTTTGGATGATTTCTTATTTCAATATTAGACATATTTTAAAAATATCCCTCATCTTCTCTTTTTTGGTTTAGATTTTCTAACGTTTACTGGTTCTGTTTTCTTTGGGGGATTAGGATATTTTTCTTCAATTTCTTTTATTTTTAATTCAAGAATCCTTGCTAATTCATCTCCTATGAAATCACCATTAAAATTATCTACTTTCGCAGCAATGCCAATTTTACCCGCCACCACCCTAGCTATTTTACCTCTATGATAATATTTACTGCCCCTAATTTGATTCCATTGAAAAATCAATCCATGTTTTGGTCGTTTTTCCCCAGTTTTGAGGAAGCGATACAGAGCTTTTTCAGCCCCCAATAATTGAATTCTAGATGCAGGCATGAAGGCTAATTTTCTTAAACCTCCTGCTTTTGCTATAAGTTTTGCACCAATTAATGATCCAATTATTGCGTTTATATTAGGCGCAGATTTAGTCATTAGAACTGTCAAGCGCTCTTCCAAGTCTTGACTATATGAATCTAATGAAAGTATTTGACTCGCATAATCTTGAACCAGCTTCAAATTAAAATTAGCTCCCATAGAGTTTGATGCATATTCCTGTAAAATGTTGATTTTATTATCAGATAGCTCAAAATTTTTTCTAAGATTTTCATATGTAAATTTCTCTCTTGCACCGAGGGTAGAAATCATTTTTGCTAATAGCATATTATCATCGATCACTTTATCAGTTAATTCTGGGAAGTGTAATCCATACCATTCTCTAAGGTGACTAGATAATAGACTTATAGATTTCTTAATCACATCTAATATACTAATAATTTGAATTATCATATTATCAGAGTGCCCACTCGCTAAACTTACCTTTTTCTTGGATAATTCTTCATTAATCTCTTTGTATTGTGCGAGGATTTCATCTTTTGTTTTGATTATTCCAACTTTCTTTAATTGGATTAGCAAATTTAAACGAAAATCTTTAAGTTCCAGCGAGATACTCTTTAATTCAGTTTTGTATCCAAGTGTTTGTGAAGTTAATGTGTGTAAATCCTTATTATCAAATATAAATTCATCAAAACCAGAATTCTTCAATTCTAATAAAAAATCTTCAAATACACTCTGAATAATTCCTTCATTAATAGCTTCATAAAATTGGATTATTTTTTGTTTATCATCTTCAAAATCGATAAAATTTAATATATTTCCAGATTCATCAAAAGCAAAAATTCCACATAAAGTATCTGCGATGTATGACTTCATTTTTTTACATTGATTCAGAGTTATTTCTTCTTCATTAATAATTATTATAAAATTATAATCATTATTTTCTTAAAAAAATGCTTGAAATAAATCTCTCTGGTTTAAAATTAAAAACCCCTCTCATTTTAGCATCTGGGATTTTAGGAGTGTCTTATTCTTCAATGAAGAGAATAATTGATGCTGGGGCAGGTGCGGTAACAACTAAATCTATTGGACCAACTCCTAGGAAAGGGTATAGAAATCCCTCTATAATCGAACTATATCCCGGAACTTTTATGAATGCAGTCGGACTCGGTAATCCGGGGATAGATAACTTTATTTCAGAAATAAAGGAAATCAAAGATAACAATATTCCATTAATTGTAAGTGTTTTTGGGGATACTGATGAAGTTTATCTTGAGGTTGCAGCTAAAGCTGAAAAGGCAGGTGCTGATGCCATTGAAATTAATATTTCGTGCCCTCATGCTGAAGTGGCATCAATTGGGATTGATAAAGACTTAACCTTTGAAATTGTTAAATTCTTAAAAAAAGGCTTGAATGTGCCACTTTTTGTAAAACTTAATCCCAACGTAACAAATTTGAGTGAAATTGCCTTAGCCGCCGAAAGAGGTGGTGCAGATGGGGTTGTAGCAATAAATACTCTAGCAGCTATGGTAATTGATGTAAAAACAAAAAGACCTATTTTGTCTCATGGGAGTGGGGGGCTTTCCGGAAAAGCAATCCATTCAATTGCCGTGAAAAAAGTATATGATTTATATAAAGTACTGAAAATTCCAATAATCGGGTGTGGTGGAGTAGATTCTTGGGAAGACGTGGTCGAGTTTTTTCTAGCAGGAGCCTCAGCAGTTCAAGTAGGTACCGCTTTATATAAAGGTACAGAAACGCTTACTAAAATCAATGAAGGAATAATTAACCACCTTAAAGAAAATGAATATAAAACCATTAATGACATCAAAGGATTAGCACATCATTTTAAAACTCAAGAGGTGCCTGATTTTGAGTGAAAATACCATAAAGACAATAAAAATAAGTAGAATTATCAATGAATGTAAGAACGTCAAAACAATAATTTTTCATAACTCAACAGAACTACGACCTAATCCTGGTCAATTTGTCATGGTATGGGTTCCAGGTGTAGATGAAATACCCATGTCAATTTCAGCTTGCGATGAGGTAAATGATTGGGCTATTACTGTCAAAAATGTCGGGGATTGTACCCAAGCATTACATGATTTAAAGATAAATGATTTAATAGGTGTACGAGGGCCATTAGGAAATTCCTTTGATAAACCAGTGAATAAGAATAAGAACATATTTCTTATTGGTGGCGGTATTGGAATGGCACCACTTAGGTTTTTAGCTTATGAACTGAATAAATCAAACCAGGATTTTAAAATTATACAAGGGGCTAAGGTAGAGAGTGATTTGCTCTTTATGGATGAACTATATGAATATGATCGTAGAAATTCAGAATTTCATTTTTGTACAGATGACGGGAATTATGGTGAAAAAGGAGTAACAACAGACATTTTTCAGAAACTAATTAAAGAATACACTTTAGAACAACTCAAAAATACGATAGTATATTCCTGCGGTCCCGAGATTATGTTGTTTAAATTATTTCAAATATGTGTAAAGCATGATATTGAATTTTACGCCAGTCTTGAAAGGATAATGAGATGTGGCTGTGGAATATGTGGATTATGTGCTTTAGATCCATTAGGCCTGTTAGTTTGTAAGGATGGACCGATTTTCAACTCTAAACAATTAGAAAAAATTGAAGATTTTGGGAAATTTAAAAGAGATTTTACAGGAAAAAAAATGAGTATTTGAATTATCCCTTAAGGATTTCATTCAGATCATTGATCAATTTATTATAAAAAAAATAAAATTAAGAATATTATCTTTGGGCTATTTGCTATAGACGGCTGATCCCGCTTTCATGAATCGATTCATATGACGCATAGAGGCAACTACTTTTCCACTTTCTTTTTCTTTTAAAAGACAATCCTGCCAGTAATATTCCGTCTTACTACTAGCACCGGCGCATGCTATTTTCCCACTTGCTTCGTAAGGAGTTCCAACCATCACAGGACCGTTAACATTTTGAATTTCGGTGGCACCGAAAAATGGAACCGCTTTAATCTCTGTGGCTTTCAATGTGTTAGAACCTAGAGCCATTGTACCATATATTGCTGTTGGTGATAGTATTGAGTTTCCCCATGGTGATTTTCCTTTGTAATAATCGAGATGATCAGTTATACCTGGTAGTCCCTTGCTTGCCTCATCTTGCGAAATTAAGATATTTTGTTTGTCAAGGGCATCTCCAACCTTCATTCCTGCTAAAATACGCAAATCCTCTGGATTACTATTTCTAAGTTCTAAAGCTTGTAAGTAAGACAAATCTTTAGGCTCTCCTACTGCAACTGTACCTGTAGCAACAACTTGTCCACTTGGCATCTCAACTCGGGCTTCTACTTGAACATTATCAACACCCTCAGGTGGCATTTTAACAACTGCTCTTACTTCTTCTTTATCTGTTGTTGCAAAAGTATAGTACATACTTAGGGATCCTTTCTCAAACCATCGTTGTCCAAAAATTTCAAGCATTAAAGGGGCGAACAAACTCAAATGTATAGTTCCAGGAATTGTCCCTCCTCGCATCCCTACTTTCTTAGCTACTGAGTCATCATGAATCGATGTTGCACCATCAAAAGCTCTATAAAGGTTTTCTGGGGCTCTCCACCCCCCATACATATATCCATCTTTAATTGTGATATCAGTCATTCTAAAAACCTAATAATTATTAGTTGTTTAAAGAAAATTATGATTATTGTATTAAATCTTTTTATTCAAATATAATGAAAAGTGAGAAATCTTTAACCTCAAAGTATAACTTTTATGAAGAATTTAGTTTATTCTGAATATACAAATTCTTCTATACGTATCTTATAACTTCTAGAAATGGTTCCTCTTGAAAATACAAACCAAGAAACTGATAGGAAAATTGCAAGAGATGTAATAAAATACTTGCTTAATAATCCAGAAATTTCTCGTGGAAAAATAACAAGCATTAAAGCCCGAATTGGAAAAAAATACAATCATAGTAAGGTAATTAAGAATGCTACAATTCTTTATTTCGCCACAGAAAAAGAAAAGGAAATAGTTACTCACATTCTTAAAAGAAGAAAAACCAGAACACTGTCAGGTGTATCTGTCATAGCTATAATGACTGAACCACTTCCTTGTCCAGGAACTTGTATTTACTGTCCTGGTTCTGATTCCCAACCAGGGGAAAAAGTAGCTCAATCATATACAGGTAGAGAACCAGCAGCCATGAGATCAATTCACAATAATTATGATTCATACCTTCAAGTTCAAAGTAGGATAAAAGATTTAGAAGTTATTGGTCATGACGTTGATAAAATCGAGCTAATTATAATGGGTGGCACCTTTTTATCAACTGATTCAAACTTCCAAGAAAATTTTGTTAAGGGTGCCTATGAAGGAATCATTGAAAAACGCATAGAGAGTTTAAAGGAAGCTATGGTGCTTGCTGAAACTTCTAAAAGAAGAATTGTAGGAATCACTATTGAAACACGACCAGATTATTGTAAGGAAAATGATGTTGACAGAATGCTTAAATATGGAACTACAAGGGTTGAATTAGGGATACAAACAGTTTACGATGACATATATAATCTAGTTAGGAGAGGTCATACTTCTGCTGATAGTATTAAAGCAATTAGAATCGCTAAGGATGCAGGGCTAAAAATTAATGCCCATATAATGCCAAATTTGCCCGGTTCTAGTATAGATAAAGATTTAGAATTATTTGAAAATCTGTTCTCTATCCCTGATTATCGACCTGATATGTTAAAAATTTATCCTACGCTAGTTATAAAGGGTACTGAATTGTATGATTGGTGGAGGAAAGGAAAGTATTCACCTTACTCAGATAAAGAATTAATAAGTTTGCTCGCAAAGGTTAAATCAAATCTTCCTCCATATGTTAGAATACAACGAATAATGAGAGATATCCCTGCTAATCTAATCGAAGCAGGATGTAAAAAAAGTAATTTAAGACAGTTAATTCAAGAAAAATTAAGGGAAATGGATGACACTTGTAAATGTATAAGATGTAGGGAGTTTGGGATAAGTAAAAGAAAAGAAATCATCGATGAGAATTCACTAAATGAAGTTAAACTATATCGAAAGGATTATAAAGCATCGAAGGGGCAAGAAATTTTCTTATCTTACGAAAACCAACAAGATAATTATTTAATTGGTTATTTAAGATTAAGAAAACCTTCTGAATTTGCCCATAGGCCAGAATTAAACGATGGTAAAACTATGATTGTCAGGGAAATAAAGGTTGTTGGTGAATTGGTCCCTAAAGATATGAAACCAAATAGATTCAATCAAATTCAACATAGAGGTTTTGGTAAGTTGTTAATGCAATGTGCTGAGAAAATAGCAAAAGAAGATTTTGATGCTAAAAAGCTAGCCGTTATATCAGGAATTGGTGTAAAACAATTTTTTTATAATATGCAATATAATTCAGATGGAGTTTATGTTTCAAAAGCTCTTTAAATAGTTATAAATTAATTCTTCATTCTGAAAAATAAAAATTTTATTATGTTCTGAGTAAAAAGACACTTCCTAAAAATATACATTTATTTCTCTATATTTTTATATACAAGATAGTATAGAATATAGCTCTATACTAAAATTAAATATTTAAGAGTGAGTTAGTAATATGGCTTCAAACAAAGAATTATCAAAAAAGAAAACTACTCAACAAACAATTTCAATATCTCCTGCCCTTAAAGCTCGAATAGAACAATATGTAAATGATAATAATAAAAAAAATGCGAAAGACAATAGATTAAAAAGTATTTCATCTTTCTATAATTATGTTCTTGAGAAAACGATGGATTGTTTTGATAAAGGAAAATCTCTGGACGATTTTGAAACTTTTGTAGATAGTGAAATATCTAACTTTTTTGATAAAATTACATTCAAGGCTATCATACCATATTATGAAGCCGCACTTAAAACAAATAGATTCACCGATCCAACTTTTGATAAATTGCCGTTATTTTTCTTGACAATAAGAAGGCTCTATTTCTCCATAATGGATCCTTATGATATCGAAAGCATCAAAGAGCTTTTTGACAGATTGAGAAATTGGCTCCTTACAAATAATTTAACAAAAGATTCGAATTTAGATCTCTTTACTGGTAAAAGCAGCACTGATCTAACGGGGATATTCGAATTTAGTGGCTTTTATCAAAACCTGAGTTTTGAAAATTGTAAATATACTGCTGCGATATTTGGTTTATTAGGAGTAAAAATTGCAAACTGTTTATACTCAGAAAAAGATAATTATTGTAGATTCGATCTCGAAGCAACCGAATTATTTTTTAGGAAAGATCTAGTTAGATCAGAGAGAATAAAGCTAATGAATAATAACGTTTATCAATTAATCAATTACAGACGCATAATTCTTGATGATGATGATTACTTTTTATGGATGAAGATGGCTAATGATGAAAACAATTTTATTAGTTTTAATAACCCTTTAACCAGGAAAGAATGGATTGATTTAATAGGAAAAGAAATTGAAGAATTTAGTGAAAAAGAGGAATTTAATCTCCACGTATTAAGATTTTTTGAAAAATTACACTGGGTTGATATTGAAAGTGAAGAAGAACTAATATTTCGGATTCGATTATCAGAATCAAAACATCCTGATGAACGACAATTTTTATTGAATACTCTTTCAGAAAAATCTAAAGTGTTGCAAAATAATGGGAAATATTATTTAGAGTGAATTAGTGAAAAATTAAGACGATATTGATTTTATAAAAGAAAGAAAAGGGGGATCGCGTCCTCCTACTCCTATATTTCTCTTCCCATTTTTCTCCTGTCAATCCCCTTGATTTTTCTGGATTTAGTTTGTCTAAATAAATTATTATAAGGTTACTTTTAAAGATATATAATGGAAATAAAATACCATGAAATCGACATTTCTACAACGATTAAAAACTGAAAAACAAAAATCAGAATTATTATTCTATTTTTGGGAAATTGTACTGCTTAAATGACTAAAACAATAATAATGTCAACGGATAAAAAGATTCAACCTGAATTTTATAATTTTTAATATATTAAAAAAGTAAAAAAATAAAATTTTATTGTGAAGATCTTTAAAAAAATTTTCAATACTCGAAGATGCGATAAAAAAATGAATAAAATTGTATCCTAAAAGAGAATTGTATCTTATAAAAGAATAAAAACTCGTAAGTTTTATTTATAAACCCAAACTGACTTATTTATTTAGAGTATTCATCTATTAAATCTTCTAATATTAAATAAAAAAATTAAAAATTATGACGACCAAAAAATACCTTTCCAACAAGAAAACAACCCAACAAACGATTTCAATCTCCCCATCTTTGAAAGAGTGGATAAACCGATATGTTAATATAAACTATAGGAAAGATCCTAATGATGAAAGATTTAAAAGCATATCAGCTTTTTATAACCACGTACTAGAGAATGTAATGGAACTTTTTGGAAAAGGCAAATCATTGGACGATTTTAAGAGAGTAGAAGATAAAGGAGTAAAAGATTTCTTTGAGCAATTTACTTTTAATGCTACTGTTCCACTATATGAAATGGTTTCAGAAAATAATAGATACTCAGAAATATCCTTTAATAGATTTACTAGGTTTTTATTATCTTACTTAAATTTCTTGAGAAAGAATTTTAGAAAAAATAATTATGAAGATTTAAAAATATTATTTGAGAGAATTAAAAGTCGAGTAAATCCTTCACCAATATCTAAAGATATGAGTCTTGAAATCTTTTCTGATCGGAGGCAAAATTATACAACCGGCATATTGGAATTCGTTGGTAAACAGAGAAATCTACATTTTGAGAATTGTAAGTTCTTTGCTGCAATATTAGGGATTTTAGGTGTAAAACTTACTGATTTTATTTATTCTCCTAAAGATTATTATTGTAGAATCGATTTTATAGAAACTGATCTTCTATTCAGGGAGGGTTTAGCCCGGAAAGAACGTATAGAACTTTTAAAAGAAAATGTAGATTTCATTATAAACTACAATCGAATATTGGATGATAGTGATGACAAACATTTATGGATGAAACTCGCTGAGGATAATATGCTTTTTATAAATTTCAAAAGTAAAAATACCTACAACAAGTGGTTAAAAACAGTAGAAAATGATTTACAGAAATACGGGCAAAGAGATGACTTTTTAGGAAAAATATTATTATTTTTCGAGAAAATTCATTGGATTAGGTTACACTCCGGGGAGAAAGATTATTCATTTCAACTAGAACCTGTTCTAGAAAGTGATGATATACAGAGAAAATGGCTCATCGATTCTCTTTCAAAATACGCTAAAATCTCTCAAACTGATGGTACCTATTATTTAAAAAATACTATGGTAGGAACGTATGATCAGTAAAAATAGGTATAAAATCCCGTAGGTATTAATCCCAAACTCTATCTCTATATATGTGGGAGAAATTTAAAGAAGATGATTTCGAAGCGGCAACAGCTCATTGGAAGAAAGAATTCCGAATTCCATTTTTGAGAGACCTGAAATCTAAAAAATACCTCGATTACTGGTTAAGTTTCCTTTAGACCCTTCGAATTTATATGTACTAAATTCTTTTATTTTCATATAAAATCTTTTAAAGTTATAAATAGTGAGTTGTATGAATGAAGAAGAAAGACAAAACTCGGTTTTTACTAGACATGCTTACAATGTTAATCTTACCGTTGAGGATGGCTCAGAAAATTTAATTGTTCCAGAAAAATGGATATTTGCATATAATGTGTCTGGACTCAGTCGGGAGTTATTTTTTGGGCTTTTTGATTTAGTAAAGAATCAGTCTCTGTCTGAAAACTATGTTGAGGACATTGAAGATGAGTTCGGAAATCTTATTAATGTACTCTTTCAGAAGTTTAATTTGGATCATTTAGACGACCAAGGAAGTCTCGAAGGTTCTATAGAGAAATATATTAGTAAACTGAATGACTTTATTTTTTTTTTACCTAAGAGCCTAGTCAAAGAAAAAAAAGAAGGATTAAGTTCTCTTGAGTTTGATATTGGATATGAGGGTAATATTGACACTATAGCTGAATACTTTAAAGAAAGACTGAAATCTTTACGGGAGGAGAAGGTTTCTTTTTGGAAGAGGTTGTTCGAAGAGTATAAAAAAGATAAAGAAGGCTATGATTTGGGATTTCGAACAAAAAGAATACGTTTTGATAAAGATCTTGATAGGGCTTCAAAAATTACTTCTGAAGACCTTAAAAACATATTCAGGCAAAAAGTCTTCTGATGAATAATCGTGTGAAATTTATCGTTTTTTCAATAGTTTTTGGTGAATTTTGAAGGATCTTAAAATTTTAGAAAGAAATAATAATTATTGGTTATTGTTTGTCTTAAATAGAGCCAATTCAGATTATTATGGAAGAATTTGATTATGAAAAACTCGGTCTTAAATGCGGTTTAGAGATTCACCAGCAGCTCAACACACAAACCAAGTTATTCTGTAGATGCCCTACAGAGCTTCAGGGATCTCGAGAACCAGAATTTACAATAAGCCGGAAAATGAGGCCCGTCTTAGGCGAAATGGGGACGTATGATAAGGCAATGTTAACAGAATACGGCAAAGGAATGGGGATTGTATACGAGGGCTATAACGATGTTGTATGTACCTACGAGCAAGACGACACGCCCCCGTTCTCGTGTAACATTGAAGCCAGAAAAATAGCCCTACAAATTGCTATACTTCTTAACGCAAATATTATTGAAGAAATGCATGTGTGTCGTAAAAATTATTTGGATGGAAGTGTCCCATGTGGTTTTCAACGTACAATGATTCTTGGAACCGATGGCTATATAGAATTAGAAAATGGAAAAAAAATTGGAATAGATATCCTAAGCTTAGAGGAGGAAGCTGCGAGAAGAATAAAAACTGAAAATAAAACTAATTACTTTCGATTAGATCGCCTAGGAATTCCATTGGTTGAAGTAACTACTAAACCAGATATTAACACTCCATATGAATGTCGGGAATCTGCGGAAAGAATTGGATTATTGTTATGGTCAACCAATGTAAAAAAAGTTATTGGTTCAATTAGACAAGATATTAATGTTAGTATCGCAGAGGGTACGAGAATCGAAATAAAAGGTGTACAAAAATTAGGGTGGATCCCTCTTTTAATCAATCATGAAATATCAAGACAACTAAAACTCATTGAAATAAAAAATGAACTTGAGAAGAGAGAATTAGAAGAGAAAGATGTTAATGAAAGTTTTATAGATTTATCTGAATCTTTTGCAAAAACTAAGTCTAATTTTATAAGTAAAGGTATTAAATCTGGAAAAAAGCTGTATGGGATTAATTTCAGCGGATTTAAGGGTATCTTCGGAAAAGAATTAATGGAAAATTATAGATTTGGAACAGAAGTAAGTAGTAAGGTAAAAATCATATCTGGTCTACAAGGGATTATACATTCAGACGAAAATTTAAATAAATACAAATTTTCAAAAGAGGATATCGATAATATCAATGAAAAGCTAACATCCAAAGGAAATGATTGTTTTGTATTAGTTTTAGGAACTGAAAAGGAAACTACTAAGGCAATGAAAGTTATTATCAATCGTGTAAAGTTTGCATTTAAAGGAGTCCCTCCAGAAACCAGAAAAGCTCTAGAGGATGGCACTACAGAGTTCTTGCGAGAACTTCATGGTGGGGCAAGACTGTATCCTGATACAGATACAGAAGCTATATTTAATTTTAAAGAAGAAATTGAAGAAATATGTAAAAATCTTCCAGAGCTTCCATGGATTACTATAAAACTGTATTCTAAGAAATTCAATACAGAAGAAAGATTAATTAAAGACCTAATTTTCACAGGTAGACTCAAATTGTTTGAGGAATTGATAAAATTATACCCGAGTAATTCCTCTTTAGTTCTTACAACTCTGTTAGAAACCACAACTGCCCTAAGAAGAGAGGGGAAAAATATAGATAAAATAACTGATAAAGATTTTCTTGGTATCTTTAAACTATTAGATAAAAAAGAAATCAGTAAAGAAGCTATTGAAAAAATAATGAGTTTAAAAGCAGACTCACCAGAATTATCTATTGATCAAATTAAAAAGAAATTAAAAATTGAGAGCATTTCATTGGAAGAACTGAAGAAAATAATCACTCAGATTGTAAATAACAAATCTAAAATGATAAAAGAAAAGGAAATGAGAGCTAAAGGGCCATTAATGGGATTAGTCATGAAAGAAGTAAGGGGAAATATCGATGGGGCCATTGTTTCTAAAGAATTAGATTCTGCAATTAAAGAAAAATTAAAGGAGTTGAAATAATTGATTGAAAAGTTAAAAGGTTACAAGGGAGAAGGAAAGAAGATTTTAGAAGCGAATAAAATAGAAATTTGGGACATCATCCACATAAAAACATCCAAGACTAATTATGAAGGGATAGTATTACCCAGAAGTGAATATTCTGCCCCTAATTTCATTAACCTTAAGCTAGAAAACAACTATAACATCGGTATTAACGTTTCTGACATACAAGAAATTAAAAAAATTGGGAAAAGAGAAGCTGCTTATAAAATTCCAGAGAAGAAATTTCCTCATAATGAAAATCTCCCTAATGTTACATTATTAGGTACAGGTGGAACAGTCGCCTCAAGATTGGATTATACGACTGGAGCAGTAATACCCTCTTTTACGCCTGGAGAACTCTTCAGTTCTGTCCCAGAATTGGCAGAAATATGCAATCTTGACTGTGAGATGGTTTTTGAAATTTTATCAGAGAATATGAAATATGAATATTGGCAGAAATTAGCAGAAAAGATTGAAGAAGCAGCAAATTCAGGTGTTGAGGGAATAATGATTGGTCATGGAACAGACACAATGTCGTTTACCAGTGCTGCATTATCTTTCATGCTAAAGGATCTATCAATCCCCGTAGTATTGGTAGGCAGTCAACGAAGCTCTGATAGACCATCTTCTGATGCAGCTTTAAATCTAATTAATGCTGCTGTGGTAGCCAGCTCTGATATCGCCGAAGTAGTCGTTTCAATGCTCGGTTCTAAATCACATGATTACGACTTAATCCATAGGGGCACTTTAGTAAGAAAAATGCACTCTTCGGTTAGAGATACCTTTCGAACAATCGATAATATCCCTCTTGGAATGGTTAGGGATAGAAATATTAAAATGTTTACTCAAGATTATAGAAGAAGAAAAAAATCAAAAACTATCGCGTTAACTACCTTTGAAAAGAAAGTTGCTCTTATTTATTCATATCCTGATATTGATAATGAAGTAATTGATTTTTATGTCGATAAAGGATATAAGGGTATTGTTTTTGCGGGAACAGGATTAGGACATTTACCCACAACCCTCTATGATTCAATAGATAGAGCTACTCAAGAAGGGATGACAATTCTCATGACTACCCAAACACTTCATGGATTCGTTGGGATGAACGTTTATTCAACGGGACGAGAATTGAAAAGCCTTGGTGTAATTCCCGGAAGAAATTTATTACCAGAGGTGGGGTATGTTAAATTAGGCTGGGTTTTAGGACAAACTAGTGATCCTGAAGAAATTAAGAAATTATTACTCCAAAATATTGCTGGTGAATTTATTGAAAGAGAATTACCAATTGCATTCAACTATAATATTGATGAACTTCTAAAAAACAATAAACTCTAATCCATAAAAACAATAAAAAATTTATAGTTTAAATAATTTAAATTTCTATCCAGAAAATATCGTGAAGTAAATGGGAAAACGTATACTTGCTCAACGCAAAGGTAGAGGATCTCTGCCATTCCGATCGCCCTCACATCGGCATATAGGAAATGGTGTAAAATATAAACCATTTAAGAAAAATGAGAAGTTATTTAAATTTACAGTATTAGATTTCATCCATTCTCCGGGAAGAGGTGCTCCTATTGCACTAATTCAGTACGATAATGGTGAGAAAGGATATTGGCTTCCCCCAGAGGGAGTTTTTATAGGACAAGAATTCACACAATCTAAAACAGGGTATGGCCAACCTATAGAAGTAGGAAATATTATACCTCTTAAAAAAATGCCTCTTGGAACTTTAGTATTCAACATTGAGTCAACCCCACAGGATGGAGGCAAGTTCGCTAGAGCTTCTGGTGTTTCAGCGATCGTTAGAAATAAGTCTGGGAATAAGGTCGAACTACTATTTCGATCAAAGAAAACCAAATGGATTAATGAAAAGTGCCTCGCTACGGTTGGTGTCGTGGCTGGAGGCGGTCGCACGGATAAGCCGTTTCTCAAAGCAGGGAATAAGTTCCACTATATTAAATCTAAAGCTAAAAAGTGGCCTGTGGTGAGAGGAGTCGCCATGAACGCAGTGTCTCATCCATATG
>JAGXNO010000025.1 GCA_019894975.1 Promethearchaeota archaeon | reverse complement strand
GACTAGATGCAGGTGCAGTAATAAAGATATGGGAAGGAGGATTTGGGTTTGTTGCGGGAGAGACTGGAGGTACTCCTATTGATCCTGATTATTCAGAAGAAATCATTTGGTTAATTGTAGGGATATTAGTTGTTGCGGGTGGAGCTCTAGCTATTCTAGGTGGCTTAGTAGAGAATAAATTGATTGGTGCATTGGGAGGATTAGTTATGTTAGCTGGTCCAATTATATATATAATTTTCGCGGCACTTGAAATTGGACCTTTCGAAGATTTAGCGGCATTATTAGGATCGGTTGATAGTCTTTTGTTTGGGAGTCAACCTGGGGTATCTTGGGGTTTATGGATTGGATCATTTTTAGCCATTGGTGGCGGAGTTCTAGGAATAATAGGAGGAGCTACACTAGATTAATATCATATAACATTCTTTTTTTTATTATGTAAAGGTTAAATAAATTAAAGAAGTTGGTTAGGTCTTATCTCCTTGGATATTAATTAACTTTTCAATATCTTTTGAAGTGTTAATATTAAAAAAAGTCAGAAGTTTTTTATCTATTGGCTTAATTACATTTTCAATAGACAGATAGTTAATTTTCCAGCTTTTATCTAAAAGATTTGACAATTTAAGATTATTTTCCTTAAAATTTTCTTTTACCTTTCTAAGCAATTTTTTAATTGAATAAGTAGCAAAGAGTGGTTCAACAAAATTATTATTCCATTGAGGAATACAACAATCATATCCAATTGATTGCTTAATTAAAAGTTCTAAAACATCATATTTAATTAATGGAGTATCACATGCAATTACAAGTGTTTTTTCATATGCTAAATTCTTAAGTTCTTTTGAAGCGGAATATAAACCAATCATCGGAGTATGTGATTTGAAATCAGGTAAGACATTATTTTCATCTATGATAAATCCTGTAATGTATTTAATATCGATCCGATCGATATAATTTTGAACTTGTTCCTTTGAATTGGCTACTAAGAAAATATCGTGATTAAGATTGCTCAATGTATCAAGTTGATGAGATATTAAAGGCTTCCCTAAGTATTCGAAAAGACCTTTATCACTTCCAAAACGAGTACTTCTACCTCCGATTAAAATAGACACAGCTAAGTATTTAGTTTTATTTCTTATACTTGACACGATTTTATATAAAATAGTTAATAATCAATTAGACTAATTATTAAAAATTATTTATGATTTAAATTAATTGAAGATAATTAAAGTTCTTCTCTTAATTATCACACTAGAAAGCTCTTTAAACAATTTAGAATAAAAATGAGAGATAAAGTAAAAGACCATTGCGCTATTTTTGGTGTTATTTCTGATGATATAGGTTATTCTGTATCTAAACTCTTATATCAAGGATTAATGGCGTTACAACATCGAGGACAAGAATCAACAGGTATTTCAATCTTAAAGACGGGTGGTAATATTATAACTTACAAAAAAAGTGGCTTAGTTTCAAAAGTTTTAGAAAGTAAAGTTTTGTCTCAGTATTGGGGAAATGTAGGTATTGGACATAATAGGTATGCCACCACGGGAGCAACAGGATATAAATCTACCGATTACATGCAACCATTTCACTTTAAGAATAACGAAATTGAATTTTCGATGGCTTTTAATGGAACAATTGCTAATTTTGATGAAGTTAAAAAAAATATGGATGAAATGGGACGTGTGTTCATTACTGATACCGATACTGAGGTTATAGCACAACTAATTGGTTCGATTGCTTTAGGATCAGAAGACTGGCCAGAAGTTTTAACATTAGCTGGTAGACTGTTGGATGGCTCATATTCCTTAATATTGATGACTTCTGAAGGAGATATTTACGCGATGAGAGATCCCCTTGGATTTAAGCCTCTCTGTATTGGTGAATTAAAAAACACTAAGAGAAATATCTATTTTGTGGCATCTGAATCTTGTGCTATAGATGTTGTAGGTGGAGATTTAATAAGAGATGTTTTACCTGGTGAAATAGTGCACCTAAGCCATCAAAAAGACATTCACTCTGAAATTATTATAAAATCAAACAGAACTGCATTATGTCAATTCGAATTCGTATATTTTGCTAGACCAGATTCGACAATAGATGGTGTTTCAGTTGCAGAAGCAAGATTGAGATTAGGTGAATATCTAGCTAAAAATGATCCTATTTTAATGAATTCTGAAATAAGAGACAATGCTGTAGTAGTACCTGTTCCTGATTCAGGACGAAGTTTCGCTGTAGGATATGCGAAAGAGGCTAAACTACCATATGTAGAAGGATTGATGAAAAATAGATATGTTCACAGAACTTTTATTATACCAGGTCAAGCAAAACGAAAAATAGCAGTAAAAGAAAAACTAAATCCAATCAAGAGTGTTATTTCCGGTAAGGATGTTATCCTCTTAGATGATTCAATTGTCAGGGGAACTACAACGCAGCAAATTATTGCACTTTTAAAGGATAAGGGGGAAGCAAAACAGGTTCACTTACGCATAAGTTCCCCTCCTATCATTAGTCCATGTTATATGGGAATTGATTTTCCTACAAAAAATGAATTAATCGCTGGAAGGTTTCAAGAACTCTATGGTGAAGATTACATTGAAGAAATTCGAAAAAAAACAGGAGCAGACACTTTAATATATCAAACTATTGAATGTCTGATGAAAGCACTTCAAAAAAATCAAAGCGAATTATGTTTAGCATGTTTAACAGGGATATATCCGCTGAAATCTGTGCAAAAATTGGCAGAAATGGAAAAGTCAATTGTTAAAAGTAGAGCTTAATAAATAAGGTTGGTTATTCTACCCCATCCCAACAATAGGTGCATAACTTTTCTTTAGGTAACCCAATGGCATTCACTAAGTCCTCAAGTTTCTGGTATTGTAATGTTGTTAAACCTAGCCTTTTGCGGATTACTTCAACCATAGCTTTATAATTATCAGATTCCGGGTCAATATATCCCGCAGGATCTCCAATATCTCTCCCAATCAATTCTTTTATAGCCCATCGTCCCGCTAAATCTAATTCAGATCGAGAACGAGAGAAATTGAGAAATTTACAACCATATACTAATGGCGGACAAGCAGGTCGCATGTGAACTTCTTTTGCACCAGAATCAAATAAACGCTGGATTGTTTTTTTAAGCTGGGTTCCTCGAACGATTGAATCCTCGCAGAAAAGAAGGCGTTTGTCTTTAATTAACTCTTTAATTGGGATGAGCTTCATAATGGCAACCAGATCTCTTATTGATTGATCTTGAGGCATAAAACTTCGAGGCCAAGTTGGAGTATATTTTACATAAGGTCGTGAATAAGGAACTTTTGCCTCATTTGCATATCCCAAACCATGTGCTGTGCCAGAATCGGGGATACCTGCTACTATATCAATTTCTACATCATCATTTCTTGCCAAATAAGAGCCACATTTATAGCGAACAACTTCTACATTAATTCCTTCGTAATTGGATGCAGGATATCCATAATAAACCCATAGAAATGAACAAATTTGCAACCTATCTCCAGGAGGAATTTTTTGTTCAAATCCTTCTCCGTTTATAAAGACAACCTCACCAGGTCCAAGGTATTTTGATATTTTATAACCCAGATTTGGGAAAGCACTAGTTTCCATAGTAACAGCATAAGCACCAGGTTTTTCTCCCAAAATAAGGGGTGTTCTGCCTAACTTATCTCTTGCGGCATAAATTCCTTCCTCAGTTAATAAAAGCATTGTACACGAGCCATCAATCATATTTTGTGCTTTTTGTATTCCTTCTTCAAAGGTTTGACCTTGACTAATTATTGTCGCAACCATTTCTGTAGGATTGATTTCACCACCATGCATTTCTGAAAAATGATTTCCGTTTTTTAATGCTTCTTCTGCTATTTGATCAAGATTATTTATTTTCCCTACTGTAGAAATTGCAAATACACCTAATCGTGAATTTATTATCAAAGGTTGATCTTCAAAATCACTAATTACACCAATTCCTTTGTTACCGTGCATTTTCTTGATATCCTTTTCAAATTTTGACCTGAATTGAGAAGTTGTAATGTTTTTTATAAATCTTTGAAATCCACCAGAATTTTTAACTGCCAAACCGCCTCTTACGGTTCCCAAATGGCTATGATAGTCAGTCCCAAAGAATAAATCGTCTATACAATCTTCATTTGAAAAAACTCCGAAAAGACCACCCATATCAATTCACTATATAGTAATTTTGAAGTGTTCCTATTAAACAATTTTATTAATCTACTATGAAAAATAGCTCATTTTTTACAAAAATCTATAAAATTTTGATAAATCCTAATCCCATATTCACTAGATTTCTCGGGATGGAATTGGGTTGCGATAACATTATCTTTACAAGCAATTGAACAGAATTCAATATCTCCGTATTTTGTAAGTCCTAATATATTTTCTTCATTTTCAGGTACACTATAGAAGCTATGCACAAAGTAAAAATATGATTTGTCAGGGATTCCTTGAACTAGAAAATGATCTAAATTTTGGATATCCACATTATTCCATCCTATATGTGGAACCTTAATAACTTTACCAGCTTCAAACAAAATTACTTCACCCTTAATTAAATTGAGCCCTTTAAAGTTCCCCATCTCAGAGCTTGTAGCAAATAAAAGTTGAAGTCCTAAACAGATGCCTAGTAAGGGTTTACCTTCATTGACTATTTGATGAATTATATTTAGTAGATTTTTTTCCTTAAGATGTTTTATTGCATCACCAAAAGCGCCAACACCTGGTAATATAACACCATTTGCATCTAATATCACATTAGGATCAGATGTAATTGAACTGTTAACATTTAAATATTTCAAGCACTTGTAGATACTCTTCATGTTTCCCATTTCGTAATCTATTATTGCAATATTAAACGACATGTTTATAACCTCATAGGGATTCCGGCTTTATTGCATTCTTGCTTTACCACATCTATAGGATATTCGTTGTAATGAAAGATTGAGGCAGCTAAGGCAGCATCAGCCTTACTAACTGTGAACACATCTATAATGTGTTGAGGATTTCCTGCACCACCCGAAGCAATTATTGGAACATTTAGTCTTTCATTAAAAGCCTTTGTTAATTCTAAATCGTAACCATCTTTTGTTCCATCACAATCCATAGAAGTTAAGAGAATTTCACCACTTCCTAAACTAGTAACTTCCTCACCCCATAAAAGAGCATCCTTTCCAGTTGGAGTTCTTCCTCCATGAATATATACTTCCCACCAACAATACTCATTATTTACTTTTACAAGAACTTTTTCTTTTGCGTCCTCTGGAGAATTTACATAATTCCTTTTCGCATCTATAGCAATTACAATACATTGAGAACCGAAGATATTCGCACTTTCTCTTATTAAATCAGGATTTTGAACAGCAGCAGTATTTAAAGTGACCTTATCGGCCCCTGCTCTTAAAATTTGCTTTATGTCTTGGACTGATCTTAATCCTCCTCCAACAGTAAAAGGAATGAATACTTCTTCCCCCGTTCTTTCAACTAGATCTATCAAGATTTTTCTTTTGTCTGAAGATGCGGTGATATCTAAAAAAACAAGCTCATCAGCACCACTTTCATCATAAAACCGTGCTAATTCAATTGCATCTCCTGCATCCTTAAGATCAATGAATTTCGTTCCTTTAACTACTCTGTTGTTTGTTACATCTAAACAAGGAATAATTCGTTTTGTTAGGGGCATTTTCTCTTATCTTTTTCTATCATAGCTTAGGTAATACAAAAATGGTATTAAAATAAATCTTATGACATACCAGGTATTTTTTCTCTTTCAAACCGTTTCATCATTATCGCGTCACTGGGACATGTAACAGCACATAATCCACACCCTATACATCTATCAGGATTTACGTGAGCAAAGTCATCCACAGTAATTGCATTAAATTTACAACGTTCAATACATGTTTCACAGGCCGTACATGCATCATCATCTATAGTTGATATATAATTCGCCTTAGCTATGGCTCTTGGGTTATCAAATTCAGTTAAACCTCTCAACATCCCACAACAACATTCGCAACAAGAACATATAACAGTAGCAAATTTCGCTGAATTGTCAGTTGCTAGTACAAGCCCTATTTCTGCAGATTGTTTCACTATTTCCTTTGCTTCTTCTTTTGAAATTTTAGTAGCACCAGGTTCTTCACCGATATTTTCGGCAGCAAAACCTATTTGAAGACAGTTATGAAGCGGATATTTATCAGTGCATTCTCTAACTCCACTAATCCCCGCTCTTACTCGGCATGGACAATCAATAACTGCAAAAGAATTATTATTATCTATTATACTATAAACTTCTTCTAAAGGGATTATTTCATGTTCTGGGTCAATTTCTTCACTAACGGTTAAAACTCTCATATAAGGTGTTCCCTTCCATGATGTCTCCCACTTTCTATAATACTCATCTTCTATGAAAAATTTTCTGCTTAAATCGGCAAATTTTTTCCCATCAGGGCCTTCATAATTTTCTTTAATTATGAAAGGAGCGTCATAGATTAGAAAAGGATCAGGTAATGCATATACTTTTCCCCTGGTTATCACGAATCGTTTTCTACTAACCTCTTTAAGCTTTTCTATTAATTCTTCTTTATCAATAGCAATAGTTTTAGCGAACTTTGCAATATGTATTCCATCAGGAAAAACAGGGAGTTGCAGAACAATTTTTGAGACTTCAGGATTATACATAAGACTTAAATATTCGATATATGTTTCTGTCGGTTCATCGTTTTCGTCTGTTGGAACCGAATGTGGCTTTCTAATCAGTTTTTTAGCAATCTTGATTAGAGTTTCTTTATGTTCATCATTCACTATCATTTTTTATACAATATTTGAGTAATTTTTATAATAATTATAATACAAGAGTAATCTTAATAATTCTTTTAATCCTACTTAATATGCAAATAATCCTCCAATCAATTGCCCAATACTCACTCCAGCATCCCCAGGAGGGATAGTATTATGTTCCAAAAATGTTAAACCTGATTGGCGCACATTTTCCTTTATAGTATTAGAAAAAGAGTAGTTATAAGCAACCCCACCTGTTAACCCTATTTTATCTACTTTATTTTCAGTGCCCAATTTTATAGCTATCTCAGCAAAAGTTCTTCCGAGCTCAATTTGAAATCTAGCAGCAATATCCTTATTTTTAAATTTATCTTCTTCTAATAACGACATTAAGTCAATTACCAAATCTGAGGTTTTTATTATGTATATACTATTTTTCTTACTGAATCCAATTTTTAAATCAATTTTATCAGGATTTCCTCTCATAGCCATAGCCTCAAGTCTCATAGCAGGTTCTCCTCGATATGTCTTTATTTTTGATGCTCCTAATAGATATGACACAGTATCAAAAATCCGGCCTGTAGAACTTGTCAGTGGAATGTTTTGTGAAGGAAACTTACCATTGGCATGCTTAAATTGGGAGATTAATGTTTCTAATTCAGTAATTCCGTATTCGAGATCGTTTTCC
Source organism: Promethearchaeota archaeon (assembly GCA_019894975.1). GTDB lineage: Archaea > Asgardarchaeota > Lokiarchaeia > Sigyniarchaeales > SOKP01 > Loki-b32. The sequence continues at coordinate 44,590 of JAGXNO010000025.1, read as the reverse complement.
AATTTGAGCTTCTTAAAAATATTTTCTGATTCATCTATTCCTAATGAATTTATTATGGTTGATGCCGTCATTCGAGCAGGATATTTAGTACAACGATCACCTCCGACCATAGGTTGATATTCTAAGTGACCTACACGTTTATAATCATTGTAAGAACTTAATAATATTTCTCCTCCCCAAATATTACCATCTTCACCATAACCAACCCCATCAGTAGCAATTCCTATGATTCTTTCGTCCTTTTCTACATTATTCTCTGCCATTAAAGATAAAATATGTGCGTAATGATGTTGGATTTTATAGATATCACATTTAAATTGTTCCCCAAGTTCGCTAGCGAATTTTGTTGTTATAAATTCCGGATGAGCATCACAGGCAATAAACTTAATTTCGGAATCTTTTATTTGTAGAAGAGTTTTCATGTGAAAAAGAGCATCCTTTAGAAATTCATATGTTTCCAAATGGGAAACGTTCCCAATATGTTGTGTTGGAAAAATCCTGTTTCGTCTCATTATTGCTCCAGTTACAGCTAATAGTGGACCTGTAGCGATTGCTCCGGGAAGATCTACTTCAAATGGTAATGATATATATTCAGGGACATAACCTCTGGATCTTCTAATTAATTTTACTTTTCCGTCATGAATTCTTAAAACGCTATCATCAGCTCTTTGATAAATTGGCCTGTTATGAAGTAAAAATAAATCAGCAAGGTTTTGAAGTTGTTCAAATATTTCGGAATTTTCAATTCCCATTGGGATATATGATTTATTACCACTAGTATAAATTAACGGCTTGTTTCCTATAAAATCAAATAATAAATGATGGATTCCAGCGTATGGTAACATAATTCCAACATTGTTTAACCCGGGAGCAACTTCTTCACTTATTATTGAATTTTTAACCAACTGATTCCTCTCTAATAGGACAATCGGCTTACGAAATGATTTTAATAGTTCTTTTTCCTTAACTGAAATTTTTAGAGTATCATTCACGATCTGTAAATCTGGAACCATCAAGGCAAATGGCTTAAATTTTCTTTCTCCTTTTCTTTTACGTAATTTAAGAATTACATCATCATCTGCTAAACAAACTAAATGAACGCCCCCAATACCCTTAACTGCGACAATTCCTCCTTCATTTATTCTCTTAACTGTTTCCTGTAAAACTTTACTTATTGGATCATCTACGATAATCTCTTTTTGTCTATTATAAAGTGTATATTGAGGTCCACATACTGAACATGCAAAAGTTTGAGCATGAAACCTCCTATTATTAAAGTCTGAATATTCCTGAATGCAGGATTCTGGTTCAGCTTGTAGACAAAATGGAAAATTAACCATTGTACTCCGTTCCCTATCGTAAGGTAATTCAGTTACGGTTGTAAATCTTGGTCCACAAACAGCACACGCTATGAACGGATAATTATAATACTTTTTTTGTTGGGGGTTACGCATGTCTCTTAAGCATTCATTACAGATTGAAATGTCTGGAGGGAGTGTTAAACTAACACCGCGACCTTCTTCACTTTTCCGGATTTCCAAAGTATGAAATTCTTCAGAATTATCTAAATAATTTGTTTCTATATTTTCAATATAGGAAATTTTAGGTTTCTTACGATCAATTTCTTCTAAAAATCGATCTAAGATATGTGAATTACCTTGGAGAATTAATTTAACTCCAGCATTCCCTCTATTTAATATATACCCATTTAAATTTAAGGAACGAGCTAGATTAAATAAAAAGGGTCTGAAACCTACTCCCTGAACAATTCCGGTAATATTAATTTCAATTGTTTTATAGTCCTTCAATTATCTCTTTTTGAGTTCTCATATAAAATTCGATTCTAAATTAGGTAATTATTGGTAGAAAAAAAAGCTAATATTTTATTATGATAACTATTATTAGATAAACTTCTTGTTTTAAAACCTAGAACTTATTCAATCTTAAGGATTCTAAAATGAGTACTCAAGAAAAAACAAAAGATATCCCTTATAATGAAGCTTTCTTCAAAACGAGTCATAATTCATATGAAAAATCAGTAAGAAAACAATTAAATATGGGAGTTAGAGGGCTTGAATATGATATTCATGATGATAAAATACAGCAATTAGGAGATTTTGAAGTTTATCATTTACAAAATAACATAGATGTACTCCTCGGTAAAGATGGTAATCCTGATGATTATTTGTTTTCTAATTGGTTAAAAGTTTTACAAGATTGGTCGAATAACCTTAATAAGGAACATGCTCCAATTACTCTTTTTGTTGAGCTTAAAGATAGCATTATCGATTCTAACAATAAACCAAATGAACTTTTTGGGATCAAGAAATTAAACTCAATAATTACAGAATCACTTGAACCTAAAACACTATTTACATTTAAAAATTTCAGGGAGAATAAATTTCAATGGCCAACTGTTAATGAATTACAAGGATGTGTCTTGATTGTTCTTGTTAGTTATTGGGGCGGATATTGGGCTGCTAGTGAAGGTGGATTCGATTCAAGAGTACATTATTTAAGAAATTGTTTAGAAGGTAAAGATGATGTATGCTTTGTTTCTTGGGTTCAAGAAGATAAAGGAGAAAAAGTATCATATCTCAAAGAAAATACTCATTTTTGGAAGTGTAGTCTCGATTATAGTACAAATAATTTTGCTGAAAATAATAAATCTCAACGATTAACCAGAGCTGATTTTGACAAGATATTATGGGGAAGACATGTAAAAACATATTTCAATAAGAACTATGAGAAAGGATATCGATGCAATTTCCCTGCAACAGATGCATGGGGAACAGATAAATATGATAATGCTTTTCCATGGTCAATTTAGGAAGTTAGATCATCACCATGATATTTATAGTAAATACTACACGTTCCTTCTTGGGAAACCATGCAGGGTCCTATAGGATTGATTGGAGTACATTCCTTTCTAAAAAGTGTACATTCATACGGATATAATTTCCCAACCATTACTAAATGACAAGAACAACCTGGAGGAATATCTTGAGCCTTTTCAATCTTAATATCAAATTTCTTATCAGCATCAAACTCTTGAAATTTTTCTTTTATTTCTAATCCCCCTTCATAAATCCTTCCAATTCCTCTCCAGGGGGAAGTAACAGATTGAAATACATTTTCTATAATCTTTTGAGCAATGACATTCCCTTCCGGTTTTACAACTCTTGAATATTCATTCAAAGTTTCAAACTTCTTATCTCTCAGTTGCTTTAGAAGCATCAGAATTGATAGTAACACATCATTAGGTTCAAATCCCGCGATTACATTAGGAATTTTGTATCCTTGAGAAAAAATCTCATATGGCTTTAAACCTATTATCGTACTAACATGCCCAGGAGAAATAAAACCATCGATTCTTAACTGTGATTGACTCATTAAAAGCTCCAAAGCAGCAGGGATTAATTTGAGAGCACAAATTACTGAAAAATTTGAGGGAGGACCAGATTGTAATTCATATCCAATTAAAGGAACGGTAGTCTCAAACCCTATAGCAAAAAATATTACTTCTTTACTTGGGTTTTCTCTAGCTACTTTAATTGCATCATTAGGGCCGTATACGATACGAACATCAGCACCCTTAGCTTTAAGTTCAGCTAAGGAAATATTTGTGGCTGGAACTCTAATCATATCACCAAAAGTGGTTATTATTGTATCGTCTCTTTTTCCGAGCTCAACTGCTTTATCTATATCTGCCGCAGGACAAATACAAACGGGACATCCTGGTCCTGATAAAATCTCGATTTCTTTAGGTAAGAGAGTTCTTAATCCATATTTTGAGATAGTATGCTCATGAGTTCCACAAACATGCATAAATTTTACAGGTTTGTTTATTTCTTGTACAATCCCATTGATCCGCTTTATGATTTTGCTAGTAAAATCTTTACTCCTTAGAATATTTAATCCTGGTATTTCCATTTTTTCACCTTTTAACAAATTCGTGGAATAGGTTCACCTAAGGGCATGTCAACAAATCGAGTACCACCTACGATTGTTTTTAACAAAACCCTTTTAGGACTCTCAGATTTCACTTTTCCAATTATTTCAGCGTCTTTTCCAATCTGAGTAGACTTTATTTTTTTTAATATTGTTTCTGAAATTTTAGGATCGACTGCTAAGAGAGCTCTTCCTTCACAAGCGATATTATAAGGATCTAATCCTAACATATCACAAATTGCAGAGACTTGTTTCTTAATTGGGATTTTTTCTTCCTCAAGCCATATACTAACATTAGATTTTGATGCCCACTCATTTAAAGCAGCAGCAATGCCACCACGAGTAGGATCCTTCATTGCATGAATTAAATTATTATTAATTTCGATCTTAATCGCATTATAAATTTCAAGTAATAAAGAGATATCTGATTTTAAATTAGTGGAGATATTCAACCCCTCGCGAGAAGCCATCAATGCGGTTCCATGATCTCCAATGCTTCCAGTTAAAATAATCTTATCTCCAGCTTTTAGATGATTATCTAAAACCTTTATTTTCTTATCTTTAATTCCGATACCAGTTGTAGCCATTATTATTTCGTTTAAGGTACCTCGTGGCATTACTTTAGTGTCTCCTGCAATTGTCGCAATATTTGCTTCCTTCGCTTTTAAGTTCATAGAATTAACTAATCTTTCTAATTTTTCAAATTCAAATCCTTCTTCAATAATTATAATAGATGTGAGAGCAACCGGTTCTGCTCCCATCATTATAAGGTCATTTACAGTACCACACACACTTAAAGTTCCTAAATCTCCTCCAGGAAAAAATATTGGGTAAACTGTATGCCCATCAGCAGTTACTACAATTTCTTTATCATAATCATCTAAAGGGATCGTTGCTCCATCATCTAATTCTTCAACACCGATCCCATTATTTACGTTCTTAAAAGGGATATTTCTTGTAATGAAATCAATTAATTTTTCTTGTAAAACTCCACCAGCACCATGTGCCAAACGGATTACTTCTGAGCTCTCTTTTTTTTCACTCATAATAAGAAAAAAGAAAAGACAATTAAAAGAATTTAGGTAATAATGGATTAATCCTAATTTTCAAAATTGAAAAGCTAAATATCTATAATTATTTTAGTTTCTCTCAAGAATTAGAAACAAATTATAGATATTAAAAATCTTGAACCTTCTAATAAAATTCACAATCGAGTAGAAGCTGAGAAATATCCATAACTTTAATTGGTGAGTTATCTTCATTTGCAACTTGAAATAAATTGTTTTTGCAGAATACGCAAGAGCTAACAAGAACTTCCGCAGGCGTTTCTAATGCTTCTTTTAGACGGTCTTCGCGTATTCGGACCATACAAGCACGAGTCTCAGTTATCCTATCCCTACCAACCTCAGCTGCTATATCACCATATAATGCTTTCACTCCGCCTCCAGCTCCACAGCACCAAGCCATATCTTTATTATGCTTCATTTCAAATAATTTTACTCCTTCAATCATTCGAATAAGCTCCCTAGGTTCTTCGTAAACCCCACAATATCTACCTAAATGACAAGGGTCATGATATGTTATGAGTAAGGGATCTTCCTTTGATCGTTTTGTATATCTAATTTTTAGGTTTTTTTCTTTTACAATCTTTAAAGCATACTGAGTTAAATGGTAAAGATCAAATCCTAAATTATAATCTGCAATTCTCGAATACTCTAGATTAAAAGTCGAAAAACACCCAGAACATGAAAAAACAACCTCTTTTACACCACTTTTACGAATCATCTCAGTATTACTCTTTACAAGTTTATTTGCATCTTCTTCTAATCCAGTTCGAAATAAAACAGAACCACAACACTTTTCTTCAGGAAAAAGAACGAATTCAACTCCCAATTTATCTAACACTTGACTTGTCGCCGACACAAGTTCTTTGTTTCTATATGAAGATGTACAACCCATAAAATAACCAACAGAATAAGGAGTTTCTTCTTCTTTAGCGGTAATTCTCTGTTTTGCTCGTTCATAAGCCTTAGCTCCTTCCTCACAAGAATCACACCAATTAAATCTATCAACGTGTTTTTCAAGGAATGGGTTATTATTTTCCATAATTGAGCTTTTCATCATTTTTAATTTTTCTGGCATTGCTCCCCTTTTTACAACTTCTTTCCGAAAGTTTTGAAAAACACTTAAAGTGTCAACTCCAACTGGACATACAACTTTGCAATTACCACACAACATACAACGAAAAACTGGAGGAATAATATCATCCTTCTTGAATTTTATATCTCCACGATCTAATGCTTTGATAATTCTGTTCCTACCCCCAGCATAATCAGATTCGCTCCATGAAGTATTATACACCTTACAAACATGACGACAATACCCACAATGAGTACAACGCTCATAAGAATGTTTGTTTTTAAACTCATCTGAAGGTTCTCTGAGGTTATCTCTTGAAGGAGATACAAGTCCCGCTACAGGCGGCCCAGTAGTAACAACATTTTTTAGATCTTCTTTTTCTTTACCTTCACTCATTTATCATTATCTCTTTTTTCGTACTTTTTCTATTGAAACCATATATTATTTTATATTAAATCTAATTGTTATATATTATACCTCAATCCATTGATTTGATTTTAGTATTAAAACCATTCTCATTAAAAAATTTTGTATAATATTTTCGCTGTGTTAAACAGCAAAGCAACCCTCCAAAATTTCATTCTTGCTTTAGTTAATCGATATGAATTAAATAAATCTTTTGGATCTAATTTATCCTTTAGAATCTTCCATTTCATTACCTCTTCTGGTTTATACTTGATGAGGTAAAAGGAGTTAACTATCCCGATAGTATAGAGCCTATCTCCTTGGGTAAATGCTTTAACAGATAAATCATGTAAAAAAGCTTTTACTGTGAAAAATTCTCGTGGTTTACTAATGTCCGTAAGTCCAAAGATCTTTACCCTAGTCCATCCTTTTTCACCCGAAATAGCATAGGAAGCAGTGGGGAATTTATATTTCCTCCTTTCTTTTACATAATAATCTATAAAACTCTCTAATCTCATATCGGAAATCCAATATTCTTGAAATATTAAATTTCTCGCTGATAAACCAATTGATACTTCAGCATCGCTTATATCACGCCACTTTTCTTTTAAATACGAACTATCTACTTCGAAAGCGTTCATTTTCGAGGCAAAATATTTAACATCTGATACACTCTTTGAAGTTGCTTCAGGATCGTCATAAAAAGCTGCCCAGACTAACCAATCACGTTCTGGGAAATTTATATGCGAATATTTTTCGAAATCTCTCTCTGAAATTGAGAGAAATAAAGGTTTATTTGGGAGTTCAACCTTGAGTTTTTCATAAAAATTAAAGGCTTGCCCTATTGAATCAAAACCATAACCTATTATCTCTAATGATGTTTTAAGCGTCGTCACAGACAATTCAACACTTGAAATTGCTCCGTATATACCGTAAGTTCCAATAATATCTTTTAAAGTAATTTCGTCGTTAGAATCTTTTAAAATCTTAACTATAGATCCATCAGGTTTAACAAAATCTAATGAATTAATCGAATCTTCCATTGGTCCATATTTTACTACTCCTATTCCCGCTTTTCCTGGAGTTGCAATAAAACCTCCTACACAGGATGTTTTGAAACTGGTTGGAAAAGTTTTTGGCTCAAGTCCATAATCTGCTAGTGCTTCTATTAAATTTAACCAAGAAATTCCACTTTCAACCTTAACAATCATTTTTTCTTTGTTTACTTCAAGGACTTTATTTAATCTACGCATGTCTATAATAACACCTCCTTTTGAAGGTGTCGCTGAAGAAAAACAAGAAGTCCCTGCAGCTCTAATCGTAACAGGAATATTACGTTCTCTACACTTTTTAATCGCTCGTGAAAGTTCGTTAACATTAGCTGGACGGATAATATGACTAGCAAGATATTGCTTTTTAAATTTATAATGATACGAGGGTAGAGACGTCAGATCTGCAGAAGCGGATTCAAGTTCATAAGGATTAGTGCTTACATGATATGAAGATATAAATTCTAAAAATTGACTCTCAAGATCTTGTTTCCCTATTTTTTTTATTGTTCGGTTTTCTACTTTACTATTGTTAGATTGGTTCAATTTGTTATACCACCTGAATCATTATAGTAATAAAAGATTGTTATTTAGAAAATATCCTAAAAAGAAAGCAGCCCACCAACTTAATAATGCAATGTAACCCGTTATTTTAGCAGGTTTTCTTTCTGCTGCGATTCCAAAAAACATGCTAAGAAATCCTGAAATTAAACCTATAAATCCCAAAATTATATGAGGAACATGATAAATAAGGGGATAAACACTGAACCAAGCATTAGGTGATATTTTTATAAGCGCTGCAGATAAATTGATTGCAGTTAATATCCAAGCACTCCCTGATAAAATACCATGCACTTTCACGAATTTATTTTCATTTACCAGTACTAGAACTGTAGCAATTGATATTAATAATAAAGCGGGTAATCCTAAATACAAGCCTAAATGATCATATATTTTAGATAATAGATCAAATTTAGGAGGGGCTCCAATTATAATTTCAACATAAGCAAACGGAGGACTGCCAGTCAAATTATTTCCTGCTAATATAAAAAGAGTATAGGAATTCTGTACTAAGGTAGGTGTGACATTAAATGCAATAGTAATCGCATTAGGATTAGGATCTAAATCATCTCCTGAGGCATCAACTATTCTACTAGATGTTGGGAGGATAATAAATTTATCATTATCATTAGCTCCGGGGTATGCCTGTACAAATAAGTTTGATCCTGTAGCCGTTACGTTAAATATAGTGTATGAGACATTATTTACTGTAGTTGTTACTGGTACGGTGCTTGAAATTGTGTACCCTCCAAAGTTATCATGACAACCGCTTGAATCATGAGTATCACCATAATTGGGTCTTCCAGTTCCATAGATTAATAATGATATAGATAATAAACCGATAATGCTTATGAATAGGATGAGAGTTTTCTTTTTCATTTTACTTTCCAATTATAATAAAATAAGACATTGTTTTTAATTTGAATATTAGATTTAAAAATTTGATCGATATAATTTAAAAACTATATTTTTTTTAAAATATTACCGCAATAATTTCCCCTATTTTGTTTGAAAGCGAAAATATTTATTAAAATTGTTTAATAATAACATTTTAGGTAATTTTCATGAAGCTCAAGGATCTATCATCCAAAAGAACCCTTATCATAAATCTCAGTTTATTGTTATGTTTGCTTGTAATTGTTCCCATAATTTTAGATTTAATCGTAATTAACTCCCGTATAATTGTTATATCCTTTCTTGGGAATTCTCTAGTTATAATTCTAATTATTGTATTGATAGTTGATTTTTTCTTACTAATTGTAAAAAAATTGAATTATCAACTTCTATCTACGCTCAACATGGTTCTGACCTTATTTGTATTTATCCTTTTAATGTATTGTTTTCTAAATAATATATTTGAAATTGTATATGTAATGAACTACAGCAATTCCGCACTTCCTCTTATTTATAAAATTGTTTTTATATGGGCAGGAGAGAATGGTTCGATTTTGACTTGGATGATGTTCAATTCGGTTATAGTTTACTTTTATAGAATTAAAAACCAAAATAGGGAAGACTTGGTTTTTATACGTTCTGTTCTAATATCATTGGTTATATCAATTGTTTTCCTGTTCATTTTATTATCAGTGAATACTTTTAAACTCGATATATCACCTGCATTCATAAATGGGAATCCAAATCTCCATCCAAGTCTAGATCCTATTTTAATGTCACCGTTTATGATATGGCACCCATTTTTTACGTTTATTGCTTATGGTATTTTTTTGATCCCCTTTACCATAACTATTGCTGAAATTACTACACGGAACTTAGAATTAATGAATTCGTATGAGCAAGAGTTCTATAATTTTTCTGTAAAATTTGGATGGTTAGTTCTCACCTTAAGCATTGGATTAGGAGCTTATTGGGCTAAAATTGCATTAAATTGGGGGAGGTATTGGGGATGGGATCCTGTTGAAACTGTTTCTCTAATTCCATGGCTTTTTAGTACTGCCTTTTTTCATACTATAATATTCAAAAAGAAAAACCCTAATTTAATAAAAATCAATGTAGGAATTATTTTCTTATCAATAATCTATTCTACCTTAGTTACAAGAGGGGGAATATCACCAATTCATTCTTTCACCGGAGGATCTGAGTTGATAGTATGGACTGTCCTAGTGGGATTAATATTGACAGGCTTTTCGCTTTATGTAATATATATTGTACTAGATTATTTGATGGAAGAATATAGAAACAAAAAACTTCTATTTGATTATTTGAGTTATTTATTCTTATTTGGTTTATCTTTTGTATGCATTTTTGGGCTTTTAATTACCCCATTAACTAATATTTTGTCAACTTATTTTCCTCTTAATGAAATTTACATCGGACCAGACTTCTATATTATAACTTCCTTAATTCTAGCAATTGGTTTAGCTGTAACACTTGTATTTTGTTCTCTGTGGGAATATTTTGATCTAAAATGGATAGGATTAATAATAATTTTAGGTGTATCAATTCAATCAGTTTTATCTTTTTCATTTTTGTTTTTTTCGGGAATATGGATAAATCCTATAATAGTAATTTACTTTATCTCTATTATTTCTTCATTCTACAAGTTTACAAGAAATTTTACAATGAAAAAAGGAATTGCATACTTTTTCAGAATAAATTCTAAAACAATAATTCATTCAGGTATCTCGTTCATACTTGTGGGAACAATAATTCCTTCAATGTTTGAGACTTTTCAAGATATCTTTTTCATAACCGGGTTCATACTTTTTTTGGTAGGAATAATTCCATCAATTTTAAGAACTTTTTTTCTTAAGAAGGAGCATAAAAAAGACTGAATATTACTCATTCTTTCCAAATCGAAATAAAATTAAGGGAATTTATTCCCAATCACCTGTTTCAAACTGAAACTAAAAACGGAAATCTTGTTAGATTATGAAATTGAACTATATAGATTGGTTTAAAGTAACCAGTTTTAATAAATCTTTTATTATGTTTGAGATTTCCTAACTTAAATCTTATATCTAATATTTTATCCTTTCGTTAACACGAAGGATTTATTTAAAAAAAAGGGTTTTTAATGAGAATAAATAGAAAAATTAAAGCTTTCTTAATTACAGTCATAATAATTTCTTCAATTGTTGGTTTAGCTATAGCCAGAACTTCACAATTTGATGATTTTTCAGGAGAGGGACACGCTAGTTGTCATGGAGATATAACCCAAAGCAGTTCGGGATATATTTCAATTTCATCTAGTTCAGGAACATCAATCAGCCCCAATGAAATATTTACAGTGAGTATTCAAATCAATAGCTTCACAGAGGCTCAGGGAAGTGGTATTGCTGTGGGCTTTCCAAGTGGTTCACCTGGAAGAGGAGATAATAAAAACTTTGCTTTTGATGCCACTCAAAAATCTGCTTCAATAGACGGATCTGGAAATTCTATTATTATTAACTTCCAAGTCACTGCACCATCCACTGAACAATCCTATACACTTCATGCTGATGCAATCTATAGAGCGGGGGGATCAAGTTCCTTTTTTGCACATGGAGATTTCATATTAACAATAGAAGCTCTAAACAATCCACCTCAATTTAGTAATATAGGTGAAAGTGCGGATCCATTAGAATTAGGACAAGAAGAAACCGTCAGTGTAGATGTAACTGATTCTGAAACCACCGTAAGTACAGTTCTTATTGAATTAGGAAGTATAAACTATACAATGTCTAACACTGTTGGTAATACTTATGAATATAATTGGACCCCAAATATAACAGGGTTAAAAAATTATATAATTTATGCTTCTGATACAGAGGGAAGTTGGAATTCATTTAGTGGTTCAGTTAATGTAATTGATACAACAATTCCGACACTATCTAATTTGATTGAAAGTGCAGATCCTTTAGAATTAGGACAAATAGAAACAATACAAATTAATGTTACAGATTTATCGGGCATTAGTCAAGTATTACTAGAAATTGTAAGTGTGAATTATACTATGACAAATATCCTAGGAACTATTTGGGAATATAATAGTTGGAATCCGATAAATACTGGATTAAAAATTTATTCGATTTATGCAAGTGATGCTGATGGAAATTGGAATTCATTGAGTGATTCTATCACAGTTCAAGATACAGTACTACCATCTTTAACTAACTTAGTTGAGAGTGCTGATCCATTAGAATTAGAGCAAACAGAATCTATTCAAATCAATGTTACAGATTTATCTATTATTAGTCAAGTATTAATAGAGATTGATAGTATAAATTATACAATGACTAATGTAGGTGGATCATTATGGGAATATGATAGCTGGACTCCTACTAGCACAGGATTAAAATCGTATACAATATATGCTAGCGATAGTGAAGGAAATTGGAACACCTTAACGAATTCTATAACCGTACAGGATACTATTCCTCCAAATCTTTTTGGTCTAGTCGAAAATGCGGATCCTCTAGAATTGGGGCAAACGGAAGTTATTCAAATCAATGCTACTGATTTGTCAGGTATTAATCAAGTGTTATTAGAGATTGAGAGTGTAAATTATACGATGACTAATATAGGTGGAGCGACATGGGAATATGATAGCTGGACGCCCACTAGCACGGGATTAAAATCCTACACAATTTATGTTACTGACAATGAAGGGAATAAGAATTCAATAAGTAGTGATATTACAGTAATTGACACATCAGTTTCAACCATTTCAAATCTAATCGAGAGCGTTGATCCATTAGAATTAGGGCATACGGAAATTATTCAAATCAATGCCACAGATTTATCGGGGATTGGTCAAGTAGTAATAGAAATTGAGAGTGTAAATTATACGATGACTAATATAGGCGGAGCGACATGGGAATATGATAGCTGGACGCCCACTAGCACAGGATTAAAATCTTACGCAATTTATGTTACTGACAATGAAGGAAATAGGAATTCAATAAGTAGCGATATTACTGTAATTGATACAACTGCACCAACATATAATTTCTTAATTGAAAGTGCGGATCCACTCCCATTAGGGCAAAATGAAACAATTTCAATTGAAGTTTATGATGCACCCGGTTCAGGAGTGAAAAATATTTTTCTTGAATATGATAATGTTAACCACACTATGAATTTTATGGGATTTGATACTTGGAGATGGGCAAATTGGCAACCTGCATCCGAAAATATATTCAACTACACTATTTACATGGTAGATAATAGTGATAATCTTAATATGACAAATGGTTCTATTGAGGTTATAATCTCATCTGGACCAACAATTCAAAACTTATCTAAAAGTGAGGATCCTCTAGAATTAGGTCAATTAGAGGTTATTGAGGTTGATATTAGTGATTCTGAGGGAGTTAGTATAGTATTTATTGAAATTAGCGGAATAAATTATACTATGACAAATATAGGAGGAGTAAGGTATCAACATATATGGGAACCGAATACTACAGGAATAAAATTATTTAAAGTTTATGCTAATGATTCTTTAAATAATTGGAACCAAATTAGTGGTAGTATTTTAGTCCAAGATACGACACCCCCAAATTTCGGAAATTTAATAAAAAGCGTCGACCCACTTGAATTGGGAAACTCAATAGCGATTACAATAGATACAACAGATTTATCAGGAATCAACCAAGTCAAAATTGAATATGAAAGCGTGAACCATTCAATGTATTATATAGGTGGGAATACATGGTTAAATGACACATGGATACCAGATACAGTTGGAATATATCAATATTTTATCTATATTCAAGATAATTCTAACAATTGGAATTTTACATCCGATCTTATTGAAGTAATAGATACAACGGCACCCGTACTTACAAACTTGTATGAAAACGCTGATCCCTTAGAATTAGGGCAAACAGAAATGATTCAGGTTGATATTATTGATTATTCTCCGATTAGCTCTGTATTAATCGAAATTGAAGGAACTAATTATACAATGTCGAAAATAAATACAGTAACTTGGGAATATAGCAGCTGGAATCCTACGTCTACCGGTTTAAAATCATATACTATTTATGTTAGTGATTCGAGTAATAATGATATCTCTTTAATCGAGGATATTTCTGTTGTAGATACAACAGGTCCGATCCTATCTAACTTATTAGAAAGTGATGATCCATTACAGTTTGGACAAACCGAAAATATTCAAATCAATGTTACAGATTTATCGGGAATTGGTCAAGTAATAATAGAGATCGAGAGTGTAAATTATACGATGTCTAATATCGGGGGATCGACATGGGAATATGATAGCTGGACACCAACTAGCACAGGATTACAATCCTACACAATATACGCTGATGATAATGAAGGAAATAGGAATTCTTTAACAAATGATATCACTGTAGTGGATACAAACGGTCCTACCTTATCTATGTTATCTGAGAGTGCTGATCCTTTAGAATTAGGGCAAATAGAAACAATTCAACTCAATGCTACAGATTTATCTGGTATTAATCAAATGCTTATAGAAATTAATGGAGTAAATTATACGATGGCCAATGCCGGGGGAAACACCTGGGAATATAATAGTTGGACACCCACTAATACAGGATTAAAATTGTATACAATTTATGCCGAAGATACCAAGGGAAATTGGGTTTATTTAACCAATTCAATAACTGTACAAGACACAATACAACCTTCATTGACAAATCTAGTAGAGAGTGCAGATCCAATAGAGTTAGGACAAACCGAAATAATCTCAATTGAAGTTATTGATTTAGCACCTATTACTCAGGTATTAATTGAAATTGATAGTATTAATTATACACTATCTAATATAGGCGGAGCGATATGGGAATATAGTAGCTGGATTCCAACCTCTATAGGAGTAAAAGATTATGTCATTTATGCTAAAGACATAAACAATAATTGGAATAATTTAGAAAACAATATTTCAGTTATAGATACTACGGCACCAACTTTAGTAAACTTAGTTGAGATTTCAGATCCCTTAGAATTAGGAGATACAGCAATAATACAAGTGGAGATACTGGATTTTTCTCCAATAAATCTTGTGTTATTTGAGACTGAAGGCATCAATTATACGATGACATTTGTAGAAGGAATAACTTGGCGTTATAATAATTGGACTCCATATACTACTGGATTAAAAATCTATTCTCTCTATGCAATTGACCTAATTAACAACACCGTATCGTTAGATAACAATATTACAGTGATAGATACATCAGGTCCTGCAATTTCCAATTTAGTAAAGGGAAATGAACCTACATATTTGGGACAATCTACATTTATTCAAGTTAATGTTATAGATTTCTCAAATGTTAGTGAAGTTCTTATTGAATTTGAAGGTTCTAATCATACGATGATAAATACAGCAGGAAATACGTGGGAATTTGACAACTGGGTTCCTAGTACAACAGGAGATATACCCTTTACAATTCATGCAAGAGATACTAATGACAACTGGAATTCGGTAAGTGAGAATATTTTAGTTACGGTGCAATCAACTAGCGTCACCACAATGACCATAAAAGAAATTACTGACTTAGTAGTTCAATTTAGTATTTATGGAACTTTAATTGCTGGAATAGTGCTAATAATAAAAACATCCAGGAAAAAGCGATTTTTTAAATAATTATTTTTTTATTTTTAATTACTTTTCTATATTAAATTTTGAATTCTTTCAAAAGTTTGGATAATATTACCATGGTTAAATCCAATAGAGATATAATAGAGTGTAATAATGTCTCTAAACAATTTGGGTATTTCTTTGCACTAAAAAAAATTTCGTTTAACGTTAGAGAGCACACAATATTCGGGATTGCAGGAGCAAATGGGGCTGGAAAAACAACTTTAATTAAAATTTTATGTGGACTTCTGAAACCGACATTTGGGAATATATTGGTTAGTGGAATGAATTACGAGGAAAATTCTAATATCATAAAACAAAATATTGGAATTACTACAGATGAATCATTTCTTTTTGAAGAATTAACTATTTTTGAAAATTTAAAATATTATGCTAATTTACATCTGAATTTTGAAAAAAAAAAGATAAAAACCCGAATTGACCAACTTTGTAAGAAATTCACCTTAACAGATTGGATCGACGAACCGGTTAGAATTTTATCTCATGGAATGAAACAAAAAGTAGAATTAATTAGAGTCTTGATACATCAGCCCTCCATATTGTTTTTGGATGAACCCTTTTCGGGATTAGATTACAATGCAACCACAATGTTGATAAATTTCTTTAATGAATTAAAAGAGAATAACAACATATCGATAATTCTCACAACACACAAAATTGATGTATTCCAGCAAATTTGTGATGATTTAATAATTCTAAAAAGAGGAAAAATCAATAAAATCATTGCAAGTGAAGAATTTAATGAAACTCATATTAAATCATATTTTTAAGGTGATAGTATATTGAAAAATGAGAAAATAAACTTAAAATCAAGATTGAAATTACTTAAGGTAATACTAAATAAAGATCTTAAATCTGAACTCCGTCAAATCAATGATTTATTTTCAATTTTTCTTTTTGATATAATTTCGATTTTCATATTTTCTTCTGTGTATAATTTTGGAACCCAATATCAAATTATGCCCCTAGAAATTTTTGTTATTGAAAACTGGCTTATTATTTTCTTTACAACCGTTTACATTATGGCAAAACTTTTTGTTAAAGAAAAAGATTCTGGAACAATAGGAGGATTAATTTCATCACCTGTATCTGCTAATCTAATTCTTATGAGTAAAACCATTTTTTGCTTTATATTATTAACTTTTGTCGAGGTAATACTCTTTCTTTTTAGTGTTTTTATCTCTGCACCATCAATTAGTAATTTCAGCTTGAATCAACTATTAATTTTTATTGGTTTAGGAGTTTTGTTGCCTACATTGGACTTGTCTATTTGCGGAAGTTTAGTCTCTGCTTTATCAATGTATGTAAAAAATAAATCATTTATTTTACCAATTTTATTGTTTCCTTTAATTTTACCAATAATTACTCCAATTATATCAATTAATATAAAGATTTTAGAAGGAGAACTAATATCAGGGCTTTATTATGAAATAATATTTTTTAGTGCTCATATTGTACTAATGAGCTCAATCATGACATTAACTTCAGAATTTCTTTTATATGACTAGTTAAAACTAGCTACATTGAGTAAGGATCTGATTTGCAGTTAAAACTAAAGATGAATTAAATACTCCTTTTACTACTACTTGTATTCCATTTTCTAAATCAGTTGGAGGAGTTAACCCATTTATGTCAATAAAAATACTATTACCACTTTCAGTTAGATTAAAATCACTACCAGCAAATCCTTGTACAACACCTATTACTTGAATTTCTTTATTATCATACTTAGCGGGATTTGAGGTAACTTGAGAAACTTTGAGGTATGGACGAGCTGCTGTTGTGAGCATTGCAACTATTACTATAACAGAGATAGCTATTCCTACAATTGCAATAATTTTAGATTTTTTCACAATAAACACCTAATTACTTTAAATTTTGCTCCAAATTTTTAATTCTTTTCAATATTCTTTTTAGGCGAAGTTTAGGGTATAATATTAGAAATATAATAACTGTCCAAAATAATATATAACTAAATGTTATTGTTACTAAGTCTGGATATAAATTTTCTAACGCCATTTTATTTATTCCTCTATTAATCTTTTTTGGATTATTTTATCTAATCTTTCTTTTTCCTTATCTAATTCTCCTAATTTTTGTATAACATAGAAGAATAGGATAGTAATTGCAATCAAATTAAAAAGTAACATAAAAATTTTCACTGGATCCCAATAAATATTACCTGTCTCTCCAGGAGTAGGACTAATTAATGGATGTAAGCTAGTAAATATTATTGCGGAGAAATAACTTAGAGGAACTGTAGGGAATAACGCAATACCTAATACTGAGGACAATTTCGCTTTTTTTTCTTTATCCTCAATCATACTCCTAAAAATTAAAAAAGCTAAATAAGAAAGTAATAATACTAAAGTCATAGTTTGTCTGGTATCACTCCACTGCCAGAATATATTATTGTAATCTCCAGAAGTAGCATTGTACCATAAAGAACCTGTTGCCAATGTAAATGCGGTAAAAAATACACCGACAATTATACTATTTGTACCTAAACGATTCCAATTAACGTTTCTTTTCTTTAAATATAAAACATGAAATAATAAACTAATACCAAATGAGAGATATGCTAACCAAGCTCCAGAAACATGGTAGAAAAAGATTATATATACTAATCGGTTGGGACTTCCCCACACAATAAGGTTAAATGAAGTTAATATTACAATAAGAAGCAAGTTAATTAATAACATTGCTAATGAAAGGATTAACAAGAAGTTAGTCTTGAACAATTTTGGGATATTCATAATAGGGTTTACTAAATTTTAATTTTAATATACATCCATACAATTTGGCTAATTTTTTGGTGTTTGAAGGAATTACTTCTTTTACATTTAAGACATTTTTTTTTAGCATTTAAAATTTAAGATTATAAAAAAAAAAAGGTAAAAAATTTGATTTATAGTTCTCTTTTATTTATTCTTTTTCGCATCGTTACTATTAAAACAGTAGATACAGCAAAAGTACTCCCAATAATAATTGTAAGAAGACCTCCTGAAATTGTACCTCCTCCTCCCGTAGACGCTACTACAGTCACACTAATAGTACCTTTAGCAAAAGTGAAATTATAAGCACTTGCATCTGATTGATTCATCGCTGCGACTGCTGTAATAACAAGTTCATATGTTCCTGGTGTTTCTGGTGCTATAGCTCCAAGTACTGTAGGTGTCAAATCACTTCCATATTGATCAACTTTAACTCTCCTCGAAAAAGATACATCACTTACATCTCTAAGAAATGCTGAATTATTTCCAAGATCTTTTGAAATTCCAATGGTTGTTCTATTCTGATAAGCACTATTGTCAAGCTCTGTAAAATTATGTATAAAAACTGATATGGTAAATGCCTGTAGGGTTTCTAAGGTTCCACTTGGAGTAAGTGTTATCGTTAAATTTCCCGTTGAGCTTTCTCCATCGTTAGCGTTCCCATTATGACATCCTGCAGTATGAGAGTAGTCAAAAGTATAAATGTATTCATGATAAGCAGAAGCTCCCCCAATAATAGATACAAAGAATACTGTTAAAATAGTAAATATGTAAATTTTATTTCTTCTCATAACATGTTTCCTTT
Organism: Promethearchaeota archaeon; assembly: GCA_019894975.1. Classification (GTDB taxonomy): domain Archaea; phylum Asgardarchaeota; class Lokiarchaeia; order Sigyniarchaeales; family SOKP01; genus Loki-b32. The sequence continues at coordinate 25,315 of JAGXNO010000025.1, read as the reverse complement.
TTAATTTTTGATTTTGAGTTTTTTTTTAAATTATGTTCCAATTTTAAAAAAAAAAGCTTCAATTTTAAGCATTACTAAACTTGGATAATTTAAATAATCGAAATGGTTTTTGTTTCAATCTCTAACAATATTTTCTGACTTGTTTAAATTTGAAACTAGAATTAGAATGATCGTTTTATATTTCATAAATTATTACAAAAATGTAATCATAATTGAAGAATGAGGATTTGAGAAATTATTAACTAGCCAATATAATTAGATTTAATTTATCCCCAGACTTAATTAATTCTTCTTTAAAAAGCAATAAAAAATAGGTTCAAGGTTTAAAATTATATAAGAACTTCATAAAATCGAAGTCGTTTATCCTTATTATCCGTAAGTTTCTTAATAAAATTGGCTTCATATAACTTTTTTAAAGAATATACAACTGTTCTCTTAGAAAGGAGAGTTCTTTTTATGATATCTTTTTGACTTAGTGGTCCTTTCCTTTTTAAAAGGTATAGAATGAATTTTCCTGAGGGAGATAATGATAATAATTTCTCATGAGTTGAATAATCTTGTAACAAATAGATACTACTTTCGATCATAACGTAAATTCTCCAATCAATGGAATATTATTTATTAGGTTTTTTAGTTTAGAAAAGTAACTAATTCCTTTTAATACTTATGTAATGTAGCTATTCTAAACAATCCCCTTCAATTCAGTTTTAATTTCTGACCTTTTTATGATTTATAGTTTCAATTTGAAAACTTGTGTCGGCAATTTGGATCAATTGAATAGTTTATCTTCTTTATTTTAAATTATCAGAACAATATTATTTCTGGGAACGAAAATGATGGGCAGTCGCACCAAAAGAGCTAAAATCTTGTAAGGGTTAATCTCTAAAATAATAATTTTGCTAAATAATCTAAGTTGCTTTACTCTCTTCTGTCAAATGTTTTCCATTAAATTATTTATAAGCATTAAGTTTTAAAAACTGAGAACAAAGATATTATTAAATATAGTTCCTTAATTAGAAAGTAATTATGCAATTAGATGGTATTGATAAGCAAATATTAAAAGCACTCTTTAGCAATGGTCGTGAGAGTTTAACAAACTTAGAAAAAACTATTTTTAAATCTAGCACTGACACTATGAGTCATACGGGAATTGCAAAAAGGATTACAAAATTAGAAGAAAAAGGCATTCTTAAAGTTCAAGCGAATACAAATATTACTAAACTTCAATATAAAGTTGTATTTTTATTAATGGAAATGCAAAACTATGATGCAGTGCAAAATATTATTGAAGCCTATAAGGATTGTCCAAGAGTATTTTTACTAGCTCCCGTGACTGGTCAGTATAATTTAATCTTAGGAATTATTGGTCAAAATACTGATGTTTTACATCGATACCTTAATTTTTGTGGTCCTACAAATAAAAAGGGAATTTTACATACAGCTTCCATTTTTGCCTCAGATCTTATTTTACCTAAATTTCTTCCTCTTAACCTATTTAGTCAAGAAAGTATGGAAAGTCAATGTGGGAATATTTGTGCTAATTGTGCTGCTTACCTTGATAATAAATGTTCTGGTTGTGGTAATTTTTAGAGATTAAACCTTCTTTATTCAAATTAGTATCTCTAAATTTTTGGTTTTCTAGGCACAATTTCTTTTGGTATTCATAAATCCATTATTAGATTTGATCTAATTCATACAAAATATGAAAAAATAAAGATCAATTAAAGGAATTTAATAGTTTTTTTTAAAATATTAGTAGAAGTTTCCATCCATAATGTAAGATCTTGTTTTACATTTTATTCTACAATTCAAAACGAGAATTAGAAATTTTTTAATAATTTTCACAATACACTATCTCAACTAATTTTTTTTAAAATAAATTAGCAAATTTAAAAAAATAAAAAATAAAAAACAAAATTGTGACAAATATGTCAGTAAAAGTTAAAGTAGCATTTATGCAACTTTCCGATTGTTGGGGATGTCATCAATCCTTGTTAAATGTTCATTTAGGGTTGTTACCAGTTCTCCCAGCACTCGAAATAGTTTACTGGCCAGCAGTAGTGGATTTTAAACATGACTCATTGAAGGCAAGAGAAGATGGTTCTATCTTAGTCGGTTTTATTGAGGGATCTATTAGGACTAATGAAGATCATGAAAATGTTGAATTAATGAGGAAGAAATGTCTCCTCGTTATTGCATTTGGTTCTTGTTCCTGTTATGGAAATGTACACGGACTAGCTAACCAATGGGATAAAGACGATTTAGTAAAGAGGAAATTCTCTGAGGTAGAAAGTATAGCTGATGAAAGTGGTGGAGAACCAACTCAACATATGCCTGGTTTTAGAGATAAGATCGTTCCTATTGATGAGGTAGTTAAAGTAGATGCTTATATTTCAGGATGTCCTCCAAAACCGGAAGGTATTGTTTCTGCAATAGCTTTTCTGTTAGGACAAAAACCTTTCCCTATGAATGATCTAGCATATTGCAATGATTGCAGTATAAAAGAAAATTGCTTATTAGATGCGGAAAAACTCTGTTTTGGACCAATTACTAGTATAGGATGTAGTTTAAAATGTACTAGTAATGGAAACCCATGTGTTGGTTGTTTTGGCCCAGCAAAAACTGTCGATTCTAGAGCTGAGAAACTAAATAAAATGGTTAAAAAACCTGGTAAACTCAGTTCAGGGGATATAAAGAATTTGTATGAGTTCTTAACTCTATTCTTAAATGTTCCACTGATGGCAGGATTTGATTTAGCGGGAGATATCTTAAAGCAAATTAAGATACGTGGAAGTGTTACAACACCGTTAGCAGGGTTACCTCCAACTACCGAAGAAATCGCTGGAAAATTATTGGGATTCTTAAAAGAAAATCGTGATTTCACGGATATTTCAAATGTCTGTGATACATGTCCAAGAATTATAGGTAGCAAATCTACTATGACAAAAGTTTTGAGAGATTATGAAGGACTCCCTAATTTGGAGGATTGCCTTATTGAACAAGGTTATATCTGTATGGGTCCTGTCACTAAAGCTGGCTGTGGTGGTATGTGTATAAAGGTTAATGCTCCATGTAGTGGTTGTTTTGGTCAAACCAAATGGGGTGTTAATCAAGCAGAGAGATTTGCCGATACAGTGTTAAAACAGTTTAATGTGAGTCTATCGAAACGTGATCTACTTGATCAGGTAAAAGATCCTGTAGGTACTTTTGAAAAATTTACATTAGCATCAAGAAAAGGAGGCGTATAAAAAGATGGTAAAAACTATAGAAGTAGAGCCTGTCACTCGTTTAGAAGGGCATGGTGGGTTGAGAGTAGTATTAGGCGATGATGGAAAAGTGCAAGATGTTCAATTTAACATCACCTCAACAAGATTCTTTGAAAAGTTTCTTGAAGGTCGTTACATGGAACACGTAAGTAGAATTACTCCTAGAATCTGCGGAATTTGTCCTATTCCTCATCATATCGCTCCAACTAAAGCAGTAGAAGATGCGTGGGGAGTACAGATTCCAGAACCTGCAAAAAAATTAAGACAACTCTTAATTAATGCAAAGCAATATAGTTCACATGCACTTCACTTTTACGCTTTAGCTGCTCCTGATTTCTTATTAGGACCCTTTGCTGATCCTGCATTGAGGAATGTAGTTCATGTAATCAATAAGATGCCAGATGTTGGCGCAATGGCATTGAAAATGATGGATTTTGGACAGAAATTATGTGCTGCTATTGGAGGTAAATCAATTCATCCAATTGTTTGTATTCCAGGCGGTATGAAAAAAGCCTTAGACGAAGTAACTCGTGATAAATTTATTGCTGAAATCAATGATCAAGTAGAATGGTCTAAAAAAACTGTTGAAATCGGATTGAAGGTTGTCGAAGATTATTGGGATGTCGTAGCTAATGTAGGTAATGTTCCTACTTGGTACGCAGGGATGACTAAAAATGGTGTTCATGATATTTATGAGGGGGATATTAGAATGGTGTCTCCAGAAGGAGAAAAATTCGATTATGCACCTCAAAAGTATTTAGAATGCATGGGAGAGCATATTCCCGCGCATTCTTACGCTACACACATGTATTATAAGCCTGCTGGATATCCTGATGGCATTTATCGTGCTAATACTCTAGCGATGATTAATGCGGCTGATAAAATGGCTACGCCATTAGCTGACGAAGCATTGAAAGCAATGAGGGCCAAAATTGGAAATACACCTCATTTTACATTTGCGTATCATTGGGCTAGATTAATTGAATTAGTAGAATCTATCGAAATGATTGCGACATTGCTTCAAGATCCAGATATCGTGAATCCGGACTGTAAAACTTTAGACATAGTACCCAGAGAAGGAGAGGGTGTTGGATTAGTCGAAGCACCAAGAGGTCTTTTATTATATCATTTGTTCGGTGATAGTGAAGGTATAGTAAAGAAGGCTAATCTTTTAGTAGCGACGAACCACAACATCGCGGGTATCGAAAAAACACTGATGCACGTGGCTAAGCAAGTGTTTGAAGACAAAATTTTAGAAAGCCTTAAATTACCGGATCCATGGATCAAATAAACTAAATCAAAATTTAGAGTGTGAATAAAAAAGATGAGTGAAGTTCCGGAAGGAGTAGTAAATATCTTAGAAATGATAGTCCGATGTTTTGACTGTTGACTATCATGTGCCGCTCACATCACAGTAGTAGATGAGAAAGGTGAAGAAATTTACTCTCGTGAGATGCACGTTGGTTTAGGATGAAATATCCAATAAAAATTATAGATTGGATATGACTGCCCTTGCATGGGTTAAAACCAACAAATAAAAAAAAATTCGAAAAAAAAATGTGATAAAATATGACATTACCATTAGGTATAGATTTTGAATTTAGAAAATTGATCATGGATGTTCATGTGTCATCAGATAAGATTAAATACTGTTACCAATGTAGTAGATGTACAGACAATTGCCCAGTTGCGGCAGTTGCTAACCCATTCTACGAAAACATATTTGATCCTAGATTAATAGTGTTAGGTACATTGTTAGGATATAAAGATGTTGTCATGGCTCTTGCTGGTACAAAATCGGCGATAGTGCCATGGGGTTGTACAGTATGTGATACTTGTGATGAGGTATGTCCGCAAGGAATTGAGGTCACTGAGATTATAGCTTTGGCAAAAAACATAACCACTGGAGCAGGTTTAGCCCCAGATAATGTTGTGGCTCAAACACAAGCTGTTTTTGAGAACGGAAAAGCTATTCCATCTCAACCCGCGATCGAGAGGAGACGTGAGCAATTAGGATTACCAGCTGTAGCAGCACCAGATGTAAATGAAGTTCAAACTTTATTAAAAGCAATTGGTGTTGATAAAAAATTATAATGGAGGGATAAAAATGACAGAATATAAATTATTTGAAGGGTGTGTAATTGGAAACAGGCTTCCATACTTAGAAGCTTCCTCCAGAAAAGTTTTAGACAAAATTGGGATTAAAACATCACAAGCTCCATTCGCTTGTTGTCCAGATCCTACTGGAGTAAAAAGCTTTGATAATACAGCGTGGCTCGCTTTAGGCGCTCGAAACATATGTTTAGCAGAAGCAGAAGGTAAAGATATTCTTTCCCTCTGTAACGGTTGCACAAATACGCTTCGTGGAGTACAATACCAGTTAAAACATGATTCCCATAAAAAAGACACAATTAATAAAGAATTAGCAAAGATTGGGAAAGAATATAAGGGTTCAATTGATGTAAAACATTTTGTCGATGTTTTAAAGACAAAATTGGATTCGATAAAAGGTGGAATTACGAAGCAAATGAGTGATCTAAAGGTTGCTTGTCATCCTGGATGTCATTACATGCGTCCTGCTGAATGGATGGAATCTGATGATCCATTACGTCCAGAAAATTTGAAAGAAATCGTTGCAGTATCAGGAGCTAATGTAGTCGATTATGATGAATTAGCATTATGTTGTGGAAATGCTGTTGCTGGTCCATTTCCAGAATACGGAGATGCGATACTAAAGCAAAAATTTGATTCGATTAAAAAATCTGGTGCAAACTGTATTGTTGTAAACTGTCCTGCATGTTATCAACGATTAGATGGAGAACAACGAAATCTATCAAAGAAATTTGAAACGGAATACAATATTCCAATACTGTATATAACAGAATTATTAGCTTTGGCTATGGGTGTTAGTTCTGAGGAGATCGGTTTAAAAAACCATCGAACTAGACGAAATACAGCTATAGAAAACCTTTAAGCTAAAATCAATAAACTATTTTATTTTTTTTTATTTTCTTTATTTTATGTTTCTTAGATTGATAAATTTAAATAATAAAGATATCTTTAATAGTTTGGAGTTCTTAGACTTTAAGAACATAAGAATATTATACTCATAGACTTAGATTGAGCTAATTATGGTAACTTATAATTTAAATCGGGAGGTTCCTTGGTTCTTTCAGCATATTGAAAATTACTATCACTTATTTTTGAATATTCGGTTTAATAATAGAAATATTATACGAGAGCAAATTGAATTTTCAATTGAATTAGACATAAAGGGATTTGAAGGGATACTTTTTTATATGTATAAACCACATTCAACAAAAATCAGATTTGATCTTTATAAGCATTCTATTGATCAAGTACATATGATAAATAATCTCAAATATGTTTTAGATAAAGAACCCATAAACTCTCTGGATTTTGTCATTATTCCTTTTGGTTATTTTAAAGATGAGCACCAATTTAGATTAATTGTTCACAATGAAAAGATAGAATCGAGTTATGATATCTATTCTTGGGCACCCTCAAACCTTTATAAAAATGTAAAATCGGTAATAAGAATAGACAATCGATATATGGAGCTTATACCTATCGATGACTATAGAGGGTTTTATTTTCAAGTAGAGAGTTCTTTTAAAGGCAATGAAACGAGTCGGTTATTTGACTTGATCAATCATCTAGTTGAATTAGATAAATCGATAAGTGAAGTCACTAAAAAATCTATGTTCGATCCTATGGATTCGAGCATCAAGTCACTGGTAGCAAAAACTAATGAATACCTTTTTGAATTGTGCCATAATCCCGTTCCATTAGATATCAAGAATTTACTTCGGGAATTAGAACGTTTGAAGTTCAACATTGATAGTTTATCAAAGGAAGAAGTCTTTAATTGGTTGGATGATTTGATCGCTTTTTATTCTAGGAGAGAATAAAAAATATAAGTTGAATTTCGTAAATAACTGCCTTTAGGTAATTTTATTTTTTAATCTTGTTGATTACTAAAAATATTACAGCTATAACGAAATAGATAATTCCAATAAACAGAAAACCGAACTTCAATGTTGCACTTAAAGAAGCAATTATTGGATGAGCATCTGTGACTGAAGTTGGAGATCTGGTCATCAAAATGAGAAAAATATTTTCTACCACATCTAAAAATCCTGTTAAAAAGGGAGTAAAAGAGACATAGATCCCAATTGTCTGAACCTTGCTCTCAGATTTCCGTAGAGTTATGACTATCAAACCAAATGCTAATGATGCATAACCCACAATAAAAAGGAAATCCCAATATATTGCTGTAACCTGGCTATCAATTCCATCAGCACCCCACACAGACAGGATAATCTCAGCTCTGCTTGAGGTCCAGGCAAATTCGTAATCCAAGATACCATATGTAGAAATAGATCCCTCAATTGGTATAAAAACGAATATTTCCGCCAAAAGAACTATTAAAAATCCTACCAAGGTTATTAAGTATATAATTTTACTCTTAGGAAATTCTTTAAATTTATCTAAGAACATAGATTTTCACTTTTTTGATTCACTGATTATTAACCAATTTTATTAGTAAAATATTGTCTTCATTCTACTTAAAAATAAAGGATTCTCTTCTAAATGTGAATCAGAAATTTTAAGTGGTTTTGCCCATTACCTAATATATCAGAATTAAAGTTCTAATTGATTTTTTATGTGTTTAGCAATACCTGGGAAAATCTTGAATATCGATGGAAATTCAGCTCTAATTGATTTTGATGGCATTAAGCAAAAAGTAATTATAGCTCTAATTCAAAATCCTGAGGTTGGAAAGTTTGTTATTGTCCACGCTGGTTATGCAATTGAAATGATAAATGAGAAAGAAGCATTAGAAGCGATTGAACAATGGAAGGAAATTGCAGAAGAGCAAAATTTAGATCTATCTGATGTACTATAACCAAGGATTATTTTTAACTTCTTTTGATTAACAGTCTCTAAATTAATGATTTTGGAGAAAAAAAAAAAGGAAATACCTATTAAATCAGATCAACCGTCACATTATACTTGTAAGTATTGTGGGATAGATTTGAATGAAAAACCAAAGTTTTGTCCTAAATGTGGGATTATCTGTAGTGAAAATTCCAGTTAGACTAGACCTTCTTTTTTTCTAAGGAAGTTAATATCACATATCTAGCATTGGAGTAAATAGCTAATCCAAGAAATAATAGAACTATAATGTTAGCTACAGGACTGTTGCTACTTGCCATTTCTAGAACGAATGCGATGATTAATGAATACATTCCTAATACTAGAAGGTTTTCATTTTTCTTCAGCTTCATTATTTCACCCTCCAAATTATAATTTTTTAATAATTTTGGATTATCTCCAATGCACCAAGTATAGTTTAGGTATATATAAGTGAACTATATAGAATATATATATCTTAAGAAACAGTATAGATTTTGGAGAACTAGGGTTTTTAAGATTCTATAAATCAAAAAGGTCTTTTTTCAATTGCTTTAGCTTAAGATATAAACTCTTAATGGCTTGAATTGCTTGAGAATCTTGGTTAGAATCAATAGGAGACTCTCCGTTTAAATCAGCTTTTCCTATTTCTAAATCAAAAGGAATGGAATGATAAAGTGGAACCTCCCAATCATTAATACGCTTGTTAATTATCTCTTTTTGAGAACCATCTGTTATTTTATTAGCAATTAGATAGATATTGATAACTCCAAGTTTTTTAGATAAATCAATTATTTTCTTGCAAAGATCTAATGATTTTTGAGAAGGTTCAGTTACTACCAACATTACATCAATCCCCTTTGCGGTTCCTCTTCCTAAATGTTCTAATCCGGCTTCAAAGTCAACTACAATAACTTCCTCCCGTTTTACAAACAAATTATGCAATAATGTTCTTATCAAAGCATTTTCAGGACAAAGACATCCAGTTTCAGGTTCTTCTATTGATCCTAACACTAAGAGTTCTAATCCATCTGGTCCTGTAATTTTATATTTATCAGGAATATCTGAAACTTTAGGATTAATGTTATACACTCCCGCACCTGCGCCCTTTACTGTGACTCTTTCCTCTATTAAGGCTTTCATCTCTGAAATTGGTACAATTTTATCTTTAGTTTCTTGATCGATCCCTAAGGTATAACTTAAATTCATTGCAGAATCATTATCAATTGCTAAGACTTTAAAACCATCTTTCGCAAACATCCTTGCTAACGTACCAGAGACAAGAGTTTTCCCAACTCCCCCTTTTCCAGAAACTGCGATTTTCATTGTTCTTACTATTAAATTAATTCTATTTATTAAAATTAGGAATTTCTGAATTATGAATTTCACGGTTAGAATTTAGAAAGAGATCTTTTAAAACCACCTTGGATTTAAGTATACTAGTAATTCAATTTACTATAAATTATAAATAAAGTAAAAAATAATCAAAGAATATAACGAAAGTATCAAGATAAGTGTTAATAATGACAGAATCAAAAAATAGAGGTCTAAACCCAAAAAATAAGGAAGAACATGCATATTATAGTGGAATGCTCATCCAACGTGTACGTAATTTTGTTAAAAACGATGATATTGAAGAATTTATCAATTGGGGTGAGGGTTCAAGTGGAAGACCTGCAAAGGATCCTAAAACAGTTAAGGTTGGAGGAGATATAGGGACAAACGGTATCTTTTCTGCATTCAAACCTGTAAATCTTGAACTTTATAAATCCTTCATCCCAAACCATCTCATCATGCCTGAAGATCCAATCGTATCCTTAGTTACTGTTGATTACAATTATGGATCTCCTATCAGACGATATAATGAGGGAATGGTAATGATCAAATGTATGCGTCCTGATGGAAAAGAAACCTGGTTTGTATTAAGCATGCCTGTTGAAACATGGTTGATGATGGAAATGGGTGTAGATTGGGGATTTCCCAAGCGTTTGTTTAATATTACAGTTACAAGAGAAAATACAGTTGTTTTAGAGGAAGGGATAACACATTTATCGCTTGAAATCAGTTCAGATCCTTCTTTGACCGAAAGAGATGTTATTATTCCTTCGGGAGAAGCATGGGGGATTAATAACATGGCTGTAGTTCATCCCGTACGAAAAGATGTTGTATTAGTATTCTCTTATGGACCTATCAGTGTTCAAGAAAGAATTAATGGGATGGTAAAAGTTAAAGTTGATAGAGCACAGGATTGGGCGGCACTGATTCCTGATGATTTAATTACTCCTGGTGTTTTTCAGAGATTTATACCTATAGGAGATTCGATGATTAAGAAAATATTTTTAAATCGGTGAATCTAATATCCCAAAACCTTTAAAAATTGGGCTTGTGGGAACTGGGGCAATGGGTTATGCTCACCTTCCAGCTTATCTTAAATTCTCAGAAAAGGTAAAATTAACTGCTATTTGTGATATAAATGAAAAATCTGTAAAGGTTTATGGCAAAACTTCGAATGTTAGAGCCATTTACACTGATTTCGAGAAAATGCTTAAGGATGAGGATCTCGACGCTATCGATATATGTACAATCCATGATCAACATAAAAAACAAACCATATTAGCAGCTGAAGCTGGAAAGCATATATTACTTGAAAAACCAATGGCTACCACAATACAGGATTGTAAAGATATGGTCCAAGCAACTGAAAAAGCAGGAGTTAATTTTATGATTGCTCAAGTTCTCCGCTATCTACCATCATCACAAGCAGTAGTAAAAATTATTCAAAATGAAGAATTGGGCCCGATTCGAGCCGTTCGAGGAGATTCACTTCTTAAACAGTCAACAATATTACCCCGAGACCATTGGATGTTTGACGGAAATCGTGCTGGTGGTGGAGTTTTGATTACACTTTCAATTCATGTAATAGATCTTTTAAGATATTATCTTGGAAATGTAAAACGAGTAAGTGGGATTTGCAAGACAACGACTCCTTTGTTTATAAATGGTGCTGAAGATTATGCTAGTGCCACTTTAGAATTTGAAAAAGGTACAATAGGGAACATTTTAGGGAGTTTATCGGTAGGTAGAACTCCTTGGAATGTAAAATACATGATCTTTGGAGATTATGGAACAATTTATTCTAACCCTCCTCCCCAGAAAGTATCTCATTATCAAATTGGTAATGCAGTACTATCATCTACTAAGGTAGATAAAGAAAGAAAATCTTCACAGATAGGGGATTTTATCTCTATAGATTCTGATTCTAATCCGTTTGTAGGTGATAATCCGTTTATCAATGAAGTAATTCACTTTATCGAGTGTTGTCAAAATGATGAGGAACCTTTTAGCAGTGGGAAAGATAATTTAGAAACAATGAAAATTATTTTTGGAATTTATAAAGCCTCAAATACCAATAAGGTAATTTATTTAGATGATCTTTAAAGATGAATTATTAAGAAACGATCTCTCGATTGAAGAAGCTAAATTACTTCAACTAAAATATAACCAAATTGTTGAAGATGAACAAGATAATTCTTTTATAAAAAATGTAGAGGAGATTAAAACTGTTGTAGGAGTAGATATATCCTATTATAAGAGTGGAGGAAAAGAATTTGGTGTTGCATGTGCTGTGGCTTGGAATGTAGAGGAACAAATAGTAGAAAAAAAAACTTTTGTTCAAGACATCATAAACTTCTCTTATAAACCAGGATTTTTAGGGTTTAGAGAATGTAATTTATTGGTTAAATCTATTTCTAAATTATCCTACAATCCAGATCTTATCATGTGCGATGGTCATGGGATAGTACATCCAAGAAATTTTGGTGAAGCTGTTCAACTCGGATATTCTTTAAATATTCCTTGTATTGGGGTAGCAAAAAATCCATATATTGGATTTTCAAAATGGAAAAGAATGGAAAGATACAAAAGTAATTCTACTCCAATTTGGGCAATGAAGCCGAAATCAAAAACTACTAGCCCACAAAACGATTTACTGGGTTATGCTGTATGTTTGAATGATGAATCTAAACCTGTATTCATAAGTGTGGGATATAAGATAACCCTTGATACAGCTGTAGCAATTTGTTTAGCTACATCCCTAGGTCATAGACAACCAGAGCCGTTATTTTTAGCTGATCATCTATCCAGAGGAGAAGTACACAAATTTTTATCAAAACTTAAGCAGGAATATGATTTTAAGGTTACTTAGATATCTCACTAAGCATTTTTACTGCAAGCTCCCTAACGTCAACATCTGCATCTCTGGAGAGTTTCTTCAATAATTCCTTAAATTCTTCTGTTTCAAAATCAAATTTACTTAAGGCTTTTATTAGATTATATCGAATTAACCAATCCTCATCATGGACTAACTCAATGAATGTTTCGTACACTTTTTTATCTTTAATCTCACTTAGAATTCTAATGGCTGTTCTTTTAACTTCATTATTTTTACTATTTAAATCATTAATAAGGGTATTTATCACTGCTTTTTTATTATCTTCATCAAGGAGTTTATACATTTTTTTAAAAAGAGAAATCTGGAAATGGTTTGGAAAATCATATGCAACAGAAGAAGTTGGGATATCTTTATCAATAGTTTCCTGTTGAATTGAATTCAGTTCTACCAACTTTTTCTTAAGATCTTCATTTTCCTTTTCATATTTCACTAAACTAGAGGTCATCTGGTCATACTCCTCTCTTAACTCTGCAAATTTCAATGCATCCTCAGTTGGGATTATGGGAGGTTCCTCAGCTTTCTGAAGTTCTCCTTGCAAGATTTCTAACTGAGCTTCGTAGTCTTCTATTTCTGATATCAATTTTCGGAGTTCTGTGTTTTCCGATTGGGTTTCTACCAATTCAAATTTTTGTTGTTCATACGCTTCTCTTAATTCTGCGAATTTTAATGCATCTTCAGTAGAAATTATTGCGGGTTCAACGATTTTTTCTAGTTCTTTTTGTAAGAACTTTAATTGAGTATCATAATCTTCTATTTGTAAAACTAAATCCTCAATTTTTTTATTTGCTAATTCTAGTTCCTCTATACTCACTTTTTCAGTCTGTTCTTGAATTTGGGTTTTTAGGGATAAGACTTCTGAGTTAAGTTCTTCAATTTTTTCATTTGCTAACGCTAATACTTCTGAATTTTCCTCACTAATTCTATCATTAATTTTTGCTTTTAGAGATTCTATTTCAATGCGTAATATGCCGTTTTGTTCCATAAGTTGAAAATTCAACCGTTTGATATTCACCATTTCTTCGTTCTCTTCAGTTTGGGCCACGTTAGTCTCATTTAAAGCACTTTTTTCTTTTTCTATAGATTCAAGCTGATTTTTTAATACCTCAATATGATTTCTATATTCTTCACTTTCTTGGGATAATTTTAATATCAGCTCTTGAGCTTCAAATAAATCATTCTTATGAACTTCGCCCGATGAGTCTTTTGCTTTGCCCATTTGATTCGTTAGTTCATCAAGTTTATTATTTAATAAATCAATGTTATTATCTCGCTTCCCTAAATCTCTCCTTTGAGATGTAATCATTTCCTTTAATATATTGATTTCACTGGGCAGGTCGCTTTGAGCGAAACTGATCTGGTCTCCTTGTTCCTCGATTAATAAATGCTGTTCTCTTATAGTAAATTTCAAGCGATTAACATCTTCTTTCAAAGAATTAATCTCTGCCTCCAAAACTGCTCGCGTTTTGGTTTCTTCCTCGACAGTATTAATTAAATCCTTTAAATCTTCATCCATAGCATTAGCATCTAAAATTTATTATAATTTATATTCCAATAAATCTTTATCCATGGCGTTAGTTTCTAATATTAATTTGATTAGAAATTTAGTAGTTTCAAATATATTAATGTTGTTAAATGCTATAAACTTTTAGTTACCTTATTGAGATATGTAGTGAAAAGAGTGCTTCTCCTTCAAAAAAAAGTAAAAAAATAGGTTTTTATTTGAGGTTTATTCAATTTTAATTTCCTTTATTGTATCTCCCTTAGATATTGAGTCTAAAATTTTTTGATCAGCGTTTGGATCAATTACTTCTCCGAATATAGTATGGTTATTATTAAGATGTGGAGTAGGGACGTGGGTAATAAAGAATTGAGAACCATTAGTATTTTTCCCCGCATTTGCCATCGCTAAAATCCCTGGTTTATTAAATTTTTTCCCTGATTGAAATTCATCCTTAAAAGGGTAAGCTATGTTTTTTCCCTGAAATGGAAATGAAGCAATATTCTTCTGTCTTGGTCCGCTTGTTCCACTACCTAGTGGGCATCCACCTTGTATCATAAAATCTGATATGACTCGATGAAACTTTAAACCATTATAATATCCTTCTTTAGCTAAAAACAAAAAACTAGCCACGGTCATTGGAGCATCTGCATCAAATAACTGAAGATTAATGTCTCCTTTACTTGTAACCATTACAATTTTAGTCATAAAACAAAATATATTCAAAAATTTTTAATTATTGTGCTTTTATCTGATAGATATTTTTTCTTCATTCTCAAAATTTGAATATAATAGCTAAGTTATTGTTTCAACCAGTCTGTATCAAAAATTGGTCTCCAGTAGAATTTTATTCAAACTTATTTAGATTATAAATATGAATGTATCAATAAAAGAAAAAGCACAAATAAAATATTCTGATCCCAATCAATTCGATGAGAATAACCATACAACCGAATTTATCATCGAAGTTCAAAATCTTGAAAAAACATTTAATGATGTTAAAGCGGTTGACGGTATTAGTTTAAAGGTTCGTAAAGGTGAGTTATTTTCCCTATTAGGACCTAATGGAGCGGGAAAATCTACTACAATTAGAATGCTGACTACAGTATTAAAACCTTCCAATGGAAGTGCAAGAATCAATGAGTACGACCTTATAAAAGAAAAAAATAAGATTAAATCACTAATTGGTGTATGTCCCCAAGAGAATGTTGTTTTTGGAGCATTAACAGCAGAGGATAACGTCGAATTTGTTGGTCGTATGCATGGAATGGATCCTGCTGACATAAAGAAACGGATGAATAATCTCTTAGAAAAAATGAATATTGCTGGACGAAAAAAACCAGTAAAATCATTTTCTGGTGGAATGAAGCGGCGTTTAAATCTTGTAATGAGCCTTATTCATCACCCACAAATTCTATTCCTTGATGAACCAACTGCAGGCTTGGATCCTCAAGCAAGACGTCTTGTATGGGATTTTATTAAGGAACTTAAAAAGACGGGAATGACAATCATCCTTACTACCCATGATATGATAGAAGCAGATTCATTAAGTGACCATATTGCAATCATGGATCAAGGGCAAATCATCGCTTTTGGAACTTTAGAAGAATTAAAAAGCGGTTCAAGTAACGGAAATATTCTTGAATTCATTTTCTCTTCAAAAAAAGAACTTATTAAGGCGAAGAGCAAATTAGAACAAATTACAAATGTGAAAAGTATAAGAGAAATGGAGAACAATAAGTTAACTATCTCCTTTTCGGGGGGAATTGAAACCCTCAAGCGAGATATTTTGGAAAATATGAATTCATTTAAAACTCTCCATTTCAGGGAAGATTCTCTTGAAGATATATTCTTGAAATTAACTGGTAGGAGGTTACGTGATTAATGTATTCACTCGATGTAAAATCTTGGTATATCGCCAGGAAGAATATAAAGGAAAAGCTTAAGAACTTAGGTTCAATGTTTTGGACTGTTGCATTTCCAATAATGATGCTGCTAGTTTACAAATTAGCCTTTAGTGACGGTGAGGATATGGCTATGATAAATGGTTTGACTGTGTTTGATGTAGAATTTCCAGGAATAGTAGTATATACAATCGGTATGTCTTCAGTTACAAGTGCAGTTATGTTTGCAATGAGTAAAGTAGACGGAACTTTGGAGCGTATAGACTCAATGCCTGTGAGTCGTGGAAATGTATTTTTAGGAGCAGTAATTTCTGAAACCATTTTTATGAATTTACAACTCATTATAGTATTTGGATTTGGCTATGGAGTTTTAGGAGCTCATTTTGAAATTGCAATGTTACCACTTGGATACTTACTTGCTATGATTTTCGGTATTGGATCTATTGGAGTGGGTCTAATAATTGCGAGTTTTCTCGGCTCTCCTGAAGGAGCAAATGGGATTGCTATGTTGTTTCATATGGGGTTAATGTTTGTATCAGGATCATTTTTCCCTATTGAAAATGGGATGGTTTTCTTTACACCACAGTATTGGGTTAAACAAGTGTATCTCCAGTTGACTGTTGTAGGAGATTTTTTCACTGATTTGTTGTATGGTGGAACAGTAATTATGCCCACTTCACAAGCCTCTATCTTTCCCATTTGGAGTGGTATCTTAATCATATTAGCATTCACTTCCACATTTATCTTCGTAGGAGTAAAAATCTTTCAGAAAAAAACTACACTTTAAAATCTTTTTTTCTTTTTTTTCGTAGGAATATTGAGTATTTTACATGTTTGTTGTAAATCTGTGAAAAATTTTAAAGGAAAAATAATTATAGATTTTTATATAGTTCTTTTAAAATAATCATCCCCAGATACAAAAATGACTTCAAACGATATCTCATTCTTCTTCAATCCTAAAAGTATTGCGGTTATTGGTGCAAGTGACACTCAAGGTAAAGTTGGAAACACTGTTTTAAACAATATAATTTCCTCGGGGTATACAGGTACGATCTATCCTATCAATCCTAAAGCGAAGGAAGTTTGCGAATTAGAATGTTTCAAGAGTGTTTTAGATGTAAAAGATGAGATTGACATCGCAATTTTTGTTATTCCGGCAAAATTCGTAAATAAAGCAGCAGAAGAATGTGGTAAAAAAAAAGTAAAAGGTTTAATTGTAATCTCAGCAGGATTCAAGGAAGTTGGCGGAGAAGGCGTCGACAGGGAAGAGGAATTAATTAAAATTGTCAAAAAGTATAAAATGAGAATTTTGGGCCCAAATTGTTTAGGTTTTATTGGACTTAATTATAATGGTTCATTTGCAGCTGAAACACCCAAAGAAGGGGGAATTGCTATGATTTCTCAATCTGGTGCTATGTTAACAGGAATGATGGATTATAGTATGACGCAAGCTTTTGGATTCTCTTGTAACATCAGTCTTGGGAATAAAGCAGACTTAGGGGCAGTGGATTTCATTGAATACTTGGCTGAAGATGCAAATACAAGGGTTATTTTGTGTTATTTGGAAAGTATTAATGATGGACCGAGATTTTTAGAAGTCCTACCTAAAGCCACACGAAAAAAACCAGTTGTGATTTTAAAATCTGGAGTTAGTGAAGCCGGCGCAAGAGCCGCATCTAGCCACACTGGAGCGTTAGCAGGTGCAGATATCGCTTATGATTTAGCTTTTGACAAATGTGGTGTTATTAGAGCGAAAACTATTGAAGATCTCTTTGATTATGGTGAAGTTTTCTTGTATCAGCCTGTTCCGAAAGGGAATTCATTTGCAATAATAACTAATGCTGGGGGACCTGGGATTGTTGCCACAGACGCTTTTGAACGAGAAGGTTTAAAGTTTTCGGGTTTTTCAGAACCTATACTGCATGCTTTGAGAGAGAATTTACCTTTAGAAGCATCTATTTTTAATCCAATTGATATTGTGGGGGATGCTACTCCCGATAGATATGAGTTTACAATAAAAACAGTTTTTGGTTTAAATGGTAACGCAGAATCGAACGATATTACTACCGAAGGAGCATTAATTATTTTGACTCCCCAAGCTCAAACTGCTCCCTCCGAAGTCGCTCGTCTTATTCACAAAATATCATCGAAATATCTAACCGAAAAGCCGATAATATGTTCTTTTATAGGAGGCAAAAATATTTCTGAGGGAAAGGAGTATTTGAAACAAAACCATATCCCATGCTATCATTTTCCAGATAGAGCCGCTCATTCTTTGAAGACTCTTATAAAAAGACGCGAATTTTTAATGAGTACTCCAATAGAAGAATTGGAAATTCCAAAATTTAAAGTGAAAAAGCAAAGAGTCAAAGAAATTTTTTCTCAAGTTAGAGAAGATGGAAGAACTGTATTACTAAGTTATGAAACAAGTGAAGTTTTTGATTGTTATGGTATAAAATCCCCAAAATCTAGATTAGCACAAACTCCCATACAAGCAATGAATCTACAGGCTGAAACAGGCAAATCTGTTATGAAAATCGTTTCTCCTAACATCATTCATAAAACCGAAGTAGGAGGCATTCTTCTAAATATTGAAACGGAACAAGATGCTTTTGAGGCATATATACAAATTGTCGATAATGCCAAGAAATTTGGTCCTCAAAATGCAAAAATTTATGGTGTAGAAGTCCAAGAAATGATTGACTTTAAACGTGAACCAAAGGTTAATGAAATTATAATTGGAATGTCTAAAGATCCTCAATTTGGACCACTTTTAATGTTTGGGACGGGAGGTATTTACGCCAATTTTATGCAAGATGTAGCCTTTGCTCTATCTTATAAATTTACTCAAGTAAATGCAAAAAAGCTAGTAGAAAGTACAAAAATCTATAGTCTTCTTCATGGAGTTAGAGGAGAATCATCATCTGATATTGAAGCTATAATTAATGTTCTTTTAAGACTTTCACAGTTGGTAAATGATTTTCCTGATATAGTAGAACTTGACATTAATCCGCTTTTAGCATTCATTAAAGGTTATAGTGCTGTTGATATTAAAATTACAATTAATAGATAAAACAAAATAGAAAAATATTAAAAAATAAATTAAAATAATAAAAAGTGAATAACATGGCAAAACCAATTTATTTATGTTCCTTGAGAGAACATGCAGGGAAAAGTTTCCTCTCAATTGGAATGATCCAAAAATTAAAAAAAGAGGGTAAGAAATTTGCGTATTTTAAACCAATAGGCGTTCCTATAAGTGCTTTTACAAATAAAAGCGATCCTGATGTTGGATTTATCCTTAATACAGTATATAAAACAGATCATCCCTATGATTATATATCTCCTGTTTCAATACCTGATGTTTATTATGTTGATTTAGTTGATGCAAATAAAAAAGGAGAGTATTTAGAACGGATACAAAACGCCTACGACAAAATCGTAGAAGACGTAGATTATATTATAATTGAGGGAAATCCAAGTATTAGGAAATTTATACGGGTAGGAATAGATGATTTAAGCATTGCAGAATATCTAGGAATAAGAGATTTAGTCTACGTTTCAGTCGAGTCTTCAGATCGCTGTATAGATAACTTCTTTTTCACAAAAAAATATTTTGAGTCTCGCAATATGAATATCTTGGGAGTTCTTTTCAATAAAATTGATTTTGAATATATAGCGAGAATTAAAGAGCTTGTAGAGGGACATATTACTAAATATAATATTCCTGTTTTGGGAATCGTCGAAAAAAATGTTGAGCTATTTTCCCCTCGTGTGATTGAAATTAAAGAGCAAATTGGGGGAGAGTTAGTTAACGAACAGACGTCTGCAGGTTTAAACAATCTGGTTGAGACTTTCCTAATTGGTGCGATGAACGTTCAAGGTGCTTTAAAATATTTAAGACAGGTAAAGAGTGCCGCATTTATTACTGGTGGTGATAGAACCGATTTAGCAATGGCGGCATTAGAACAAGAGGTTTCTACATTAATTCTAACAGGTTTCATCCAACCTGATATGGGTGTAATAACACTCGCAAATGAGAAAGGGATACCTATTATTCTGAGTCCATCTGATACCTATACCACTATGAGAAATTTGGAACGATTAAGACCAGGGATTCAAGAAGATGAGATGGAAAAAGTCCTTTCCTTAATTGAAAAAGAAATTGATTGGGATTTATTGCTATAATCATAATCCAAGATTTTTTTATATTTAATATTTCATTAAATTCATTTTGGTGTTAATATCATTGTAAATTCAAATATATTATTTTATACTAAAAATTACAAATGAGCTTTCAATTGATGAATCTCAATCATAAGAGGTAAACGAAATTAAAAGATTTCGTCATTTGACTGTATCTTGCTGTTTAAAAAAAAAATTCTTAAATTTTGTTGAATATTATTAAATAACCTTTTAAAATAAACTCTTAAAGTATGAGGAAAAAATGGTAGTGTCAAAAAGAATAAAAGAGATTTCTTATGCAATACGAGAAATAGCGGCAGTTGCAAACGAGGTTGCTAAAAGTGGTAAAAAGATTTATCATCTAAATATAGGGGATCCTGTAATATATGATTTCAAAACACCTCAATATATTTCGCAAGCATTAGCTGATGCTTCTTTTGGAGGTAAAAACTTTTATGTTGATTCTATGGGTGCTCTAGAACTTAGAGAGGAAATAGCTCGTTCTCAAAATCAGAAGAATAATCTTAATTTGCATTCAGATGATGTTTTAGTTACTTCTGGTGTAACCGAAGCAATTTTCTTTCTTATAGCCGCTTTAATTGAAGATAAAAAGGAGCTATTAATTCCCGGACCAAGTTACCCATTGTATATAAATTACGCAAAATTTTTCGAAGGTGTTCCCGTTGAATATGAGTTAGATGAAGAAAATGAATGGGAACCTAATATTGATGATTTAAGGAATAAAATTACAGATAAAACGCAAGCACTTCTAATTTGCTCTCCTAATAATCCAACAGGTGTAATGTTTAGTGAAAAAATGATTAAAAAAATCATAGATATAGCAGGGGAATATGATTTGACAATTATTTCAGATGAAATTTATGATCAAATTACCTATGAAAAACCTTTTACTTGTCCAGCGAGTCTTAGTAAAGATGTTCCCGTCATTGGGTTGAATGGGTTTTCAAAATCACACTTAGCTACAGGTTGGCGTTTAGGGTATATGTATTATCATGATCCTGAAAATAAACTGGGAGAATTAAGGGAGGGAATTGCTAAAATGGCTAGAGCAAGGCTTTCAGCAAGTTCTGTTGCTCAATATGCTGCTATTAAGATTTTAAAGAACCCCGGAACTCATACTAAAGAGATGGTTGCAAAGCTCAAAGAAAGAAGAGATTACTCATATGAGCGATTAAGAAAGATTGAAGGAATAACATGTGTCAAACCCAACGGAGCTTTTTATTTATTTCCAAAACTCAATTTTAATGAATTTAAGAAATGGAATGATGATAAAGAATTTGTTATTGATTTGCTCAAAACTACAGGTATTTGTACAGTTTATGGATCCGGTTTCGGTGAATATGGAAAAGATCACGTTAGATTTACTTTTTTACCAACTAAAGATATTTTAGAGACGGTCTATAATAATCTTGAAGAATTTATAGGTTAAAACTAGAATAAAATTACAAATAAAAAGCTAAAAATTACCTAAGGATAATGCCAAGTAAATTAGATGAGGCGAGGAGTGAGAGGAAAAGACTATATTTTGATTTAATTTGTGGTATGGTAAGTTCGATTCTTGCCTTAACGGGAATCATATTTTTTGCGATAATGTATGGAATTACAGACATGGCTGGATGGCTTACAGGTTTAACTTTTTGGATTTTGTACCTTCTCCTTTCAATATTTATGATGTCTATTGGAATATATACAAAACATAAAGAGAGACAGTTGTTTGGAAATAGTTAGTTCGCTTTAAAGGGTAATAAAAATATGTCGGTAATTCAGAGGAAACGAGATAAAAAAGAAAGACAAGCGATTTATTTTGATTTAATATGTGGAATTATTTCTTCAATCCTCGCATTAACAGGCATATTTTATGTCGCTATAACACAAAAAATCAGAAATATGGGCATGTTCATAACTGGTGCTTCGTTTTGGATTTTGTATTTGATTCTTTCCTTTTTCCTTATAAGCATGGGTATCTATTTATGGTATAAAGAAAAGCACTGGGATGAAACAACCTCAAGGAAAGATTTAGTCCCTCCAATATACTAAATGTGAACCGAAATATTGAGATTCTATTTCTCGAAATAATATAAATTAGATGGCTAAATATTTATAATATGATCAATCCATTTTATGAAAAATTAGCAAAATTAGCAGTAAAATATTCTATTGGTGTAAAAAAGGGAGATAGGATTTCTATTAGGGGTCCAAGTTTTGCTCAAGAACTTATTCAAGCATTATATGTTGAAGTAATTAATGCGGGAGGTTTTCCACTTTTAGTAATATCATTAGAGGGGGAAGAAGAACTTTTATTTAAATATGGTTCTGATGAACAGCTTGTTTATGTTGATGATGTTTTCTTAAAGATCTCTGAGGAATTTGATGGACTAATTTATATCTCTGGAGATTACAATACTAGAAATTTATCATTGATTAATCCTAAAACAATGGCTAAATTTCAGGCTGCCCCGAAAAGAAAAAAAATGTATGATATAATAGATGAAAGATTTGCTAAAGGAGAATTAAAATGGGTAATAGTTCCTTTTCCATGCCAATCCCATGCACAAGAAGCTAATATGGACCTCTTTTCGTTTACTAATTTCATTGAAAAGGCTTTATTGTTGGATAAGGATGATCCGGCTGAAGAATGATCTGAAATTCACAAAAAACAAGAGAAATTTGTAAACTTCCTGAATAAAATTGAATTCATAAAGGTCATTGGTGAAGATACCAACCTAGAATTTTCTGTTAAAGGAAGGTCCTGGGATAACTGCAGTGGACAGACTAATTTACCTGATGGTGAAATTTGTTCTTGTCCAGTCGAAGATTCTGTAAATGGTAAAATTCGTTTTACATATCCAGGCATATATAATAATCGTGAGATTGAGAATATTTACCTTGAGTTTAAAGATGGCAAGGTTATTAAAGCTACAGCTAGTAAAGGAGAAGATATGCTAAAGGCAGTTTTAAAAATTGAAAATGCTAATATCATGGGAGAATTTGCTATTGGAACTAATTATGGTATACAAACATTCACAAAAAATATGTTATTTGATGAAAAAATAGGTGGTACTATTCATTGTGCTTTAGGCGCAGGATTTCCGGAGTTAGGTTCCAAAAATGATAGTGCAATCCATTGGGACATATTAAAAGATATGAAAATCCCGGGATCGCAAATCTTTGCTGATGACGTAGTTATTTATGAAGAGGGTAACTGGAAGATCTAATATGACTATAATAAAAAACAATATTAAGACTGCAAATTAACAAGGTTTCAGACATTTTTCTAGGTAATAGTAGAATAGTAATAAAGCAAAGTTTTATATACACTTATGTCTTATATCTTTTCTGTAGTTTCAGAATAACATCCCCTATAAAAATGGGGTGTATATAAACTAATACGTATAGTCACAGTACTATAAATGAAAGTGATTTCATTAGCCTTAACAGAAGTACATGTGATACACGAGACAGGAAAACAAATGTTATTCCATTAAAAAAGTTAATAATATATACACCCCACCCTTTATTATAAAATCTTTTATCAATTATGGTTATTATTTAAGCACTTTTCCTGTTTCCGTGAACCACATATAAAGATCAAGTTCCGCAAGATTCAAATTTAGTTTTTCAGCTATTTGTCTTAATAATTTTTCGATTTCTAGATATTTAGTTTTTGATAATGCTTTTGGCTTTTCAATTAAATTAAATTTCGTTAAAAGATCTATAATATGGAAGTCTAATATTGCAATATCGGTAAAACCTATGTTTCTTAAGAAATGGCTAGCCTCTTTATAACCCAAACCTTTTATATCTTTAACTAACCATTCTCTCAACTTGAAGAGATCTGTGTCAGATCTAATTCGTCTAATTAATTCTTCTTGAGATTCCCTTGCTTTTGCTATATATTTAGCTCTAATGTTTGGAAAGCGATAACCAAACTTTTTTAATTGTAGGGAGAGATCCTGCTCATTTAAGTCAGAAAATCCGTTTCCAATTCGATCTTGGACTTCTATACACTTTTCAGCACTACAATTCGCTGTAAGGATACAAAAACAGAGCTCATTAAATATTTCCGTCAAAGATTTTTCTTTAATTTTCCTAAATTCACCAATCCTCTCCCTTATACTTAAATTAATTCCGCTATTTTTTAGGTTGTTTAAGGTGTCTAATAATTCTTTCATTTTTTCTTAAAAATTTTGCAAAGCTTTTATTATAAATTATTAAATAAAATAAGTCTAACTCTATTTTTTCACACTAAAATAATATCTGTGTATTATATTAGAAAATAAAATAGCATAGAAATTTATTATCTAAACAGTAAACAAATTTTACACACAAATCATACTCTATAAAAGTGTAGCTGTACTCCAGTTATGCTAGTAGTAAATGAAAGATGGTACAAAATTGTGCGGATTGTTATAACAAAAATCTAAAAAAACAAACTGACTTAATAATACGTTTTTATATTAAATAATTAGAATCGAGTTGTCCACCATAAAAAGATGAAATTCAGCAATAATACCGAAGATTTTGAGTTAGATTGTTATTTGGAAATACTTGAATATTTTCAAACTGAAAAGATAGACAGAAAAAAGACTGAGATTTGGAAAGATCAGTCTTTAATAGAATTGATGAAATTATTAGATAAAAAGAAAAACAGAGTGCTAGTAACAAATGCTTTAATTTTAATGGTATCTTTATTTGAAAATATCCCTCCTGATACGTATAACAATCGTGGCGTTGATATCAATCGTATATCCGTTAGAGATAGAAAATCTTTAATTGCTAATTTAAAAGAAGAATTTTTACCCAATTAGGTATAAAATCTTTTATAGTTTGTTGGTTATTCAAATAGATCAAGATTTTATATTTTTTAGTTAATTAATCGTTTTATTCGATTATAAACTATTTCAATTATACTCCTAAGGAGTTATTGTTGGCAATTCCTTTAAACATTCATTTAAATTTATGAAATTTCATTCTTATTATATATAATTTTAGGTTACTTCTATTGCATTAGGGGTTTTAAATGTATAAGAATACTATGAATTTTAAACTTAAAAAGAAATTAAAAAATATACTGATTATTACGTCAGTACTTAGCCTGGTTCTACTAGTAGATTCGAATTTTCTATTTAATTTTCAGTTTAACAACGATGATAATGGTGATATTATAGGTGACGAGCAATTTTCTGTTGACAGTCTTAAGAATGCAAATGGAGACTCAATTTTATTCGAAGGATCAGAACAAGCTTTAATAATTAATGATACAGGTTTATTG
>JAGXNO010000024.1 GCA_019894975.1 Promethearchaeota archaeon | reverse complement strand
AGATAATCCTGATTTAAAGAATCTGTAAAGACTGTCGTTCACAATCATATCTGCCTCGATATTTACTAACGGTTTTTTAGAAGGAAAAACTAACTTCTCACCATCATATACTAAACAAGTTGCTCCAGAACCATCTACTTTAATGGCAGCATCTCTTTGGCTAACCCCATCAGTAATTTTATTAAGAGCATTCTTAACTAAACAAAAATACGTGAATGTTCCTTCGGCTTCAATGATTATCTCTTTAAGTAATGACGTTTCACATTCTTTAATAATTGGGATAACTTTTTTAATTCTCTGTAAATAATTTATCCCCTCTTGGGTTAAGATATGCCCCTTTCTTTTCGTTTCAGTCATGACCATAATGAAGCTGATATCTTTATTTAATTTTTTAATTAAAGATTTAGCCGTTCCTTCCCCTACCAATAGTTCCTTTTGAAGGCGATACCTTCCAATACCTTCACGGTTTTCAGCAAATATGAATAAAGCTAAAATAACATGGACTTTTTCAAACGTTGGTCTTATAGTAGGTGATTCTAGCAAAGAATCTAATTCTTCAAACATCACTACATTCAAGTATAAATAAGTATTTGTAGTAAAAAAATTAATATTAAAAAATATAAATCAATTTGGTGTATTATTATTTATCAAAAATATTGAAATTCAATTGCGTAAGTAACAGACATAATTTTTCTTCAATCAAAATGCCTGGAAAAAAACAAAAATCGGAATCGAATTCCCCCCAAGATCTTGTTCTTTTTAAAAATAAAGAAGCAGCTAAAATTAAAAAGTCTGATAAATTTACATTTGAGACAATCGACCAAGAGGATAAAATAAAACTTTTAAACGATTTTAGACCTTATGGGGGGCATTATGTTCTTTCCCTTCAATTATCAAATGAAAGCTTAGCTCCAATTTCGGAGGTAAAAGTAAAAATTAGCTTTCCACTGTTTTTTACTATAATAAGAAGTTATCCTCCGACTTTATACCTCCCTGAATCTTTTGAGGAAGAGGGGATGTCAAAAGTTAATATTGAATTTGATGAATTGAATGAAAGAAGTTCAAAAAAAATAAATCTCCATTTTGCTCCTCTATCATTAGGTAATGAGGGAGAAATAAGAACTATTGTCTCTTATGTGAACAATAAAGATTATGTTAGAGTTATAGATTCAGATCCTGTAAGTATTATTCTCGACAAAATAACCATTAATCCAAAAATAATCCCCAGTTCCTATATCAGGGAGTTTTCTCAAATCCCTGGGATGAAAAGAGCAATTATTAGCCTTGGAGTTGGAATTTTGAGTAAGGGAGACCCCGGATTCTATTTCAATATTTTAGAACAAGTATTCTTAAGGAACAATCTCCAATTAATCGCAAAGGATGCTGATAAAAAGATTCTCTGGTTTTTCGGATCTGATTTAGAATCGAGAGACGACGTCTTAGTCGTTGGACAAATAGTATCAGATAAAGTTGAAATAATCGGTTCCTCTAAGAATCATCATGTTCTCATCTCATTCTTAACTTTGTTTTCTAATGAGTTTAAAGAGCAAATTTTAATAAGTGAATTAGTTACATCTCTAGATCAGATTTATGATTTAGAATGTAAATATTGTGGAGCTGTTCTTCCTTTTTTCCCTAAAAGAGGAGAAGAAGTCACATGTAGAAAGTGTAATTATGAGCAAATTGTATGGTAAATACTGAAACATAAACCTAAATACAAAAAATAAAAAAAAATATAATTCTTAGTTCTTTAATTTCTTTTTACTGATAAAGATGAGAGATATTATAGCAAATCCGATAAATACCATGAAGAAATTCCCAAATGGTATTGAATCAGATCCAGATTTCAAAACGAGCCAGTACTGAAAATCCGAAGGATCATCAGGATCATCATGTAAGCCAACAGAAATAAAATTATCTGTAATACCATTTTGATTAAATGTCCACATATATACTAAATCATTGGAAGTTTTATAACCATAGAAAGTAAAAATATTTTCTATAGATAAATATCCCTTAGTAAAAAAGAAGCTCCCATAAAATCCCATTAAACCTTCCGCAAAATGATATTTATAATCGGGAGGTATAAATAAAGGGTGATCATCAACCTGAGTATAAAGCGTTGTAGTGTTTGTTGCAGAATCGAAATAAATAAATGTTGCGTTGTCTAAAAGAGTGGTTGTCAATTCAGTTAAGCTGTTATATACCGTAATTGTAGCATTTAATTCGGTAACAGTTCCTCCTCCTAACGCTGTTATAGAAGTCACATTAATTGCAAATTCAGAGCTCACTGGGAGGAATCCTAAACTTTCATTAGTTTGTTTAACAATCCAAGTATATGTTCTACCTTCTCTAACACCCCATTCTACGTCGCCATTAGCAGGTTGTAGTTTGGCATTAGTCAAAATCGATTGAGTAATTGGTAAGATCAAACTCGTTAGTATTAAAAAAACAATTACTAATTTTTTTTTGCATTTCATATTATTGGATTCGAAATTTAATTGTGTGATTTAATAATCTACTTTGAACTATTTAAAAATTTCTATGAATTTAAAGAAAAAAAATCAGATATATGATAAAACACTGTCAATAGGTAGTGAAATCTTCCATTTTATGAACCAGTTAGATCATAACTATTGATACTTTCTTCCAATTAACATGGTTATACCCCATTTATAAAAAATCATCAACTCTTATATGTAATAAAAATTATATATCTAGCATCTCACTTTTTAATCAAATTTTTTATTTCTTTAAATATATTATCGTAATAATCTAATGTGAAGAAAAATTATCTTTAAATTAGGAAAACTCAATTAATTTTTAACGAATGCTGACTTTCCATGAAAAATCCTAAACTTACACGAGATTGATCATATTCCTAATTCTGAATTTTGTCGTTTAACTTTTATTATTTTTTTCTGAATTAAACTAAGATTGCATCTAAATCTTTAAATAGATAAAAGATCTTTCAATATATAACAAACTCTTTAAAAATAAAATTTATAAAAAGAATTCTATTGGTTTATCTTTAAGGAGATTAACCAAATTAATTAAAATGTGGAGGAAAAATTATGTCAGAATATATTAGTTGGAGTCCTATTCGAAGATTAATGAAACACAATGGAGCCGTAATCGTAGCACGTGATGCAGTCAATGAATTAGTTGATTGGATGAGTCGATCAGCTGAAAAACTTACAAAAACTGCATTAACTTTAACCAAGCACTCAAAGCGCAAGAAAGTAACTCGGGACGACATCCTTTTAGCAATTAAATATTTCTAGTCAATCTTAACTAGAGGGACGAGAAGCTTTTTAATTTTTTTTTTTATCTTATTTTATTTAAACCAAATTACTTGAAACTAAATTCTTTGGTGAGTAACCCAGTTGTCTAATTTCACACCTTTTCTATGGAGTCTTAAATTAAGAGCCCCTATATGGAGCATTACGTGACGAAGGTTATAAAGTAATGAACTTAAAACACTATTTCCATGCCAATCAAAGACAGAAGGTTGGATTAATGCATCTGAAGTAATGTTGTCGAACCTATTTTTGGCTTTTTCTTTAATTTCTGATAAGTATTCAATTAGTTGTTTAGGTGCTAAAACTATATCTTTGATATTATCTACTGTTAATTGCTCAAAATGTGATGATTTGTCACCAAATTTCGACTGGAATATTTCACGGGTGCTATATGAATCTGAAAGGTACCAATCCAAAAACCACATAGCGTGATAAGCTACATGCCAAAATGGCGGTCCACTGGTTCTATCATCCCACAATTCTTTTGGACAACTTTTTAAATTATGGCCCAACATAGCGATAGCAGCACCATACTGCTCATTTAATGCTTTTTTAATAATTTCAAATGTCATATTTTCAGATTGTATACTCTTTTCTATTAATATCTAAAAGAAAATAAAGAATTAAAAATGATAATTAGATTATACCTTGTGTCTTAGGTATATTGCTTGTAGTCTAAATGTTTGATATATGTGACCTATTGTGTGATGGATGATGAACCCAAACCAATCTTCATATGTCATTTCTCTCCCAAAGGGGGATTTAAATGTAGTTTGAAGATCTTCTTCCTTAAATTTATTCCTTGCCTCTTCATAGGCTTCAAAAGCAACTTTAAACAAATCTAATAATTGTTCATGTAAAGGTGCGGTGGATTCAGGGTCAAGGTTTATTGCAATCTCCTTATTATCCGCATCCGGATTAATTGTTTTTTTCGAAGCCCAATTTAGTAAGGTGACCGCATGTACAAACACCTTAATGGCTGTTTCTTCTTTTTCAAATAATGAATTTTTCATGGATTCTTCAAAATGGTTATCTTTTCGTTTTTCAAACAAACTTTTAGCATAATCATATACAAATTTTAATGATTTGATACTTTCTGGCATAATTTTTAATATAGGTTGTTAAGTTTAAAAATTTTTAGAAAAGTTTTTTAAAGATTCTATTGAGATCATTTACAATATTAAAGCTCTGAGTTTTAAAAATAGTAGGAAAAAGTACAATACAATGGATAAATTCGAACTAATTAAAAAAGCATTTAAAGCAGAACCTACAGAGCGAGTTCCCTATGCGATTTGGAAACATTTCCCCGAATTCGATAAAACTCCTGATGGACTTCTAAAGGCACAGATGGATTTTCAAAAAAAATATGATTCCGATATCATGAAAATCTCGATCTCCGGTCGTGCTTTTGCTTCTGATTTTGGAGCAGAATTGGGAGGCTATGATCCCGCATCAGGTTCTAGAATTTGCGTGAAATATCCAATAGAGAAAATAGAGGGTTGGGAGAATATTAAGAACATTGATGTAGAGTGTGGAGAATATGGTAATCAAATTAAAGCAATGGAACTTGTTCACCAAGAAATTGATGGAAAAGTACCAACAATGATGACTGTTTTTTCTCCTTTAATGGTAGCCTCCCAAATTGATCGCAATATAATTTTACATTACAGAGAGAATCCTCAACTAATTAAGGAGTATTTTAAGATAATTGTAACTGCTATGACAGATTTTACAAAAGCTTCAATAGACGCGGGTGCTAATGGCATATTCTTAGCCACGCAGCATTTTAATAATAGACTAACCAATGAAGAAAGATTAGAATTAGCATTTAATCCTATGAAATCCCTAATAAAAAAAACCATAAAAAAGAATAATTTTATCGTCCTTCATCTCCATGGTGACAATCCTGATTACGAATTGGCAACA
Organism: Promethearchaeota archaeon; assembly: GCA_019894975.1. Classification (GTDB taxonomy): domain Archaea; phylum Asgardarchaeota; class Lokiarchaeia; order Sigyniarchaeales; family SOKP01; genus Loki-b32. The sequence continues at coordinate 47,916 of JAGXNO010000024.1, read as the reverse complement.
AAACTCCCTATAGATGCGATTAATTGGCATGATCAGCAAACAACGCCAAATCTTTCTGAAGCGAGGCAAATTTTTAAAGGAGGGCTTCTCGGAGGATTAAATGCAGAATCCTGGAAGGATATATCCGATCCTACAGAACTTGAAGCTATGATATCCTCCGTATACACAAACTTCAAAGGTTCAGGATTAATAATTGCTCCCGGATGTGTTATTCCTCAGTTTGTAAGTGATCCTATGATAGAAGTTGCAGTAAAAACCATTCAAAATCTCTAACAAACTTTTCAAAAAATAATTAGGTTATGATTCATAGCATCAATTATTCAAAGAATAGATGTTTTTTGAAAAGAAAACTGTTGCTAAGTGTGAATTATAAGTGCAAAAATATATTTCAGAGTACGTTGATGATGATACCCCCGTTAAATCTAAATATTTTGGTCCAAAATTTGATGCCCATGTTCATTTAGGGAGTATAAACGGCATCCATAATTTGGTTAAGTTCAGAGAAGAGTTTAACATCAAAAAATCAGTTGGTATCGTGTGGGGAAATGGTTATGACGAATTAGAAACACAATTCCCTGATAAGTTTGTGTTAGCTAAGTATTTTAGAAGTAGAGAGCTTTTTAAAGTAAAACCAAACCTTAAACTAACGTTAGACTCACTTGAAGAAATTTGTCAACAAGGATATCCTATTGTTAAATTTTGGTTTGGCCCGAGAGTGAGAGATTTTGTAAAAGAACAGTTTAAAATTGATCCACCTATAATTCGATTATCAGATCCTTTTTTTAAGTCAATATTTGCGAAGATAGAAGAATTAGGACTTATATTATTAATCCATGTTAGTGATCCCGATCTTTGGTACGAGAAAGTGTATCAACCTGTTAGTCGATACGGTACTAAAAGAGAACATATCGAGGATTTTGAGGAGATATTATCAAGTTTTCCTGATTTAAAGGTACAACAAGCACATTTTGGAGGTCAACCCGAAGATTTAGAAAACCTTGCAAGGTGGTTTGAGTTATATCCAAATTATTTTATTGATACATCTTCAGCAAGATGGATGGCACGAGAACTTGGGAGGTATCCAGAAAAAGCCAGAAAGTTCTTTATTAAATTTTCAGATAGAATTCTATTTGGGACAGATCTTGTACAAGATAGAAACAAACCAATTTCAGATTATTATCGGACTCGTTATTTTACCTTCCAAGCAATTTTAGAAACCCCCTGTCGGGATATACCGTTACCCTTTCCAGATCCTGAAAATGATAATAATACAAAAATAAACGGCTTGGATCTTCCTCTTGATGTATTGAAGAAGATTTATTGGGAAAATGCAAATAAGTTCTTCAAACTGAAATGACCTACACATTACAGAAAGATTTGTGTTCCTGGAGGGAGCCACGGTTTGTAAATTCGAAAGTAATCGTTAAAGAAATCTGATAAACCATTTTTTAAACATAAATCCACCCAATGAAATACTGCTTCTTGTCCGTGTTTTTCCTTAGAGATTTTTCCGAACATATTACTTAAATAACTTGAAATAATATTTTTATCCTCTGAAGATATATCAGTTAAATGGGTTTTTGTTAAGATATTTTCAAGTTGCTTCATATATGATTTAAAATTTGCTAAAATTTCTATTACTTTTACCCTATCTGGCATGTAATCCTTAGGTTTATTGATTATAGAGTTAAATTTTCCAAGATTTTTCATCAAACCTTTAATATTTTCCAGAAAATATGGTACATTTAATTTAACTAAATCCTGCTCCAGCTTCCGGGTAATAAACGTGTTCATTGTTACTTTATTATAAAAATATATAACGGGTAATGAGATATTTTTATCAAAATTCTTAATCAAAGGAATTCCCATCGTATAATATCTGGTTTCACCTGTACCTGCAATATGTATTGCTGGTTGGAGCGTTTTTGAAATTAAATATTGGCGGGATTCAACTCTGGGTGTAAAGGAAGAGGAAAACTCAGAAAGATCAGGATTATCCCTTTCGAGACTAAAATCTATTAAATCCCCACAATTGCTACATGTACATTTAACATGGATCATTGATGTATAATCTTGACAGGTTAATTCCGATCTTTTACAGTTACAATGTTCATTTGTACATTCATAGAAAAAAGGAACAAAGTCATCTCTTATCTCTCTCAAAGGTGGTTGAATATGATTATCTAGAAATTGAGTTCTTAGATCTTTATATGAATCTACATACTTACTTTGATTCTCTAATAATTTTTCATAAAATGGCGTTAATAATCGTTTGTAATCTAAATCAGATGCCGAAATGAATAGATATCCTTGGTCAAATATAATATTGGAAATTGTCCCAATTATATTGATAAACCAATCTGTATAGTTTTCTGCATTAATATGTGCGACTTTGATTAACCGAAGTGCTTCTTCCAACCGTTCTTCTAATAATTTTTTATGCCAATTATCTTCCAAACAGGAATTAATTGAATTGATATATTTTTTTCTAATTTCTTGAAATTGTTCTAAAAGATAAGATAGAGATGGTAGTGGAAGATTTCTAATTCTCATATCTTGAAACTCTTTCTCTATTTCCGGTTTTATTGAAATTGAAAATCCATTAGGTGAATCGCTTTGTGAAAATTTAGTTTTTATTAATTCTGAATGAACTTTATCATAATCAGCAACATAAAAAATTGGAATTATATTTTTATCGACATTCGAAAAAGCTGCCCCGCATGCCATTTTGTTAAAAAGAAATCTTTCTCCGCCTAAAAATTTTGGTTGATGTGAAACTTCTAAACTCATACTATTATTGTCAGTAAGAAAATTTTCTAAATGACTCTTAGATTTTTCAGTCAGGAGATTATATTTACTATTTGTGTTTTCGAATATTTTTCCTAATGCTGTTTTTATCTCGTTGTCTTTTTTCATTTCTCTATTTACTTTTTTGGCAAGAAGAATAGCATTGCTCATAGATTGAGGAATCAGATCTTTCATTCCTTCAGAAATCCAAGATTTCTGTTCATCTACAGCGTATAGCAGGTAGTATTTTAATGGGTCTTCGAATCTATCAGCGGACATCTCAATTTTACCTAAAATTTTAAATTTTCAAAATCCAGCATTAAATATTCAGGATTAATGAATCCTTCAGCGTACTTCACACCAATTTGATATCCTAGAAATCCTGCACGTTCTTTTATATAATCAAATATCCTTAAATGCTTTTTATTATCTACAAACTGTGATTTATACGCTTTAAGAGCAGCAATTTTGTCTTCGATGGAATCAGATATATCAACTAAAAAGTCCAATTTGCGATTCTTATCCTTTAAATGCGAATGATCAAAATAAAAGACATATTTTGGGTAATGTTCTGAATATTTGGATTCAGTTTTTGTTAATTTTGACTGAAATTTAGCCGCATTTACAATCTGATGACAAGCTATATGGTCTGGATGCCAATCGTCGGAGGGATGAGTAATAAGAACATTTGGTTTATATTTTCTAATTACTTCAGAAACTTTTTTTCTATTCTCTACAGTATTTTCGATATATCTATTTGTCATATCTAAGGTGATCCTTATATCTAGATGTAAAACTTCAGAAGCTGCTTTCGCTTCCGTCAATCTTTTTTCAACAGTGCCAAATGGGGTCGGTTCTCCATTCGATAAATCTAAAATCCCTACTTTTTTACCCCTTTTCTTATAATGGGCAATTGTGCCTCCGCATCCGATTTCTGCATCATCCGGATGGGCTCCGATCACCAAAATATCTAAATTAATGTCCATTTTAATCTTCTAAGTTTCTAATTTTCTAATTTGTGCGAATATTGAATCCTGTATTTTTTTGAAATTATGTTTATTAATATCTTTAGTACTATTGAAATATTTTGAAAATAGTGACTTAAAAACTTTAACATCTGTTTTTAATGGAGAATTCAAGAGTGATTCAAGTAAATCAATATATTTTTCAATTCTTTCTTCTCCTTTTTTAAATAAAAAGCTACTTTTAGCATTTTTTAAAATCCCTTCCCTATCTTTATATATTACTGGAACACCTTTTTCTACAATTTTATATCCCTTTTTCAATGATTTAATCCAGATTTCTATGGGAATCTCATATCCGCTTATTTCTAAATCTAAATCATTAATTGCATCACATTCGTATGCCTTTAATCCACAAAACGCATCTGTAATAGAAAATCCAATAGTATTAAGAATTCCGGTAATAATCGCATTTACTAGAAATCTATCTTTCCACGGGTTTTGCCAAAAGTTATTTGAATTTCTATATCGGGAACCAGAAATGATTTGTTCTGTTGGTTTTTCAAGGATCTGGTCAATAAAATTGTATAAACACTTTGGTTCATGCTGACCATCCATATCGAACGAAATTATCCAAGAGAAATTCATTTCTCTGGCGTAATTAAAACCTTTTCTAAGTGTAAAACCATATCCTTTATTTTTTTTGAAGTTAATTATATTAAAAAAAGAATCATGATTGTTTTTCTCCAAAATTTGCATGGTTTTATCTGTAGAACCATCATTAATGATAAGGATTTCCAGATTCAATTCATTTCTATCTTGCAAATTTTGTTTAACATGCAGGAGATGTTCTAAAATATGCTCTATGTTTTCTTCTTCATTAAAACACGGGATAAGTAAAAGAATATTAATTATTTCCTCAGAAATATCAAACAACCCATTATACTTTATAGATCTTTAGTGACACAAAACTTCTAAATTTTTAGAATTATTGATTATGATTTATAAAAAATTCATCAGCAGAAATTTCCATTATCAAAAAATTTTTCTTTTCTCCAATTTTATCAAAATTGAATGAAAGAAGTTTATTCTGGAATATTTTTGATTGTTGAAAAGGCTAAATTCAGACCTTCAGACAATATCTTTGTTCTAGCAGGTATTAATGGTATTATATTTGATTCAGGTTACGGAAATAAGAAATTGGTTAAACAATTCTTAGACGAATTTCAAGACATCGAGGAACATTATAAAAAACAAAACAAAGAGTTCAAAATTACACGTATTATTGTATCTCACGCCCATTCTGACCATTTTAGCGGACTTAATGCAATTAGTAGTAAACTAGGATTAAAAATTGTGTTAACAAAAGAAATTGCTAGTAAAATTAAAGATGAGGTAAGTTTCAATACAAGTTTTCAAGCTGACGATTACGAGCATAATTTAAGAATAAAAAAAAATATACTACGTAGAATCTGGCAATTAATTAGAAATATGGGTGAAGGGTTTCTTTATAAAAGAATCTTTGGTCTTTCTTACATAAATAAACCGGATAAGATCGTTGGAGAAAACTCGGAGATAATAATTAATGGGGAGAAATGGAGAATCTTATCTTCCCCTGGACATTCTCCTGAACATATCTCACTTTATAATGAAAGAAAAGGAGTAATCTTCTCGGGAGATAACGTGCTTAACATGCGTTCCACCTGGTTAGGGCCCCCAGAATCCAATATTGAGGACTATTTGGGCACTATTCGGCAATATCAGAATCTACCTAAATTAGAATTGATCCTACCCGCTCATGGTGATATTATTATTAACCCAAAAGAAACTCTTTCAGCTATCTTAAAACGAATGAAAGAAAGGGAAGAACAATTATTAAATGCGATTAACCACCATTCAAATAAGGGATTATCTCCAGAAAATCTCATGAAAATAATATACCCGAAAGAAAAAAGGATCACTACAATAATTGCAAGAGATTGGGTTGTATTAATGCTAAAAAATATGGAGATCAAGGGTATAATAAGGCGCCAAATTAAAAAAAAAAGAATATTGTTTTTTCCTATTGAAAAACATTAGAAACTTAATCTTAATCTTAATTCAAATGAAAAATCTTTCAGTGTTATAGGTTTTAAAAGGTAAAGATTTACTTCTTTCTATTATATGCAAAATAAGTCAATGAAGTATTTTAATGGACCCTTTATAAAAAAGGACACGGTTCATTATCGACATTATCAAAATAATATTGCAAATAGTTGTAAGAATAAGAATTCTCTGGTTGTATTACCAACAGGCTTAGGAAAGACAATTATTGGTATTTTATTGGTTGCATATTCTCTAAAAAAATATCCAAGAGCAAAAATAGTTATCCTTGCTCCAACCCGACCCTTAGTTGCACAGCATAAAGCGTCTTGTATAAAATTTCTTGATATTAATCCTGAGGAAATCATTTCATTTACAGGTAAGATATCCCCTGAAAAAAGGATTCTTTTATTTAAAAATTCAAAAATAATAATTTCTACACCTCAAGTGATTAATAATGATATTATGAGAGGAAGATATGATTTAAGGCAAGTTTCATTAGTTGTTTTTGATGAGGCTCACAAAACAAAAGGAAATTATTCATATAACTTAATTTCACAAGAATATATCACTACTTGTAATGATCCCCTAATTCTCGGCTTAACTGCTTCCCCCGGGAAAGATTTTGAGCGTATTCAACTAATCTGTGATAATTTACATATTGAGAATATCGTATTTAGAAATTATGAGGATGAAGATGTAAAGGAGTATATACATGATATAGACACTTACATAAATTTAGTTAACTTACCAATAAAGATTTTAGAATTGAGTCAAGTTTGGCAAGAATTACTAAAAAGATTTTTGAGATTCTTTATTGACCGGAAGCTGATTAACCCCTACAAGAAATACTACTCAAAATTAGATTTTCTGAGAATGACCAATGATTTAACTCTATCGTTTCAATATGAAAAAGAATATATTTCAGAAGAAGAGTATTTAGATTCATTGTATTACACAGATCCAAAGATAATTGATATAATCAATGATAATGAAATTGATGTTAATTCAGTATATTCTTACTGTTCAAGTTGTATTTCATTGTTGCATGCTAAGGATTTGATTGAAACTCAAGAAATATCTCTTTTTCTCTCATTTTTAGAAAAAATAGAATTTAGAGCCGAACAAGGAATCCTTTCTGCCAAAAGAATTGTAAATTCAGAACATTTTCAATTTGTTAGATCGACTATTGAAAAAGAAAAGTTATCAGATTTAACTCATCCAAAAATAGATAAGATTATTTCACTCATCACTGAAGAAATGGAGGAATTTAACAACAAGAAAATAATAATATTTACTCAGTTTAGAGAAATGGCTGAATTCCTGAAGAATAGATTACAAAATGAATTTAAAAACCATTTATCAATTGAGAAATTTATAGGGCAATCATCAAAAATGAACGATTTTGGTTTTTCTCAAAAACTTCAATCAGAGATCCTCCAGAAATTTCGAAATGATGAAATTAACGTTTTAATTGCAACCAGTGTTGCTGAAGAAGGAATAGATATACCAAATGTTGATGCAATAATTTTTTATGAACCTGTCCCTTCTGAAATAAGATTAATTCAAAGGCGTGGAAGAACTGGTAGATATGCCTCTGGAAGATGTTATATCCTCGTTACTGAAGATACTGTTGATATCCCTTTCTATATTGTTGCAAGAAGAAAGGAAGGTATTATGAAATCGGTTTTAACTGGCTACGAGCAAATAGATTTAAATAATAAATTGGAACGCAAATCTATTATATTCTCAGAACCAAATAAAAGCAAAAGTTCAGATTTCGAATTAATTAAAAATTTCAAAGATAGAAGAGATAAAGAAAAAGAACTTCTAGCTAATCGTTCAATCGAGGAAATATTGACACAATTAGACGATTTTTGTAATAGTGAGGAGTATAAGAAAATAAAGGAATGTGGTGTGACTTTTTTTTCAGATATAGTTAAAATTGAGCATCAGGAAATGAGAAATAAAATAATGAAACAAAAAGGAAAAAAGAATATGCCCCAAAAACAAAGAAAAATGTATCTAAATAAAAACGTAAAAACCCTAATCAATATAGTTAAAACTTACTCCCAAGAGGATCTACTAGATTTTGGGGAATTAAAACAACTAGCAACAGAAGAAGAAATAATAGATAGGAAATTCTATATCCATTTTAATCAAGCTTGTCATCACGGATATCTTCGAAAGCAAGGGAGTTCAGTTCAATTTATAATGGATTATGACTAACTGTTTTTTTTTTGATTTCGATTCAATTTTGTACAAGAATTAATAAAATTTAGGAGAGATAACATCACTTTATCTTTTCATCTCTTTTTCTTAAAAAATAGAACCCTAAAATGAGGAAGGTAATTAGCACAGGAAAAACTATAGCTGCAGGATTTCCTCCGCTGAAAAGGAAAAAATAGTATGAAATTGTTAATATTGAAGCAAAGAAAGCAATTATACTTCCGTACTGACTTGCAAAATTCTTGAGATGACGCAGAGCCATGTTTACTTTGAAATTAGTGTTTTTTATTACTTCAAGTTCAGACTCATCTATGTCCGCTAAGATTTCAGGATTCTCAAAATATATCGCAAAACGAGGATCAAACTTGCCTTGTAATTCTCCATTACTTATTAAGAAAAGTAAGTGGTCTTGAATATTTTTCTTCTTAAGTTTTAATTCACTATTTAAGAAACTTATAGTTAAGTACTCATTTGCAACGGCTTTAATTGTCATTTCAATATATGATTTTAAGATTAGTCTTTCTAATGATTTCACCTTTTCATTAAGGATTTCGGTGTATTCATTAATAAATTTATTAAAATCTTCTAAAACAAATTTGGAAATTTGATTAAAATTTTTAGATTGTCTATGATATTCTTTAATTTTGGTATTTGCAGTTCTCTTAATTTCTTTTATCTCGGTTTCGATGGTTTTTGCTCTCTTTTGAATTATAAGATTAATTCTCTTAAATTCTTTTAATTCTATATTGTCTTCTACTTTTCTTTCAAGGTTCCCAAGTAGCTGGCTCATTTTAATTTTACTATTGTTTATAAAGTCTATTAGTTTACCACGAAAAGACTCATTTTTCATTGTTTCAATTTGATCATTAATCTTATCTATTTTATTATTAAACTCTTCCATAAATTCGTTCTTCTTTTTCACAAAGAATTCTCTTATCTCCGGAATTAATTTGTTCGAACTTTCTGTCTTGCTTAAAATACTCTTTAATTCACTTTCAATATTATATTGAGTATTCCTTGAATCATCCGTAAATTTTTGTCTCTTTATTCTAAAATCCTCTTGCATATCAGCATAAGAATCATTTTCTTCAGATTTTTTTAAAAACCTATTATAATATGCTTGTAATTCTGTTTTAAGTGAATTAAATTGCTGTTCAATGCTACTTAGTGTTGAATTAAAGATATTTAAGTTAGTAGTTATATTATACATGGCTGCGACATCATTTTCTATTACTGAATTAAAATAATTTTCAGTGTTGAGAAACTCCTCCCTTTCTTGATTTATCCGAAGTTCATTAACTTTATCATCAAATTTTTTTGGAAAATTCTCTTGAAAAGCAGTTAAATCATTGATTCGATTTTGAAGTTCTAACATATTTATATTTAAGGTTGAATTTCTAATGCTTGAATCATAGAGAGCCAAGATCTTCCCTACTCTTTCTCTACTTGATTTTAAGAGTTGATTGTCAATAAAATTTCTCAATTCTTTATTCAAATAATAATAATCTGTATAGATCAAAATAGTTTTTTCGTCTTCATTCAATTCAGCATTTATTTTTGATATATCTATCATATCCTTCAATCTTTTTATTAAAACCTTGCAGTTGAGTTTTACATCATCCTTTAAATCAACAAGTTTTAGATTATTAGTTTTTTTTTCTATTGCCATTACGTTTATTCTTTTAGAGATGATGCTGTTTATATTTTCATCTTTTAGATCAGAAACTTCATTATGAAAAAACTGAGTGAATTTCTCCCATTGAAGAATTGTCAAATTTGATTTCTCATTAAATTCTTCAATATTTTTTATACAACTACTTAGTTTTTTAGTAAATAATTTACTTGACTTATCAAAATTAGATTCGATTAGATCGAACGTTTTCGTTACCTCTCCAATTTTCAGATTATTCGAAAGGTTAAACTTATTTTTGATATTTACTAATTCACTTCTTAATTTCATTACTTCTTGGGAAACAAAGTCATCGAAATCTTTAATTTCCGTTTTATTTCTCTCAACTATGACTTTATCCTTTAAAGCCTGTGATTGAGTAGCTATAGAGTCAATTATTGTTGATTCTAAATTTTCAAGGTTATCCTGCAAATGTTTAAATAATAGAAACAGCTTCTGTTTTTCTTTAATCTCCTTCTTGACAACCGATTGAAGATTTTGAATTTCAGTTATTTTCTCATTTAATAAAACATCAGACTCTTTCTTAATAATTTCAAAAGCTTCCTGAAATTGACTTTCTGCAATTTTATTTCTTATCCCTTCTCCTATTTCTGAGACTTCATTCCTTAATTTTTCATTGATAACGATAATCTTTTTTAAATTCTCCTTAAAAAATTGAAAGCCTTCGTGATAAAATTTGTATTCATTTTCGTATTTCTCCTTAATCCTTAGCCATCTATCAATGATATCCCTATGTTTCTTGGCAATATCATTCTCTTTAGCAGTAATTTGTTGTGATATTTTAAATATTATCTTATCATACTTGTTGATATCATCGGAAATTTGATTTAGCTGAGGTATTATCAAATTAAAGTTATTTTCGATATATTCTCTTTGGAAAGTTTCACTAAATGTTTTTTTAAATGAATCTAATTTCTTTTCTAAATCTTCTTCTATTAATTCAAGTTTTTCATTTAAGTTTCCCAATAATTTGTGTAGATCTCTTATCATTTCTTTTTCTTTGATCTTACCTTTAAGGTGGGTGTCTACGTCAACTAATTTCTTTTGTAAAGTAGAATAGACTTTATTCCATTGAGTTATTTCAGTTCCTAAAATGGCTTTAATGTTAATATAATATAAAATTTCATTAAATGAGTTTTCAATGTTCTCATTAAGGAAATCCGCTTCCATTAAAGAGTCCCTAATTATAAACTTCAATCTTTCTTTACCATAATCAATTTCATCAATTAAAAGATAACTATCTATTTCTTCAGTTATTTGATACCCAATGTTTTTTAATTTTAGAGTCATATTAAAGATATCATTCTTGATATCTTCCAACTTCTCTTTTTCTTCCAGAATTCTCTCTGTATTTATGTCTGTGTCAGATAATATCACTTTTTCTAATAAATGTTTTAAATTAAAATTGTATTTTGTTTTAACCAAGAAACCCTTCTTAGTTCTAATATCTCCCTTGAAAAAATGCCTTGAAATCATTTCTTTGATAATAGGAAAAACGTCTTCTTTTAGTTTGAGATGTTCCTCATTTGCAATCCTATATTTTTTTATCATTCCAGAAAGAGAAATTATACTCTTAGTGCTAATTTCATCGTAAAACCTTTGAAAAAATATTTGTTTTCCTTCACTAAGGCTCCGCATGAAATTTTTATATTCAATTTTATTATCTAGAGTTCTTAAGTTAAAATTATAATTCAGATTAATATAGGAGATGATGTCTTCAATATCATTAGATAACCCAAAGGTAGTTTTTAATTGATAGAGATCAATATAATTTTCTCTCTCTAACTCTTTAAACAGCGTCCTTTCTATTTCATCAATAAATTTTTTCCAAATTAAAGATAAGAGTATTATCAATTTTGAGGTCTCGACTAATTTCAAAGTATTCCAATTTTCCTCACTACTTAAAACTTCACTTAATTTACTATTAATATAAAAGTATACACCCGAAGGATTGTAATCTAAAAGCCATGAAAAATTACTAAGGATATAGACTATCCAAAAAGTATCATTAAGATTCTCCAATTGAGTAAAACCAAAACCACCGCTTGCTTTTTGAAATTGAAGTAGGTATTGAACTTCTTTATCTTTAACTTCTGAATCTAAATCCAGATATTTTAAGCATAAGAATTTGTAGAGTAAAGCTTCTGTTTTCTTTTTACTCTCACCTATATATGAACGGAATTGCTCTTTACTATTTCGAATGTCAATACCTAGAAGGGTGAAAATTTCCATTACGTAAAATAAGGTTCTTTCAGGAGATATTTCTTTACAGATGTCACATTGTTTATCATGACAGTGTAAAAATTTATCTCCATTTCTTAGTGATAAAACAAACCTTTTAATTTCTTCTTTAATCTGATTCTGTCCTTCACTTGAGAAGTATTCTTTTAAAATTCCCATACTTTTCAAGCTACTTAATGCTAGATATGTGGAATAGATATCTGGCTGTTTTTCAGGGTCATGTGAAAGCTTAAATCCTATTTGTTCAAATTGAACAATCTCACATTTTTTTATAAATTTAAAGATATTATCTCTACTTTCTTTGTTTTCATTTTTTATGTATTTTTTTAACAAGGAAAACCAAAAGATTTCCACAAGAGTCAAATTAGATTGGTTAATTAAATTAACCTTAAAATATTTATAAAAGGTGACGAGTTTACTAAACTCTTTTAAATAATAATTCCCAATATTTCTCTCTTTTATAATAACAAAAGATTTAAAAGGCTCCTTTTTAAATTTAGTAATATATGGATAAGCTGACTTCTGTTCCACATCAAACAAATTTAATTAAACCCCGAATAAGCTAAATTTTGTTATTTCATTATTAATGAAAATATTGACATATATTTTTTTTGAAATAAATTTTGTATTGTCTTGTTTAATCTTACAGAAGTAAAAAGCTTAAAACATTTATAAGTGTTTCAAAATGCTTAAATCAATAAAGGAGATCTAAGAAATACAAACAAAATCGATTAATTATACACTAAAGTTATATAAAACACTAATTTCTACTGGGTGTCAAAAAAGCTTTTTTCCTATTAAAGTATACTAGAATACCTGCGATTAACAGTGAAGCAACGATAACATATATTATCCCATTTATAAATCCTGGATTTCTTGAGGAATATATATCTACGTAAACACTTATCAATCCAGACATTCCCACATTTTCATTTGATGAAGAATCTTTAGCAATGACCTGAAAGGTATAGGTTAACTCATTAGGATAGGAAGTAATATTGCTCCATATGAAAAACCATTGATCTCCTTCATCCTTTATCATCGAAGCATTAAAAAGTGAAATAGTAGTATTAGAAATCTCAATTGAAACATTCCCCATTAAAGGAGGAGTATCATCTGTAACATTCACTATAATATCATAATAATTACGAGTAATAATTGTATCATTATTATCTGGCTTAATAAATACTATAACAGGAGAACTGTTATCACCATTAGCAGATTTAATCATAAAATAAGACTTATCTTCTTCTGGTATACAATTATAATTGCAACTACTTAGAAGTGGTTTAGATATAATAATAACTATAAATCCAGCAAAACAAATAAAGATTAGAAAACCAATCTTGATTTTACTCTTTGTTACCATCTTGTTTCTTCGTATTTCTTAGCTATAATTATACTAAGTAAGAATAAATTCTGAGTTTAATATAAAGTTAAGTCAAAAAAAAAATCGATGTCCGTATTTTAAAAAGCATCAACCAACAAAACAATAAAATATTAGGTTTTACATGAAAAAATACTAAAAATAAAAAATGTTATAATTGAAGTGTGTTATTAAAACTCCAAATATCTTTTATCCCTAAGTTATCTTCAAGTAAAGGAGTTTGAATATCATTTATTGTTGATACTTGTCCTGAAGGAGTCCATGCGGTAGCATAATCAAAAGCTTCTCCTACTGTGTAATTTTGATTTAATTGCTCCCAAAATTGATGAAAGAACAATGATCCGGCAAAACCATCAGGATTAGTATTATCTCGCCAATACCATGAAAGTACATTTGTTGTTGACGTGATAAGAATAGAATTAGGTAGATTATACCAATTAATGGTATCTTCATGTAGAAAATTACCACTAAAGCAAATGTCTATATTAATCATCATTCTTCTGCAATTTATCACTTTAACCAAATTAAAAAATTCTTGTTCTGTAATATAGCTATCATCTGCTTCGAAATGAAAAGTCGCATTTCCATCACCAACAAGGGTATTTGAACCGTGATCTACCATATAAATTATTAAATGATCTCTTCCACTAATGTTAGAAGCAAAGGATCCCGGATGAGTCACGTTCAATTCTTCTTTAAACCTACTCGAGTTAACATTGTCATTTTCTACATCAACAATCGCACCTGTTAAATCATTGGCTATACCATCACCCGCATTTATGTCGATAATAGCATCATTTGTGTGATAGAGCATTAAAAAGAGGTTATCATCAGTATATCCATGATCTTTTAAAACCCAATACACTTGGAGCGCTTGAGCAGGAAAACCGTCTGTATCTGTATTACTGGGAGGTGGTGTCGGTATTGGAGGGGGAAACCAGTATTCTACCTTCACGTCATCAAAGAGTACCATATCAGTCCCCGTCATGTTTCCCTCAACGGCTAAAACTAGATGTAATTGAGTTATTTCACTCATAGTAGAATTATCTGCAATCCCTGTGGCATTGAGCATCGTCCATCCTGTGGTTGTATCAAGTAATCCATTTGACCAATCGGTTCTTACTTCTTCATTACTAGAGTTTAACCATCGTAGTCCTACTTTTGCTCCATCTCCAGTAGCAGGTACAATTGAAGCAGGTGTCCACGTGTTAGTTGTAATATTAACCCACGCAGAAAGATTATAAGCTGCGTATTTGAACAACTCAAAATATTTGGTCCAATTGTATACAAATTCCATTTCAACATAAGCATTACTGAAATTAGCTTTCGCGATTAATTGTATTACTCCAGGAGTATCATGACCTGGAATAGAACTTTCTACTGTACCATACCCATTTGGGTTAAACTCTCCCTCCCAATTTGTTGTCTCATTATTAAAAACTCCTTCCTCAAAATCCGGAAATCCATCTTTTCTATAGAAATCGTTGGCACTACACAAAATAATTGCTTTTCTCTCTCCTGGAGGTGGAACTCTTCGATAGATCGGGATATATAATACCCATAGAATAAGTGACAAGCTAATCAATGAAACAAAAACAACAAGAACAAGGTATTTTTTAAAATCTTTTTTTAAATCCATAAAATTTCACTAAACTCTGAAGTAATTTTACTTAAATATAATTTATAAAATTATATGTGCCTATAGTGTAGAATTACGCGAGTCTTTAATTTAAATCTTACTTTTCTTTTTTATTAAAATTTAGATTCTTATGAAATAATTCCTCTAATATTAAATAATAATTGAAAAAAAAATAATAAAAAAATAAAATAGTTTTTAGAGCTTGAGAGTTCACTCTTTCATTTTTAGAATTTCTTCTAAGGTAGGTTTCTCCTTAATATCCAATAACTTAAATGTATCAATCATTTCAAGGAGACCGTAAACTGTAAGACCGTGTCCGAATTGTTCATTTGCATCGTATAAATTCCTCCAGCAAAATGGGCACTCTGTTGTTATTATATCTGCCCCTATAGCATTCGCTTCATCCAATCGTAGACTAGATGTTTTTAATGAGAATTCAGCATAACCTGCTCGTACTCCACCACCAGCACCGCAACAGAAACTATCAAGTTTTATACGGTACATCTCTGTAAATTTAATTCCTACATCTTGTTCTAATTGTCTTAACACGATTCGAGGTACTTCATACCATTCATTTATCACTTGCCTAATCTTTCGACTATCCATCATTAAGTTTTTAGATTCCGCAATAATTTCCTGTTCCATTTCTAAAGCCATGTGACGTCCTAAGTGGCAAGGATCATGGTAAGTCACTACTTTCCCTTTTAGTTCTTTATTAGGTTTAAATTTGATTTTTTCTGCGGTAATTAATCGAGATACTAATTCAAAAGCATGCATCGTTTTAAATGGAAGCTTACCTCCCTCCATCCACTTAGGATAGTCATTAGTAAATGTTTTATAACACCCCGCACATGAGAAAAATGCGAATTCCAATCCTTTAAAAGCTTCAATATTCTTATTCATTAATTCTTGAGCAGTATCAACAGCACCCACTCTAAAGAAGGGACTTCCACAACATACTTCATCTCTTATTAATGTGAAATCAATTCCCAAGTCCTCAAAAATCTTACAAGTCGCAATTGCAATCTCTATTTGTCTATAACTTGCAGTACAGCCGACATAATATCCTATTTTAGCACCTTTGTTATCAATATATTTTTCTAAACCTGCATCTTTTGCCCACTTAAATCGTTCTTCTGCTTTCCCACCATAAGGGTTGTTTAATTCTTTAGTTAAACGCTCAACTAATTGGTGTCGCTCTATCATCGGAACTCCTGCTTCTTTACATGCGGCGCGTAGAGCTTCTATTATGTCTACAGTTCGAATCTTATTTTCACACTGAGCAGCACATTGACCACATGTAATACAAGGCATTATAACATCTCTAACTTCTTCAGTAAATTCTAAGTCTCCACTCAAAATTGAGCGTGCAATCCAGATTTTTCCCGCGTTCCAAAATGCCTCCCATCCGTGTTCTATACCTGCAGGGCAAGCGTCAACCATGCCTTCATAAAGCACAGTACCTTGTTTTCCTGTAAATTCTCCTATACCTTTTCTGTCAGGTTCCCCTGAGTAAGCAAATCTACAAGCTTTACAGTGAATACATTTGTATACATCTTTTTCTAGCTCTTTGAGCCTTTCCATTCCTGTTTTTGACATTTTTTTTATACCTCCTTAATTTAAATTGCCTCATGGCAATGCTAATCTCCCTGGATGCATAATGAAATTAGGATCAACCATTTTCTTAAACATCCGTAAGTATTTCCAATACATTCCTGCTTGGTAATAAGCTTGCACATGAATATAAGGATCTGGTCTATAATTAAGCCATCCTTGTTTCAGAGCATATTCAGTTGTATCTCTATTTAATTCTTGAACCCTCTCAAAATCGCTCTGCTTTGTACTATCAAAACAAATGATGGGCATACAGATTGCTTGCCTACAACGCTCAATGCTGGCGATCCAAATTACTGGAGGGAATCCATATTCTTCCATCTTTTTTGTATACATTTCAGCGAAATGTGCGCTCTCATTCCAGGGTGTGTACCATGTAATAAACAAGAAGCCAGCCTCCCAGAAACTATAGGAAATAGCAATTTTATTTGGTTTTTTCATTCGGCTTGCTATTTGTTTAGGATGAAGTTCCTGTTTTATAATTGAATCAGGACTTTTTGCTCTTTTCTTGAAATCTTCAGCCATTTTATCAATCCTATTAGTTACATAATCTAATTCTTCTTGTGTCTGTGCCCAACACTCCCAATTCATCCACCACTGCGAAATTCCCATTTCTTTATAGAATTCGTAATCATGTGGAACCTTATCCTTGGGCCATCGAGCCATTACAAGAGGATAATTTCCTCCTTGGACCATTACTGTGTTGTGAGAAATACCAAATTCTTGTTTACCAATCTCAAGAGTTAGATCTTGCATATCATAAGGGTTATCCATACCCCAGACGACTACTGTTTTAAATTTAGGGTGTGGATAAATCTTAACAGCGGCTTTTGTAATAACTCCAAAAGAACCTTGAGATCCCATTAAAAAACTCCACATATCAGGACCCAAACCATATTTATAGAAAGGTTTCGCAAAAGGTAGCGCCCAAGAACCAGTTCGCACAACATCACCATTAGGAAAGACAACCTCCCCGCACATGAAGTTATCTCCTTGAGGACCGACACTTGATGTATAAAGTGAAAAGCCTCTATCAATAGCATCACCCATAACAGTCGCTGCAGGTGGAGCACCATCAGGGATAGGAGGTGCCCAATCAGGATGGTGTTTATGCATATAAGCCCAAAGCTCACCATTGGTAACCCCTGGTTCTACGATGCAATAACGGTTGTCTTCATCAATTTCAATGATACGATTCATTCTTCCTAAATCGAGCAGAACCCCTCCAGGTTTGATCGTCGGACATGCAAATCCACCCGATAATCCACCAGAAACAGGGCTAACCGCAATTTTTTCAGCAGAACAATATATTAAGATTTTACGTATCTCTTCTACATATTTTGGACGAATAACTATATCTGGAATTTGACTCTCTAAACCCATAACCGATTTTGATAAGTAAGAAGCAGTAATTGCTTTGTTATTTGTAGCATATTCTTTACCAACAATTCCTATCATGGCTTGTAAATCCTTCTCATTTGGAAGTTTATAGCTCATATTTTCTAACCTTTTAATTTATCATCTATTTGTTTTTTTTTTATAATATAATTTAATATTTTTGAGAATTAAGTACTGAATTTTAAATTTTCTTATATCTTTTTCATATAAAAGAGGAAATCTGCTTTTAGGATTTTAGTACATTCTTTAATAGTGATTAAATGACTTTCTGGAAAATATTGTTATTGTTTCATTACAAGCTAGATAAGTCAACTTCTATATAAGTAATATAATTAAATCTCTTGATCTAACTCAAGATGATTGTAACTTTCATTAAAACTGAAGCTACTCAGATGATTTTGACGTCTTTTATCATTAATAATAAAATTCTGAAATGTTTCACTATCATCGTCAATAAATTCCCAGAATTCATCATATATATCCTTCATCGTTTTCTTCTTCTCAATTCTAACTTCTGGAACCGACTTCTTGTTTTCTTTAGAAGGTAACTTAACAGTTTCATTTACAATAGTTTTAAAAACAGACTTCTCTTCTTTTTCATTTTGGTTAAATGCTATTACCCCATTCCTTAACTTTTTTGAATTTTCATCACTTAATTCAAAATCTACTTTTTGATATCCCCGGATTTGTAAATTTTTATCTACGAAAACCTGAAAATGATGTGGGCAAATTAATCCTTTATGAATTGAGATTGTTGTTAAGTGAGTGCTCTTATTTAATTCTCTTTTTGGTACACCAATAAGATCCCTTGTCTTACAAATGGGGCAAACAATCTGTATTTTTTGAGTAGTAGCGGGAACTAGCATTATATTATTAGAATATAGATACTATTCACATGTTTGATATTTATTAGAATCTAGATATTTAAACTCCAGAATTTCATATTAATGAATTCAAGAATGTCTAATTTTCAGAGAGTATAACCCAATCTTTAAGTTTAAATTACAATTTTTTTAAATGTTATTTTTTATTCAATTAAAACTTGATAAAGGTGGAGTATTATTTCAGAAATGGATGTTTTTTTTAACCCTAAGACAGTAGCAATAATAGGAGCATCAGAGAAACCAAAATTTGGAATAGGAACAACGGCTTATCTTCTAAATTCCAAGTTTAAAACGTATCCTGTTAATATAAACAGTGATGTAATTTTTGGTCACAAAGCGTATAAAAACATTAAGGATATACCAGATAGCATTGATTTAGCAATAATTATGGTTAGCAATGAATTTGTACTTCAATCCGTTATAGACTGTATAGAAAAAGAGGTAAAAGGAATAATTATAGAATCAGCCGGATTCGCTGAGACAGGTTCAGCAAAATTTGCTAAAATTCAAGATGAGATCGAAGTAATTGCAAGAAGATCAAAAATCCGAATTATTGGGCCAAATTGTATAGGAGTAACTAATTTTCATAATGAATTTACCACATCAGATATGGATTTTGAACAAGCTCTAAAAGGTAGTATTGCTATCGTAGCACAATCTGGAGTATTAGGAAATATCTTCATTGATTGGGCAAACAATCAAGGGATTGGGTTTTCAAAATCAGCTACAATAGGAAATAAAGTTGATGTCGATGAGGTTGATCTCTTAGATTATTTAAATGAAGATCCTGACACGAAAGTAATAACGCTTTACTTAGAAGGAACTAAACGGGGTAAAGAGTTAAGAGATGTACTGGGAAAAGTGAAAAAACCTGTAATAATACTCAAGAACGGGAGAAGTGACATCGGATCAAGGGCAGTTAAAAGTCATACAAGTTCAATAGCGGGGAATGATCGAATTTATGATGCCCTTTTTAACCAATACCCAAATGTCTTTAGAGTTGATAATTTCTATGAAATGTTTAACATCGCCCATGCTTTTGCCACACAGCCCTTATTAAGGGGAAAAAATGTTACAATTGTTACTGGCTCTGGAAGTTTAGGAGCTTTAGCTTGTGATGAAATTGAAAAACAAGGTCTAAATCTTACCAACTTAGAAAAAACTACAATCGAAAAAATAAAATCTGTCATCCCTAATTGGGTATCAATAGGGGGAACCATTGATTTAGGGCCTTCGATGTTTGAAACATTTATACCATCTATTAAAGCAATTTTCCAAGATAAAAATACCGACTGCATACTTTACATCTTTTCAGTTCCAAGAGTACCACTCCAAAGAATGGCATCATTTGCATTAGCGGGAATTAAGGCACAATTTACTGCTCTATTACAGAGTGCTGAAAAATATGAAAAACCTTGTATTATCGTGTGTTTTGGTTCTAGATGGGTTTTTGACTTTGTAAGTGAAGGAGCAACACAACCTGAATCAAAATTAATAATTCCTATTATGACCAGAATAAATCAAGCGATAAAAGCCTTTAAAATGATGTATGAGTTTGGAAAATCAAACATATTTTAAATTCTAATTCTTTTAAAGAAATTCTAAAAATTGGACTCCGAATTTTTTTAATTTAACTAAAATCACTTTTTAATTAAGAATAAAAATTAATTTGGAGTGATTAAAAAATGAGTGAAGTATTTATTTTTGGTGTGGCATGGGAAGAAATTGTGAATTGGTTTGCAACTCAACCTTTATACGGACAGATCTTAGTTTTAATTGGAGTATTTGCGGTATTGGCTCTGGCTGTGGTCATCGTATATTTTGTCTTAAAGGGAGTTGCATATCTAGTTTATTATGTGCTGAAAGGAGTATTTTATCTATTGAAAGGAATAGGATTACTTTTCTACAAAATATTTGAAGGTTTATATTATGCAATTTCAGGAAAACCAAAACCTGAATCTACAGCGGTAGAAGAACAACAAGCTCCTCCTCAAGTAATAGTAGTAAAAGAACCCGAACCAATTACCCCTGTTCAAAGAACTTATAAAACCGTGCAATCTGATGTTGCCTTTTGCAGTGAATGCGGAAGTCCATTCTCAGATTCAATGGTTCAAACCTTATTTAATAAAGGATTTGTATTTTGTATTAGATGTGGTCATGGATATCAAGCCAATTCAACAAAAATTGAATCCTAATAATTTTTTTCTCTTTTTTATTTTTGAAACTCATTCATATTTTATGATTTGAAAGTACCTACAGATTATACTTTATAATCTAAATTAAAATTATTTAAATACCACTTCTGCGATCTACTAGATTATAGAAAAAGGTCAGAAAATTTCTTACTAAAAACAATCTCCTTACGTCAACCACAATTTTGGAATTTTCTTGCTTTTTTCTCCTTTTCTTCTTATACTAATTTAATCATTCTTATTCAGGATTTTCTCATATAAAACAACCCCAAATGGTTCTCCATCATAATATGAAAAACCTATATTTTCGACTAGGGATGCTACTTCTGGGGCACAGAAGATTTCAAAACTATTATTTTCTTTATTTTTAAGTTCCTGTTGAAGAATATATTGAATTAACTCAAAGGATAGTTTTGTCTTTCCATAGGCAATTAACCAGATGTCATTCTCTTCTGGTCCCTCTTGAATTGAAACACTCTTGAATGTAATTTTTTGTAATATCGCATCAGAATTAACCACATACCAATCTCCATCATCGTCAGATAGATATTTTAATGATTTGTAGGACCATCCCATACATATTTCATCACTAGGGCCGATATTGAAAGTTGGATACAGCTTCTTAGATTCTTTAGCTGATACTTTCTTTACTTCAATCGAGGGGAATCCAGATGATTTGATATCTGGACGTTTTGCATTCAAAACATTCATAGATTTCTTTTGTTTAAACCCAAAATATTTAGCTAGAGCGGTAGAACCTAGATTTTTTGAGGATGTATCAAATTGTGCCTTCCTTACTTTTATACTTTTAGCATAATCAAGAGCATATTTTATCATCTCTCTTCCAATACCTTTCTTTTGGTAATCCTTTTTTACTCGTCCTCCTTCCAACCATGCTATATCTCGGTTAAATAGTTTTACACGTCCAAAACCAACCATTTCTTTTCTTCCCTCATCTCTGAATGCGCCATAATTCATACAATTTCCGTCGTTAAGCCAGTTATCTATGACTTGAGGAACATAATCTTCTCCCTCCCATATATCTTTGCTAATTTCTTTAATTGACGGAATATCATCACTTCTTAATTCACGGAAAAATAACATCATCATAAGTTAGACCCTAAAGTTCTTTCTATAAAGATTATAATACAGGGAGAGTGCTATTAAATAATGAATGATAATACAGGGAATAATTCCAAACATGAAAAAAATATATCCATTAAATAATCCCAAAATAAACGTATAACTAATATTAATTAGGAGAATTTTTGAGCTTTTAAAAGTAAACCAGGTATGAATATGGTAAAGAGAAAATACTAAACTTGATATAAAAATGCTTATTGTTCTCTCAACGTGGAATGTCAAGACCAGAATGCTTAATACGTAATACCTAAAGATTAATTCTTCCATTATCATAGTAATTGGAAAGAAAACCCACAAAATAATCTCATTACCACCAATTAGTGCACTGACAACATTATGATTTTTCATTAATTCAATATCCTTTTTATTAAAACCAAATGAGTTAATAACCCAACCTATTAGTAGAAGTAGGAAAGAACCCAGTATTAAGACTAGAACTGCATTTAATTCTAACTCACCTACTAAAAGATATTCCGTGTAAATACCAAAAAATATCGGTATCACTAATAATACGGTTAGGCTACTAATAATTGTAAATTTTTTCATAAATTAAACGATTTAATTATTCAAATATATCTATTCAAGAAAATCTTTCTTTGATCCCATTAAGGTTGTTGTTTCTTCAATCCAAAGTGATAAATCTTTATCAACCCTACAATAAGTAACAATTTTATCTAGATCTTTAAGCTTAGAAAAGGAACATTCAACGATGACATCCCATCCCCCATATATTGGAGTAACATATGTGATCTTCCAGTCTTCATCTGACTTTATTGATTTAAGTCCAGTAAGCTTTTTGACGACCTCCCATTCAGTCCCCATTGCCCGCAACCTTATTAAAATGTATCCCCTATAATACATCGTCTATTTCTATCTTTTTAATTTACAATAGTATAAATCTCTAACGATTTTTTAAAATTGATTAACTTTAAGTAGTTTATCGTTTCTATTATAAATTATTTTATAAGCACTAATTAGGAAATTAAAAAGATGTCAACCCTATTTCAAAAATTAGAAAAAATTGTGTCAAAAGAATTTATTTCTAATGATCTTTATGTACGTCATGCTTATTCCCGAAATGTTAATCCTGTCTTACAAGGGGTTCCAGATATTGTTATTCGCCCAAGTGATGCAGAAGAGATATCAGAAATTCTAAAAATTGCAAATAAAGAAAATTTTCCTGTAATACCCCGTGGTGGAGGATGTTGTGAATGGGGGGGTAGTATTGCTGATGGTAATACTGGTATTCTCTTAGACATGAAAAGAATGAATAATATTATAAATTTAGATCAAGATAACTTAATAGTTACTGCTGAAGCTGGAATTTCTTGGGGAACACTTAATGATTATTTATCCCAGTTTGGACTTTATACCGGAAGTTTAGGTCCTGGATCAGGATTAACTGCATCAATAGGTGGTGGAATTTCACATCATTCAGTTGGAGCCGGGGGTTGTGCCAAATATGGTGCTTGTACAAATCAGTTAGTCTCATTAGAAGTAGTTCTACCTACAGGTGAAATTATTGAAACGGGTTCTCAGGCTAATATATTTTCAAAATTTCCCTTCAATAGGTTTGGGAATGGTCCTGATTTAGCTGGGCTTTTTTGTGGTGATAATGGAATTTATGGTGTTAAAACGAAGGTGTCCTTACAAGTATTTCCAAGACCTTCTTTTGCTGCATATAAAACTTTTTTATTACCCCGTAAAGATGTAGAAGCAGCATCTCAAATTATGACGGAAATAAGACGAAAGGGAATAGATGTATATGATACAATCTATATGCCCCAGGTAATAGTTGGAACTGGTACTCCCATGGGTTTATTTCCGATGTGGGAGCAATTAAAAAGGAAACGGGGGATTCTTTTCTATACTATAGAAGCAAACTCAGAAATAGAACTGACTGAAAGAGTTAAACAGTTAGACAATATATTTTTGAACAAAAAAGCAGAAGAATTAGGCCCCGAACTCTCAGATGGTAATTTTGCTAAGTGGCAATATGAAAATCCGTGGCATTTGTATCACAATCTATGGGGGATGGTCCCCGCGAGTGAACCGTTTACAGCAGAATGTTTTACTCCTATTAACACGCTTCCCGAATTATTTATAGATACACAAGCATGGGAAAATGAAAATAAAGAAGATATGAATCAAATCTCAGAAATCACCGGAAATCTTACAATTTTAAGCGGTTCTGGACCTATTGCAATGATTGATGGAAACAATGTAGAATATACGGTAGGATTTAATACGTCAAACAGTTATCATGATGGTAAAAAGTATGAGATTATTGACGAACTTAACCTTATGTTATGGAAATCACTTTTAATAAGGATATTCAAACACGGAGTACAATATTATATGTTCGGTACTCTCCCATCAAGTCTTATGGTCGAAATTGGTGCCTACACTCAAGAATATTACAATTTATTGAAATCAATTAAGAAAATTCTCGACCCCAAGTTTATCTTAAGTAGAGGTAAATTTAATTTAAATGGTGATTGAAATCATGACTGAATTGGAAAATTTAAAAAAAGAATGGGAATCAATTTTTTCGTGCATGGGGTGCGGAGAGTGTGGATTTGCTATTAATCCTATGGTAGGGATAGATTTAACTTGTCCGGTGAAAGAAGCCTTAGGAGAAGAAGCATTTGAAATACATTTCTCCCGGGGAAGAATGAGTGTATTGAAAAGTATCTTAGAAGGCTCAATCCCGTTAAGCAAGGAATTAGCTGAATTTGTATATCAATGCACTGAATGTGGAAATTGCACTGAAACCTGCCATCAATCAGATGAAAATGTGGTTCTAAACATCTCTAAATGGATTGATCATTGTAAAGTATGGAATGCTTTAAGAAAAGATCTAGTTGATGCAGGATTCGCTCCACTTGAAAGGCATGAATCCTTAATTGAGTGGATGAATAATGAAAATATGAAAAATCCCTATGGAGAACAACAAGTGAAAAAGTATGAGTGGATCTCCGCTTTCCCAAATATTAAGGAAAAGGGTGAATTAATATTCTTTGGAGGGTGCACAATGCCTTTACGACAGGAGAATACCTTAAAAAATATGATGAAAATCTTACAGGTTGCTGGAATTGAGGTTGCTGTATCAAGAGACGAATGGTGTTGTGGATCAATTGGATTACGAATAGGCAAAAGTGGAGAAGAGATAATAAAACGTAACGTTGATCTTCTAAACAAAATGGGGGCTAAGACTGTATTTACTGCTTGCGCAGGTTGTTATAGAACCTTAAAGAAGGACTATCCTGAAATATTAGGAGAGGAATTACCATTCGAAGTAAAACATATTACAGAAATTTTAATTGACCTTCTCAACAATGATAAGATCCCATTTAAGCCGCCTGAAGACGAGGAATTGAAAGTCACCTATCATGATCCTTGTCACCTCGGGCGTCATATGGATTTTTATGAAATTCCTAGAAATGTTATTGAGAAAATTCCTAGCGTAAAATTGATTGAAATGAAAAGAAATCGTAATCATGCTTGGTGTTGTGGTGCTGGCGGTGGTGTAAAAAGCCAATATCCCGATATGGCTAAAGATATCTCAAAAGAGAGAATTAAAGAAGCAATAGAGTCTGGAGCTGATATATTAACCACAAGCTGTCCCTTTTGTATAGGTAATTTGAAAGATGCCTATGACGAAATGGGTCAAGAAGTCAAGGAAAAAATATTTCTAATCGATATCATTGACTTAATTGCTTCTAAAATATAAATTAAGTTTATACCTATCTGAAAGTAAAGCTTTTTTCTTTTTATATCCTCAAGTTTAAATATTTCTTCTTTTATTTGATAATAAAAAAGCTCCTTGTAAATAAATTAAAAGAACAAGTTGAAGTATCAACATGGCAAATAAAATAACCATTATTGGCCCTCCTGAGATGGGAAAGACAACAATCAAGAAAGTAATCTTTGAGGGTGAGGATCCGAGCGACTTAATATTGTTTCCTCTTGAAGCGACCATTGGAATTAAATATTCGGTACACCAGTTCATGGATTCAAAAGTTAGTTTGATTGATGCTCCAGGTCAGTCATTACCCATCATTTTACAAGATGAACAAAAACAGATATTAGCATTTGGAGATGCTGGAGCTATAATATACGTATTCGATTATCCCACATGGATATCAGATTCTCAAGATATTATTGATGATATTAAAAAAATTTATGAGATAAATAAAAAACATGAATTCGGAG
Source organism: Promethearchaeota archaeon (assembly GCA_019894975.1). Taxonomy (GTDB): domain Archaea; phylum Asgardarchaeota; class Lokiarchaeia; order Sigyniarchaeales; family SOKP01; genus Loki-b32. The sequence goes on along the minus strand of JAGXNO010000024.1, from coordinate 21,453 downwards.
CGAAAATTATACTATTTCTGCACAAAATAGACCTTATAATAAAGAAAAAGATAGGTACATTACTCTCGTTTATACGAAAGCAAATAATAAAACAACTAGATCTTCCAGAAGAGCTACCTCTTTATTTTACAAGTTTACATCCAAATTTAATATACACTACCTATAATGCAATTTCAAATACAATTAGTAATTTCTCAGAAAATACATCAACTTTAAAGGAAAATATCAAAAATAAATTAAAAAATTCATCAAAAACAATTTGTTTTGTAACAAATCAAGATAATTATATATTAATCCAAGAAATATCAGAGGATTTTGATACTAATATTTTGTATTATTTATATGAAGAAGTTTATAATCTTAGCAAATCTCCAGAGACAATAACATTGAAAAGTAATGTAGTTAGTTTAGGTCCCAAATTATTTAATAAGATAATAACAAGTGTTAATAACCATAATCCTAATTTCAAGTATATTATAATTTTTTCTGAGACTTTAGAAAAAGAGGATATGATTAAGATATTAGATGAATTAAAGAAGGATTTAAATTAATAATTTTATACGAATTTAATAGGAAAATACAAATCACACCATGCTACGTCAAGTTTTTATAATTTTAAACGATAAGTTGGTATATTCGAGGAGCTATGCCAAAGGTTTAGAATTATCTCTTTTTACTAACGTTTATCAAAAAGTTAAAAAGGTAGCATTCTCAAAGTTCGGAACCGACACGGGTATTTACGAATTTTTTGAGTATAAACTATCGTATATCGTAAGTGAAGATTCAAGTTTGGTTTTTATTTTTGTGTCCGGTTTAGGTGACGATTTTAAGGATATTGAACCCCAATTGAAAAAGTTCCAGAAAGAATTCTTAAATTTTTACGGTGATAGCCTTAATGAGGATAATTTTGAGATAATAGGTGAAGTGTTGGATCCAATTGTAGATAGTGTTCATAGAAATCTAAAACCTAAAATTTCAATTGTTGGATTTTCTGGTGTGGGGAAAACTACAACAACCCGGTTAATAAAATCGGAGGAAATTCCAATGCAACATATACCTACAATAACCGGGGAGGTAGCAACCATTAAAATAGGAAAACTCTCATTTTTCTTATGGGATTTTGCCGGGCAAGATGAATTTAATTTTCTATGGGAAAAATTCATAAGGGGAAGTGATGCTGTTCTCTTGATGACCGACTCAACTTTAGAAAACCTCGAAAAAAGTCGATTCTTCCTGGAGTTAGTTAATAAGGCAGTACCTTATGCTCGATTTGCGATAATTGCTAATAAACAAGATTTACCTAATGCGATGAAGACTGGGGAGATAGAAAGACTAATGGGCAATAAGACATATGGGTTCGTAGCGATAGAGACTGAAAATCGCCCTAAAATGATCCGAATAATAGCAGACTTGCTAGATATGGATACTAAGGTATCACCACTATTGAAACCTTTACTTGAAAGAGAAAACCTATTAGATGATGTACAGAAAGCTTTAGAAAATGGAGAGTTCGAGTCTGCGGTAGGTATCTTTGAAAAAATTAGCAATCTTTGTCTTGAATTGGGAGATGATTCTCTTGCTATTGATTTTCAAAACAAAAGTGAGAAAATAAATAGTATGTTAAAAAGTCTTACGACTTAGAATTTACATTCCTGTTTTCTTTTTACGATAAATCTACCAGGATCTAGTTATATTTTGCAAAAATACAAGTACTTCTTTTTCCCCAAGAGGAATAAAATTTGAGTGAAAAAGAATTTTGTTCTCACCTATTGACAAAATAAATTTCATTTCTTGAGATTCATTATTTTTAAGAGCTTGCTTAATCTTATCTTGGGCTTCTTCTACAGTTTCAAGTGGTAGTAATGTACTTATATGATTTCCGATAATCTCTTTAGGGTTAATTATTTGTTCTATAATTTTTTCAATTTTTTTATCCAATTTAATGTCTAAAAATATTCCCTTTTCAGAGATTTTGAAAATCGAGAAAGGTATATGTTCAAAGAGAACGTTGTTTTGTATTTCACTTTGTTTTAATTCTTCTTTATTTTGCATTCTTTCAATAGCAGTTCCTAATTCTAAACCGACTGTAATTATCAAATCCATCTCTTCTGGCTTTAAGACTTTTGTGTCTTTAAATATCATATTTAACGATCCTAAAATTTCGAATTTTGAAAATAAAGGAATAATTGCTGTGGAATGAGCTTCCATTCCCCTGAAAAATCTTTCTATAACCTCGGGGAAATTATTATTAATAAGAGCGACTCCCTTAGTAAAAACAACATCATAAGGTTCTGCATTAATATCTAGTTCATTATTTTCTAAAATAAAATAAGATGGAAAGCCTTTATGAACTTTTATCATTGCGTAATTATGGGATTTATCTACCAAATAAATGCTGCATCCCTTAAGTTCAAATAAGTCAATAAAGCTATCTCTTATTTTAAGTAATAAATCTGCTAGATTACTAGCCTGATTTGCAACACTGATGATTTTGTTTAAAATTTCAGTTTTTTTAACTTGTTCCTTAAGTTTTTCCTCAATCACGTGTATATCAGTAAGATCATGAAACATATACTGGATGAAATATTCATCTCCCAGTTTAATTTCATTGACATTGACCTCTATATACATTTGTTTATTAGTCGATTGTTTTATTATAGAAATAATAGGAGGTGGTTGATTTATTAACTGCTTTACCATATTCGGATCCACTAATCCATTGTCAAATACATCAAGATTTAGTGCCCCCATCCCAACTATTTCTTCTTTTGTTTTTTCTACTAATTTTTCTCCTTCTAAATTAACATCTACAATTACTTTGGAGTCTCTATTCATTATAAAAATAGCGTCTTTAGCCGCTTTAAATAATGCTTGATATCTCTGCTCAGCCATCACTAACGTCTTAATTACTGGCCTAATTGATTCAAAATAGGAAAAAAAGAAGGTTTTGATTTCATGTAATTTGTTGGCATCAGCTTTAAAATCTTTAGGTTCGTGGTCGAAGGCTTTATATGCTTCATGTAGTTTTATAATGAATTGTGCACATCCGGCTAAAAGCTCATTCGCAAGCATTAGTGTAATATTTGTGCTTGAATCTGTAACCAATGACAATAGAAAACTCTCATATCCTCCCCTGGCGAATGGGCTGAGTAATTTAAAAAATAGATTTGCCGTTTTTAATTTTCCGAATATATGAATGAATACTCCTTTTGTTGGAAGCTCCATTAGTGAAGGAATCTTAGTTACAATTTCTTCCTCTAACGATTGAGGGGCCTTTAAAACTATTTTCGGACCGTAGAGAGGATCAAATCGGCTTAAAATTAGAGCAGCTTCCAAAATATTTCACGAATTAAAAGTAAATAATCTCGAATCCTAAGTAAAAATTGAATTATTTAAATTTATTTTTAACCAATATTTTTTAAAGTATGCTATAATGAAAGATTTAAATTTAAGGGAAATCTTATAAAACGATCAATTTTTTACCTAGATATGGCTATGGAAGAATATTTACAACCCACAGAATTTTTTGATTTTGATAAAACCTCAGTAAAACAAAAAGCGTTAGAAATCACAGAAGGCTTAAAATCTGAAAGAGAAAAAGCAATTGCTTTATTTTATTGGGTTAGAGATGAGATCAAATATAACATGTTAACCTATATTCCTTCCGTTAAGGCAAATTTTAAAGCTAGCGTTACTTTACGGAGAGGTAATGGATTTTGTGTTTCAAAATCTATCTTATTATCATCTTTTGCTCGAGCTATTGGAATTCCTGCAAGAATACATTTGGTTGATTTAATAAATCATAAAATTTCACAGAAAATCGCGGATTTTATGGGAACTTGGACTATGCATTATCATGGATATAGTGAATTATATTTAAAAGATAGATGGGTAAAACTAACTCCTTCATTTGACATAGGTACTGCAGATAAAGGAGGATTCCATCCCATGTGCGAATTTGATGGGGAATGTGATGCCGTTTTCCCTGAATTTGATAGCAATGGAAACAGATTCGGTGAATATGTGTTGGATAGGGGTATACATGCCGATTTACCTCTGGAGGAGATTGCTAAAGTCTTTGAAGAGAAATATCCTGCTCTTCGTCAATTTAAAGAAGGTACACTTCCAAAGCAAATAAAAGATAAAACAATGACGTATAAAAAGTAAAAATTTTAACTAAAATAACTTTGTTTTAATCCTAATTCTCGTAAAAATATTTTGTACTTACCTAATTTTCCTCCATAATTGCCTGCAGAAATCTTTATTAATCCTTCCATATTAATAATCCCTTCTATTGATTTTAACATTGTTTCTTCGATGGTCTTAATGTCTAATGCATTAAATACAATCTCAGGGATTGACTTGACTCCCTCCGGTACTCTAAATTCTTCTGGGGATATTTTATCCTTCAATGTAGGACAGTAAGGATGATTAGTAGAAGGACCTATTTCCGGAAAATTTGTTTCAGTTTTAGAACCAGCCGAACAAACGTCAAATGTTGTGCATGTATTATCTATTTCAGCAATTATCTTTACAACTTCTCTTCCAACTTTTATTCCTGATTCAATAGAATCACAAAACAACCACAAATTTCCTCCCATAACTCCTGGAGCATAGGATATTTTTTCTTCTATTAAAAAATCATAACCCATCATAATAGGGACATCAATTAGTCTACGTTGATACTTTTCTATAACCCATTCATATCCGTCCCCACAATGACCAACATTGTTCATTATATCAAATTTATTTTCAACACCCTTTGGATAAAAATCAAACACAGCAGTAGTAGGTACCACAAGAATACCTTGTCGCATCCTTCTTCCAATCTGATCATAAAATTTTGCAGTAGCTTTTTTATCTGTACCCGTTACCCATAATTGAACAATAGCACCTAATCTGCCATCGATAGTTTCATTCTCACTAAGCCACCTTACGATGCCACCTTCAGCATCCCCAAAAACAGTCGAGGGGAGCGCGGTAAACGCGTTTACGGCCCTTGTTAAAAATTCGGCATCTTGAGCAGTCACTTGTAATTGAACACAAAGACCTTCAAATGCTTCACAGTATGTATCTTCAATTATTGGCATTTTCAAATATTTGAAATTAAAATCTTCTATTATTTTTAAGATCTTATAAGGTTCAATAAAAATTTAAAACCTATTATTAACTCTACATTATTAACTCCAAAAACAGCCCTAAATTAAAATGCCAAAAGCTATTGTTTTATATGAAATTGATCAATCATTTGGACCAAATATTTTAGCAGAATTCTATTTAAAACAAGGTGATAAAATACCTTCGAATATACTAAAAGAATTTTCTGAAAAACATGTTAAAAAAGGTTATCCAGATGTAACTCTCCGTGATGAAAATAATCGTTATTATTCAAATATCGTAAATACTGAATCTATTGAAAAAGAAAATCTCTTTTTAGCATTTATCCTACAGGAAGAAGAGGATCTTCTCTCGCTGCGAAGTGTCTTTGAAAATATCGAAGAAAAAGTTATTCAAAATTTCTCAAGTGATAAAACGAAAATGATTGAACTTCTAAAAGAAGGATTAAACTCGATAATGAGCCTGATTGAAAAGCTACAAGAACCCAAAATAATAAAAGATATATTAAATGAAAGAACTAAAAAAATGCTTGATGATGGTTTGCTCCAAGAAGCGAGAGAATTGATTGATATTGGTGAAGAAATTCCTGAAAAGCTTGCTGAAGAAGTTAAAGTTGCAGAACAATTCCTTGATGATAAAGATTATAGAAAAGCTAAAAAAAGTTTTCTGAAGGCTTCTGAGCTAGCAATAGTTATCCAAGAAGAAGAAATAGCCTCTTTCTTAGTAAATAAAGGTGAAAAAGTTGGATTATTCCCTGAATTACTAAAAGAACGTGAGAATCTTCATAGAGAAATACAAAAAGTGATAATTGAATTAGATGCAAATAAATTATATCTATTTGAATTGTTAAATGAACCGGTAGATAGATTAATCGAGATTTCAAACAATTTTGAAGAAGAAGAAAAAATTAGCAGTTTGATAAAAATGAAAAATCATGTGAGAAGAGCATCTCGTCTAGCAAAAGAGTTAGATGAAATAAAAAATAAGATAAAAGAAAATTATAATAATATCTAATCTATTGTGAGGAATCTTCATCTATTGAAGGTTCTTCGGTTTCAGGTACAGGTGGCTTATATTCACCAATATCTTTAAAAATTATTTTTGCTATATCCCATCCTTTCTGTGTTGGATACTTTAAGGCATTCTGTATCAATTCTTTGCCAATTTCATTGTCTAACTCAACTTTATGGATGTTAGGATTATCCTTCAGAATCAATTCATATTTCGCACCCCCCGTGCCTGTTGGAACAACTAAAATCCCATAGTCTATTACTTTTTCCGTAATTGCATCCTTCAAACGTTTAGCAGCGTAATATCCTGCTACCCCGGCGCTTCGATCGAAGGTTTTAATAGAAGGAATTTCTAAACCCCATTTTCTACCTTCAGCCTCAATTAATGCAGCTAAAGTTTGTGCTCTTTTACCCATTTTAAACTTAAATTCCATTTGTGTTTTGTATTTTTTCCCCTTATCATCACCGACCATATTAATGCACTTTAAAGTAGCTCCAGCAACAGATTGAGGATTGACATCAATTGAGTATTCTTCTTCTGCTAATATATCTTCAATAGTCTTCTTAATTACTTCTCTAGGTTTTGAAAAATCAACTACTTCTTCTTCCATTTCTGATGGGGGTCTAGCTGTTACAACAATATCGACCCCTACTTCTAAAAGCTCCTCTACAGTCATTTCTTCCATAACTACTTTATCAATAAACCTTCTACAAAGTTTAATAGAATTTCTTGGATTGCCTTTAGTCTTTTCATATATCAGTTCAATTAATTTTTCATTCAGGGGAAATAAGGGATAAAGTGGAGGATTCAAATTATTATCTTCCCAAAAGCTCTCCATTGACCTAGAGAAAAATATTTTAAGATCATTTAAACTAAAAGGTTTTAATTCTTGTTCGGGTTCCATTCTTGAACGTAATGGGGCGTCTGCAATTTCAATAATTCTTGGCCAGATTTCTTTTAATACCGCAATTGTAATAACTAACCCTTTCACTTCATTGTATAATCTTTTTAATATTTCTAAAAGTTTTCTCTCAGCAACTTCGCCTAACATACGGTAGGGTGACTCAAGTTCGTCAAAATATAAAATAAGCACTTTATCTAAATTTTCAGTGATTATCTTAATTAATGCAAGACACACATCATCCTCTTCAACAACAGAATTTATTCCTAACTCACTTAAATCCTCATCTTCTAAGTCTTCACCAAGGAGCCACCTTTCTGCCAAAGCTTTCTTCGATTTATCTAGTTGATAGGTAACTAGTGCTTTCACGCAATCTGCAAAAACACCAGGAAATTCTCTAATACCTACTTGAATTACCTCATCAATTTTAGGTTTTTGAAATATTCCTTTTTTTTCTCCACCCCATTTTTTAACTAATTTCTCAGAAACTATATCTAACAATCCTGCACCAAGTTCTTCAACCATACAAGTGTACACATGAAGTAATACACGTATACTTGCAGGAGGGCTAGGAACATAAACAATTGTCCAATCTACAGGCAATACACCTACTTCTATTTCTTGGACATCTTGTGTTTGTTCTAATTTCTTTTTATTCTCCCTTTCTTTATCTTTAAATGAGTGGTATGCGTGGGTTTTACCTGAACCAGCACTTCCCAATACAGGAATTAATCTGCTACTTCTATCTCTAGAAGTTTGTTGTACGAGTCTAAAGACTTCTCGGTCTATATAAGCTCTTGGTCTAGCTACATCAATTTTGTCTGGTAGATCTCCACGAGACACAAAATTCGAAAAAGGCAATATTGGAGCTTCTCGCAACACATCTAAATACATAGCTTTATCGTCATCTGAGAGTTCAGAGTACATTTTAATCTCCTCTTCTAATATTAATTTTTGATAACTAAATTTTTAATTGGATTAAATTTATTAGTATCGACAATTTTCTCTAATATATAAGCTAATTAGTTTTTAGCTTTTATAATATAAAATTAAAAATATAGCTTATTAAATTTAATTGATAGTAAGAAATTCAATTCCATTATAGAGATGATTTTTCATGCCTAAAAGAGATGAATATGATGATGAGGAAGAAGATGAGGAAGAAGATGAGGAAGAAGAAAATCCTTTTGATTTCTTTAAATTTATAGGTGATCCGAGTAAATTTCCTTCAGATCCTAGCAAATTTTTCATGGATCCAAATAAATTATTTAGCTCCAAACAATTCAGACAACTTTTTACAGATATATTTGATAAGATTTCTAAGAATTTACCTCCCGAGTTCCAAAATCTCTCCCCGGAAGACCTAATGAGGGAATTTAGAAAGAATAAATCTAAATTCGGATTAAATTCTCCAATAATGTATGGTTTCAATGTAAACATTGATAAAGACGGAAAACCAAAAATAGATTCCTTTGGTAATATCAAACCCAAACCATATTCTGGTAAACCGGTAGTTAAATCAAAAAGAGAGCCACTCGTTGAAGTGAGTGAAGAAAAAGACCAAATAGTTGTAATAGCAGAGATGCCGGGAGTTGATCGTAACGATATTGAAATTGAAGCTACGAGTGATAGCTTAATTATTTCCACTAAAGAGAATGCAGGTCGAGATTATTATAAAAATGTCAAATTAACTTCAGCTGTGAATTTAGATGTTGCTAAAGCACGCTATACTAATGGAATTCTTGAAGTTCGATTGAATAAAACAGATGAAAAGCGTACAAACATCCAGATTGATTAAAAATTAAAAAAAGTATGGATTATACCTTTAAAGATATTCAAATAACATCAAACTCTTATTCTTCCTAAAATAAAAAGATTTATTAGTAAATCTAACAAATAGAGAATTTAATCAACTTTATAATAGGTAAAAAAAAATGTCTGAGAAAAACGAAATTTTATCTAAGCGAGGATTAATGGTAATAGGAATTGTATCATTAGTCATTTTACTCTTAGGGATAATATTGTGCTTTTCTGGCTTAAACGAGGAATTCTATAGCGAATCAGCTGAATCGATCTTTAAAATAATCACTTATCTTGGCGAACCCGTAGTATTTCTGGTAATCATCATTATTTTATATCTGACTTATAATAAAAAAGTAGCTAAGAATTTACTTCTGAGTATATTAGTCACCTACTATATTAATGCTTGGGTTAAAAATGCATTTGGAGACACTAGGCCCGATGGTAACATCGACCTTTCGGAGGATTATGGATTAAAAGAAACTTCTTATGGGTTTCCCTCAGGTCATACTCAAAATGGAACTGCTTTTTGGGGATATTTAGGTTATCAATTTAAAGATAATTATAAATTTAAGCAAATTCCCATAATTCCCGTAATCCTTTCAGGCATAATTTTTCTTGTGGCCATCTCAAGAGTAGTAATAGGGGTACATGATTTACAGGATATTATTGGCGGACTACTCATTGGTATAGGAGTATTGTTAGCATTCATCTATTTAGAACCAATTTGCACAAAACAGTTTAGCAAACACAATTTTATTAAAAAGATCATATTGACGATCATCATTTCACTTACCTTATTTCTAGTGGGTACTCTATTATATCCAAAAACAGGTATGGGATTAGCTACTACCCCAACACCTCCTCCTTATGCAGACGCAGGTGCTTTCGGACTGGTAGGGGGTGTAATATTAGGATTTGGGGTGGGATACATTTTAGAACAGGAATATGTAGGATATGTTCCTTCTCAATTAACTAATAAGAAGAAGCTTATTAATTTATTATTAGGTTTAGTAATTGCATTAGTTATCTTTATTCCTTTAGAATATCTCCTGGAAATTGACAGTGTTTTTTATAGATTTTTCAGATATGCACTAGTGTCATTCATAATAAGCTATGTAGTTCCCTTAATATGTGTAAAAATTAATAAATAAATTCTTATTTTTTTTTAATTTTTCCTAAATAGAAAGAGTAGAATTTATTGAGCTAATTCAATATGTTCCCTTGCGACTTCTTTCAAAAGAATTCGGTTTATAATAATTTTGTCGCTTTCTGTAACTTCATTATAAGGGGTCACAATTTGATTTATATAAATCTCATCACGCAACGGATGTGGAAGAACTTCCTCTAATATCATCTTAACTAAAAAAAGCGATTTCTGGTATATAAAATTTCCTATTGTTCAGCCGACAAAAAGGAAATCTTTTCCTAATATAAAATAACCATTTCCTTTAAATTTCTTTTATTTTTTAATAAAATTATGACAACAGAGCGTCATTTAGACTCAGAGAAGGGCTTACTTATAGGAACTAAAGCCCCCTTCATTAACACTTCTGATGTTTTTGAAAAAAAAATCGATTTTTCCTTATTATTCAAAGAATATCGAGGAATTTTCTTGGATTTTTCTAGAGGCGCTTGGTGAATTTACTGAAAGAAACAGCTTTCTAAATTGAATCAAAATATTACTGAATTTGAAAAAAGAGATATAATCGTGATTGCCATATCTACTGATAGGGTAGGACCACTGAAGAAGCTTGCTGAAAAAGAAGACTATAAGTTTAGAGTTATTTCTGATGCTGATGCAAAAATCTCTAAGGAATACAACGTATTCGGAAAACCAATTGATTATGACATGATAAAATTTGAACTAGCTATTCCATCATCTTATTTAATTGATTCAAATGGTAAAATCGTATGGAGATATGTCGGGAACAAAACAGATAGACCCCTAATTGAGGCAATTATAGAAGCGATAGACAAAGAAATATAAAGAATTATTTATGTTTTTATAAGGATGATTCAAGTATATAAAAATGAGATACTTGAGGACGACCTTGCTCAGGTTTATAAAAACTTCATTTCCACTATAATAGGTCTAAGTAAGGTTTGATCTTCTCCCTTTTTTCAGGATCTCTTACGCTTTCTAAGATTTTCCTTGATAATTTTTTTTTCTTTTCGAAATATGTTTTCATTATCTCTTTAAGAGTCATCCCTGAATAACGTTCTACTAATGCAACATCTCTTCGAGGACAACCTCCCGATCTCATACAACAATAGGATATTGAACCAAAACATGTAAATTCGGAATCCCAATCATTCTCTTTTGAGAACTCTTCCTTAATTCTTATAAATTCTTCGGGGGTAATACCTAATTCTAAGAGCTTCTCATCTCTCCTACATTTGAACCCAAAAGTTAGAGAAAATCCAGGTTTACAACAAAAAGTTAGGGCTCTATAATCTCCTCCCATACAAATTGGAACGGGAGCGTTTCTTTCCCAACCAGGTAAATCACGAAGTTTATCTTTGTCTATATTTAGCATTGTTTTACATAGTCTTATACCAGTTGGTTTTAAAGGTGGAGGGCTCTCGGGGGGAATCGAACCCCCCCCTAGGGATGACTATTAAAGCAGAACATTCTGCAAATATTCACAGTCCCCAATACTAACCATTGTACAAAAATTGTTCGGTTATCAATTTTTTCTATACTACGAGAGCCTTTTCTAAGCCATCTAGAATTTTGTTTGTTTCTTCCCCAATATAATGATTATTGCTAAAAAAGTTTTATTCAATACTTCAAGATTTTTTATTTATTTTTTTATAAAATTAATAAGATATGTGAAGAATTTGTTAATTGCATCTTCTAATTTTCCTGAATTATCTATGGTCAAATCGGCTTCAGGAAACTTCTGATTTTTTCGTGCCCGCTCTATTCTCTCTTTTAACAGCTCTTCACTTTCTCTTTTTCTATTTTTTATGCGTTGCAGGGTGATTTCAAGAGGAACTTCTATGAAAACAACCTTGATATTCTTGTACCTATTTCTTGCTTGTTTTATTATAGTTCGGCTAACATTAATAATTACAGGATGTCCTTTTTCAAGATAATCTTCTATTTCTATTGGTATGCCATAGTTCAAACCGTAGATTTGCCAACTTAATGCAAATTTCCCTTGCTCTTCCATTTCTTTAAAACTTTCTGATGAGATTGTTAGATTTTTTTCAAATTCTGAAGGTTTTCTAGTAATATACCTTTTAGGTGCATGAATCTTTTTTAGGTTTGAAGGATATTTATCAATTACTCCAGAAATTATTGAATCCTTGCCAGACCCAGAGTTACCTATAATTAAAAACAATGTCCCTTGGAAATCTTTCACTTTTAATCCTCTCATTCATAAGAAATTACTTATTATTATAAAGCTAGGTTTGAATTTATAGTCTCTAATAATAATTTTTCATTCATAAAACAAAAAAAATTAAAGTATAATTGGTGTTATCAATCTTACTAGAAAAGAATATTTTTATCGATTATCAAAAAATTCTAATTTAAAAATGGCCAAGAGAAGTAGTCAAGAAAATTCAGAAATAACAGAAATACCTGAGAGTTACCAGAGGTATTTAGATGAAATTTACAATATTTCGAGAAAAAAGAAAGGTGGATGGGTCACCAACAAAGAGATCGCAGAAAGCTTGAAAATAGAACCTCCTTCTGTAAGTGGAATGTTAGAGAAATTGAAAAAAAAAGGTTTAATTAGATGGGAACCAAGAAAATCCATAAGACTAACTGATAAAGGGAAAAGAATTGCTAAACAATTAGATGAAGCCCATGGTTTGTTATACCAATTTTTTGCTAAAGTGTTAAAAATCGAAGATAAAGATGTTATAGAAAATTTGTCTTGCGAGATAGAGCATCATATTACACACGATGTTAAAAATTCATTGGAAGAATTCCTCTCAAAATACTTAGATGGATAAATTTAATTAGTATCCATTATTCCTTGAAACAACTAACTTAATAAATTCTTTCATTATGAATTAAGATGTCAGAAGAATTAAAACAGAAAGTTGAATTTGTACAGAAACAATTTGAAGATTTTTCTAATTTTATCGAATTACCTGATTTTAGAACCTTTCTATTATTTACACTAACCAGTCAAGTATCCACGAATATATTAGCTCAAATGGGCTTGGGGGGTAATAAGGAGGTAATCAGTTTACCATATAATCCTATTCTTAAAATCTATTATCAAAAAATAAACCTTATTTCATCAGGCTCATTAATAATATACGTTAAAAGTGACCCGATTTCTGAGAATTTTATCATAGAAAAAGATGATCCTGTAATCAAACAATTTTTAAATTCAAACGAAATGAGTCTAGCTTTTCGTGGAAAAGAGAAATTTTTACTTCCAATGATTAGTGACTGCACCACGTGCAATGGGGCAAATAATTCAAAAATAACGATAAAAGTCGATGATCTATTTCATTCATTGGAAAGTTTTATGGCAGTAGCAGAACCTAATTTACTGTTTGTTCTTAATGCAAATAATGACCAAGATCCCGATTTACTATTTACTTTTAATATGATGCCAGAGATGCCAAGTAATACTGATCAAAAAGTATTAAAAATTGATATATTCATTGATAAGGAACATAAAACAAAAGGGATTACTTACATTAAGCGGGAAGAGGATTTTATCATAAAATATCTTAAGGATATTAAAGGCGTCAGTCATGCTGATATTTACAAATCTGCGTATTCAACGCTATTACACCTTAAATCCTTTAATAAACCATAACTTATTATTTTTCAACTTTTTGTTTATCCCGTCTGGATTTTAAACCCTAAATAATAATTTAGTCTTATTATTGCGTTAATATTGTCATAAATATATGACAAATTTGAAAATCCTATATTCGTTAGATCTTAAACGGTTAATACAATTAAAGGATTAATATAACGAATTTATAAACCATCCGACAAAATATATAAAATATTAAACCAATTCAAAATAATATATTCTAATTCCGGGTCTAAAGGGTTGAAAATTATGAAGATTATAACAATAAATTTACCAGAAAAATATTTGCAAGCAATTCAGGTTTTAAATGATATGGGAATTTACGCTTCCCGAAGTGAAGCGATAAGGATCGCTTTGGGTGATTTCCTTTCGAAGGAGCTCAAAATGTATAACGATCTTGAAGATGAGAGTTTCAAAATACTTATCCGTAGTAAAAAAAACATACTTAACCAATAAAATTAATTTCTTTTTTTAATTATCTTTGAATTTATTCTTTTAAATAATAAAACAACCTAATTTTACTCAATAATATTTAAATATATACAGGTAAAGATTATATGGAAATTAAAGCTGATGTTTGTAATGGTTGCGGACAATGCATAATTATTTGTCCTGTTAAAGCAATTAAAATGGTTGGAAAAAAAGCGGTCATAGATGAAGAATTTTGCGTAGAATGTTCAGTATGTTATAGGAACGCTAATTGCCCTGTCAATGCGATTAGAATGAAAAAGTTAAACTGGCCAAGAAAACTTCGAATTCCTTTCAGCAACGTAACTACTACTCACAAAATAACAGGTGTAGCGGGTAGAGGAACTGAAGAGATGAAAACTAATGATGTAACTAATCGCTATAAATCTGGAGAATTTGGTGTGTCCATTGAGCTAGGACGTCCCGGAGTAGGGACCAAACTTCGAAATATTGAATTATTCACGACAAAATTTGCGGAAATTGGAGTAATATATGAGGATAAAAGTCCAGTTACAGCACTAATTGTTGATGACAGAGGGCATATTAATGAAGAAATAAAGGATGAAAGAGTTTTGTCAGCGATTATAGAATTTAAAATCCCTACTGAGAAATTACCTCGCATTTTAGAAGTAGTAAGGGAGGTAGAGGATGAAATCGATACTGTCTTTTCTGTTGGGATTGTTTCAAGAATAAAAGAAAATAATACTGATGAGGTAATAAATCTCCTGTCCGATTTAGGGTTCGAGGTAAGACCGAATGCGAAAATAAATATTGGTTTGGGCAGACCATAAGATTAAAGAGGTGTAAAAACTTTGACTCATACATTACACAGAATAGGGAATTTGAAGGATTTAAAAGAAGATTTTGTTTTATTAGCTATGTTTGCAAGAGGAATCAATGATAATTATGACGATTCGCGCCAAAAGCTAATAAAAATAGCAAAAATTATGAACAAACATAAACCAACAAATATTATGCCCGAATTTGGCTGGAAAACGTCTTCTACTATTACTGCTGCTTTTAATAATATTGATACAGTGAAAGAGGTAATTCAAGAGCTTAAAAAGGAAGACCTTGGAATTTCAATTGTAGTTAGTGGATTAATCTCTGAGATTGAAAATATTCTTAAAGATCTCAAATTAGATATTCATACAGTTCACTTCTCTTTAGGTGGAAATTTTGGCAGAAAAGAATTATTACCAAAAAAAGAAATACTCGAAATAACAACGATGTGTGGTCATCACACGGTCTCCCCTCAATCAATTACTAATTACGTGGAATTAATAAAAAAAGGAAAGATATCTATTGAAAAGGCGGCACAAAAATTAACAAGACCTTGCGTATGTGGAATTGTTAATCCCTCTCGAATTATTAAGATACTTACAGTTTTAGTTAATGAATAGTTTAAATATCAGAGCTCAAGATATAAATACTCAACTATTATATTTTCAATTAAACCTAATCATTCAAAATTATTCTTTTAAATTAATTTTAAGGTTTAAGATTAGACTTAGAATGAAGTAACTCTATTGAGAGGATGATTACTAAAATTGAAGATCGGAATAATTGGGACAGGTAATATGGGAAGAGCTTTAGGACAGATATGGCTCAATATAAATCATGAAATAATGTTCGGTTCTCGAGATCCTGTTAATGTATTAAAATTAGCTAAATCTTTTGGGCCAAAGGCATCAGGAGGTACTTATGCAGAAGCAGCTGAATTTGGTGATGTTGTAGTTCTTGCAGTTCCATGGTCATCAGCAAAGGAGTCTATCGAAGCTGCAGGTGATCTGAATGGAAAGATCTTAATTGATTGTACCAATGCTGTAGCACCTCATTTAGGAGGATTATTGGTCGGACACACAACATCTGCAGTAGAAGAAATCGCAAATTGGGCCGAAGGAGCAAAAGTGATTAAGGCTTTTCATACCCTTGGTTCTGAAAGTTTGAGTAAACTAGAGTTTGGAACACAGAAAGCATCTACATTTATCTGCGGAGATGATCTAGAAGCAAAATCGATAGTAAAACAATTAGGGATTGATCTCGGCTTTGATGTTATTGATGTGGGCACACTTAAAAATGCTAGGTTAACCGAACCTCTTGCCATGCTTTGGATTGAATTAGCATACAATCAAGGAATGGGTACGGATATAGCATTTAAATTGTTAACTCGGCGTAAATCGAAATAAGATTTAATATTAATTTGACTCATATTTATTTTTTATATAATTCTCATTCTTAATTTAGAATCAATAAAATCATCCTTAAGAATACTTTAATAAGAATGGGGTAAGTATAAAATTATGAAAATTTCAAAATATTGCAGAAGTTTTCCACTAGTTAATACTTATTCTATTGTTGCCAGAGATTCAAAAACTGGAGAGATGGGTGTAGGAGTCCAAAGTCATTATTTTTCAGTAGGCTCTGTTGTGGATTGGGGGCGTTCCGGAGTGGGTGTAGTAGCCACACAATCATTTGTAAATAAGTCTTTTGGATTGAGAGGGCTTGATTTAATGGAACAAGGTAAATCTCCAGAAGAAGCATTAAATATATTACTTTCTGATGATGAAGGAAAGGATGTAAGACAAGTAGCATTATTAGATTGTAATGGTAGAGTCGCTGTTCATACGGGATCAAAGTGTATAAAAGATGCAGGTCACGTAAAAGGGGATAATTTTTCAGTCCAAGCAAATATGATGCTAACTGATAAGGTTTGGTCTGCTATGGCAAAAGCATTTGAAAAAAATAAAATTTTACCTTTACCTGAAAGGATAGTAAAAACTTTAGAAGCCGCTGAAGCAGAAGGAGGAGATATCAGAGGTAAACAATCAGCAGCCATCTTAATCGTGAAAGGTGAACAAGTTGAAAATAAATGGGATGATCCCTTTATTGATATTAGAGTTGAGGATCATAATGAACCCCTAGAAGAACTAGCTAGATTATTGAAACTCTGGAGGGCTTACGAGAATATGGATAAGGGAGACGTTGCTATGGAAAAAGGTGATATGGAAAACGCTTTGGATGTATACAACAAAGCAAGTGAAATGGTCCCTGACAATCTTGAAATGAAATATTGGACAGCTATCTCTTTAGCTAACAATAAAAAACTTGAGACTGCATTACCTTTATTTAAAGAAATCTTCAAAAAAGATTACAATTGGCGTACACTAACAGAAAGACTCCCTGATGTGGCGTTATTAAATGTTACAGAAGAAGAGTTAAATAAAATATTAAAATTGAAGTGAAATTGTTGAAAGTCGCACGATATTATAGTAATAAAGACATTAAAGAAGATGAAATTCCAAAACCTATAATTGGAGAAGGAGAAATTTTAGTAAAAGTAAAAGAGTCAGGCATTTGTGGTTCTGACGTACTAGAATATTATAGATTTGCCAAAATGAAGAAATTAGGTGTGGATTCTTTAATTTTAGGCCACGAAATAGCAGGAGATATAGTTGAGAAAAATGAAACAGTTAAACATTTAAAAGTTGGAGACCGAGTATTTGTTTCTCATCATGTTCCTTGTTTTGATTGCCATTATTGTAAGCAAGGACATCAAACTGCTTGTGATTTACTCCATAATACTAATTTTGATCCTGGTGGTTTTGCTGAATTTGTACGAATCCCAAAAATTAATATTGAAAAAAAAGGAGTATATGTTTTAGATAAAAGTGTATCATATGAAGAAGCAGTTTTTATAGAACCTCTTGGCTGCGTTTGTCGTGCTCAAAGATTGGCAAGTGTTAAGAAAGGATCAACTGTTTTGGTGCTAGGTTGTGGCACATCAGGTTTATTACATATAAAATTAGCGAAGCTTAGGGGGGCAAAAAATGTTTTTGCAACAGATATTAATGAATATAGATTGCAGAAAGCAAAAGAATTCGGAGCAGACGCCGTATTTCATGCTAAAGAGGATCTTCAAAAAGAGATTAAAGAGTTAAATAAGTATAGGTTAGCTGATATTGTAATTGTATGTACTGGTGCTATATCAGCAGCACAACAAGCCTTAGACTGTGCAGCTTCGGGTGGTAGAATCATCTTTTTTGCTGTTCCCGAACCCGGTGTTAATCTTGAGGTTCCTATTAATAAATATTGGAGGAATGAAATCACCATCATGACCTCTTATGGTGCCGCACCTCAAGATCTTGATGAGGCATATAATTGGATTCTCTCAAAAAGAATCAAAGTTATAGACTTAATCACTCATAGATTCCCATTATCTAAAGCTCAGGAAGCATTCAAAGTTGTCTATGAAGCAAAAGAATCCATGAAGGTAATTTTAAAACTCGAAGAGGAATAAAAGCTCTTTTTTTCATCCTATAAATCTTGTCTGGACTTGTTCATAAAGATTAGTTTTATAAATAGTCTTTAAACTAATAAATGAGCCCAAAAATATTAGGATCAGTGGTGGAATGATTATATATATAATAGCATTTTGACCTATTATTACTTTAAATGGTCCATCTCCCTGAAAAATAGCGGCAAGAGGAAGACTTAAGGGATACGTGAATATTAATGCCAAAATTATCGCAATAAGCCCTTGTATCATATTCTCACCTAGTATTAGACTAAAATTTCTTCTTCTCTCAAAACCCAATGATCTCAATATCCCATATTCATAGTTTTTATCATAGATATTCATAACAGAGTTATAAAAAATAATGAAGAAAGAGACAATCAGACCATATACCACAACAATTAGCATGAGAGGTACAAAATCCTCGTAAAATTCTGCCAATTTATTTGCCATTACCTCACAATCGAGAACAATTTCAATATTATCTAAATTGTAAATAGAGTTAATACAATATTCCTTATCTACACTACTTTCAAGTAGAATATATACCCCATCTACCATTTCTTCGCCATTATGAAGAATTTCTCGACCACCACCCAGGGAAACATATCCTGAACTTATTAATTCAAAATGGATTCCTACAATTTTCATCGTGTAATTATCATTAGTAGAGCTAGTAATTGTTAAGTTATCTCCTACTTTTTTATTTAGCCTTAATGAGTGTTGGCGTGAAATAACTATTTCATCTTCATGTATGGGAATTGAATTTTGATCTCCTGCCCAGGTAAAAGAATGCATTCTAGTATTCTCAGCATTAAAACCATTTAATAAAAACATTTGATCTTCTTCTCCTTTAGCAGTGATCAATCCCTTTACATAGATCTGAGACTCATTAATACCATTAATTTCCGATAATTGGTCGACTGTATTATTAAAATAACTCATATTTACACTATTTTGAAAGTCAACATTCAAATCCCAAATTTCGTTTGCTTGAGTATCGTCATTATCTGACTTAAACACTCTCCCGACATTATAATTCATACTATCAACTATAGTTTGAGTTGCTGAGATTATCAATAAAGAAAATGTCATCGCTACTGTTGTAAAAAGTAATCTCTTTTTGTTTCGGAGAAGATTTCTGTAAATTAGATTATAAAATACTCTTTTTTTAGGTTTTAATGATTTTTTTAGTCTTAATATCGAAACTTTAGCTTTAGATTGACCATAAACCAAATCTGCGGTGTTCATCTTTTTGATGCTAATTACAGGAATAAAAAGACTTGCGAATGTTATAAAAAATCCTAAACTCAGTCCAATATAAACAATTTCAGGTAAAAACATAAAATCAAGGTTATTCACAGGAAGATTCGCTAAATTTGAGACTATAACTCCCAGAATAGCCCACCCCATGGTGTATCCAATTAATAATGAAAGAGGTATTGTTATTACGGATATTAATATAAAAATGTTGAGAAAATACTTCGTAATATCAGACTTCTTATAACCGAAAGTCATAAGCGTACCTATTTGTTGTTTTTGGTTATAAACATATCTATTAAAAATAACATAAGTGATAAACAAACCCATAAGTAGCATAAATATTAAAATAATCGTTGTGAACTTCTTCGCGTCTTGTATACTCCCATGAAATCTATCATAAACTCTCATTTCTTCAAATTTTTCTGCAGTTTCAATATTAATGCTTAAATTACCTTCTAAGTAAGCCTTTACAGCATTATTTCCATCACTAATTTCAATCAAATCTTCAAATGTAACAGCAATATTATTGTAATCTGTTTTTTGATAATATTCTATAGATGGAGTTAAATCATCCGGTGAAGTAGCGTTTAATCCTTCAAAATATTGAACTAAGTAGTTTTTTAAGGTGTCTTTTGAGAGATATCCTATCGCAATTGATCCCTGAATTGGGATTGAATATTCAGGATTTGAAGTTAACGTTAAAAACTCAGGTGCATTACAAAAACCGGATACATTCAATTTTGCCTCATTCAAACCGCTGAGAGTCAAGATATCTCCCCTATCTAAGGAATTTCTTGCTGCAAAATCACTATCTATTACTAAACTCAAATTATTACCATTATTATTGAAGTTATATCCAGATTCAATTGTATAATTAAACACTTTTGGTAATTCTATTGAAGGATCTAACCCTACAAGAAGTATATACTTCATTTCATTATGATCCTCCAATTTTAATGAACATCTCCAAAAAAGTCTCCCCGTATAATATTCTACTTCATCTAGATCATTTAACCCATCTAACTCAGTTTGGTTTATCCAAGCATTTTCTTCTAACTGATAGACATAATCAGCATGGTTAACATTATCAAAATAGGAATCCATCCAAGGATCGGCAGCTAATAAAACATAAATGAATCCTAAACTTCCCCCAATGGACAAAACTAAAATAAAAATTATTAAGTAGCTTCTCCAACCGAATTTTTTGAAATCTTTTAACGCTTTTTTATGAAAAATCCTCATCTGTGTCAACGATTTAACTGTTCTGGTCTATCATACCATTCTCAATTCTAACAATTTTAGATGCAAACTTTTCTGCTATCTGTGGATTATGAGAAACTATAACACACGTTATATCTTCCTCTTCATTAAGTTTCATTATCAAATCAACTATTTTTTCTCCTGTACCGGTATCTAAATTACCTGTTGGCTCGTCACATAAAAGGATAAATTCCTTACCTATAAAGGGAATTTTAGCTAAAGCTCTTGCGATAGCAACCCTTTGTTGCTCTCCACCGCTAAGCTGATAAGGATAGTGATGCAATCTATCACCTAACCCTACCATTTCTAGATATTCTGTGGCGATGTTATAAAGGTGCAGCTTTTTCTTCTTATTTAATAGTTCAATTGAAATCGCCACATTTTCAATTGCAGTGAGTGCGGGAAATAAGTTGTAAAACTGAAATACAAAACCAATTTTGTGCTTACGATGATTACATAACTTTTTCATGTTGTACTTCTTGATATTTGAACCAAATATTTTTAGGAATCCTCCGTTATTATCTGGATAAGTTATACCT
>JAGXNO010000023.1 GCA_019894975.1 Promethearchaeota archaeon | reverse complement strand
GTTTAGACAATGAGATTTATTGAACAATTGGATAAATATACATTTAAACTCCGCATTGATGTCAAGGTAAACTCAAAAAGGCAAGAAGTTATTAATGGAGAGAATTTCCTTATCGTTCATGTTAGAGCAAAACCGATTAAAAATAAAGCTAATAATGAATTGATCAATTTCCTTAAAAACAAGTTAAAGATTGCTTCAAATCAAATTGAAATTTTATCTGGATTTAAGAGTAAAAACAAAATAGTTCAAATAACTTTTCACGAAGAAGAAGGAAAACAATTGTTAATAAATAGATTATTTAATCAATAGGGATTTTGGTTAACTTCCTATTTTTATATGTCGACCACACTTTAGACATGTTATAAAATGGGTCATTCCTTCATCAGCACTTCGGGTTTGCCTTGTTTCTAAATGTGCTTTATCATAACCACAACTTGGACATTTAAAATCCTTAATTGTACTTCTTAAATTCTCTTCCTTCCAATTTATGACTTCTGTTAAGTTGGTGACTTCACTTCTAATAGAGTGTTCTATCTTAGTGGTCAATTTATACGCTTTAGATTTTTCTGAAGAAAAATCTTTTGTTGCTCCGCATTTACACTTAAACATTACTCGTCCATTAACATTAGAGGGGAGCATCATGGCTCCGCCGCATTCATCACAGAATTCCATAT
Organism: Promethearchaeota archaeon; assembly: GCA_019894975.1. Classification (GTDB taxonomy): domain Archaea; phylum Asgardarchaeota; class Lokiarchaeia; order Sigyniarchaeales; family SOKP01; genus Loki-b32. Next base: position 55,892 of record JAGXNO010000023.1, on the reverse strand, counting down.
GAATCTGATCCAATTTATTTCTTTAAAAACAATAATAACAATAAATCATTTCTATCAAATATTTTTTTTGAATCTATAACCTTAGACCAAAAACCAAAGCACAAAACAGGATTCCTGCAACAAGATCTGCTGTGGTTCCTGGATTCAGTTTACCTTTTTTTTCTTGAAGTTTTTTATCCAATTCGATAGTTAGTTCTAAACCCTTTTGAGACGAAATTCCTCCTTCCTTTAATATGTTTTGGGCTAATTTTGAGACAGATTGAGCAGAATTAATTCCTGATTTCCTTATTATAAGAGAATCTGGATGATCTGAAAGAATCTTTAAAAATGTATTCACAGTTGCAATATTGGGATTCTTATAATCCTCATACATTTGAAGTAGATAAGGTAATCCCTTGTTTAATATAATGTTAAATCCTGTCGAATATTCTGAGCTAATCAAATCATAATCTTTTGATAGGTCAAATATTTTTTTTAAGTTTATTTGATCATTGCGAAGATCTTTAAGAGCATTCTCATTATTTATATCGTACTTATTGATCTTCCCTAAACCCCCAGGATTGCATAATCTTATAGCTTCATAGAGATTTATTGTGTCTTTTACTGTAGAGTCATCAATAATTTTATTTAAGTAACATTTAAAATCGGATAGTTTATTAGCTTTAGACTTTAAACATAGAGTTCCCGCTGCACTAAGGGGAGCTAATATTAAAATATGCCCAAGTAATACATTACCCCCACTTTGCCAACTCATCATTTTTTCTACAGCATCTTTAAAAAATAATCCCATTTCAATAAAACTATAATTATCCTTAGAAGATTTATCAAATATTTTGGTGCAAAACTTTCTAAAATTCGGTTGTATTGCTGCAATTCCGCTTAAAAAGTGTTCAAATAATGTATCTTCGAAATCTTTAGTTCGATGTACATTTCCAGGTTTAGGCCAACCCGCTAGCTCTAATAAACTCGCTAAATTAATACATCTCATCAAGTCATCTATTGATGTGATTGATAAAATTAAATCGGTCTTTTTTACAGACACAAATAGATATAGTAATTATTTTATATAATAATATTTAGTAAAAATAAGAATTAGTAGTAGCTTAAGTCTATTATTTTCTTTTCTTTTATTGTATATCCTTCCTTATCCTCTGTTTTTAATGAAATAGGTCTAAAATCCTTATTTAATCCTTTCTTATACAAGAATTTTTTAATTCTAAGCTTTAAAACTTTTTTAGATAACTTTTCTGGCATTGAGACTCCGATTTCATTCCCATCACGCTTGACATCGATTTGTGGCAATAATTCTGCTAAAAATCTCACTAAATCTTCTACGTGTTGATCACTTTTAAAACTTAGATCCTTTACAATAATAGTTAAATCTTTACTTTGATCTTGACTCATTATTTAAGCACTCAGTAATATAATTAAAAATATTATTAATTTTTTACGATTTTATTTATATAGTTCATTAACTAATTTCTTTTTGAGATATTCAACTTAATATAATTAGATTTTATGTATAGTGGTGGAATAATATGGTCCATTATGTTAATTTAGATTATAAACCAAATGAAGATGATTTAATAGCTATGTACTACGTAGAAAAATCATCTGAATGCAGAGACCTAGAACAAGCTTGCGAAGAAATTGCTAAAGAAAGCTCAATTGGCACTTGGACTAAAATTGCGACCTTATCTGCAGATATTGCTGAAAAGCTCAAACCCTCAGCATTTTACATAGATGCTACTAACAATATAGTAAAAATAGCTTATACAAAAGAGCTTTTTGAAGCGGGAAACTTACCTCAAATTTTAAGTGCAATTGCGGGAAATATATTTGGAATGAAAGTGCTTGATTATCTAAGATTATTAGATATTAGCTTTCCCAAGAGTATAGTTTCTGCGTATAAAGGTCCTAAATTTGGAATTGACGGGGTAAGAAAGTTAACGAAAATTTATGATAGACCCTTATTGGGGACGATTGTTAAACCAAAAGTTGGTCTAAACGAAATTGAACATGCAAATGTATGTGGTCAGGCATGGAGTGGAGGTTTAGATATTGTCAAAGACGATGAAAACTTAACAAGTATGTCTTTTAATAAGTTTGAGAAAAGAATTGAAGAAACACTCAAGATACGTGATAAAGTAGAGATTGAAACTGGAGAAAAAAAGATTTACATGCCAAATATAACAGCTCCATTAACTACTATGAAAAAAAGAGCTGATTTTGTAATTGAAAACGGGGGTGAATATGTTATGCTAGATATATTAACAGTTGGTTTTTCAGCTCTGCAAGAGATTAGAGATTATTTAGATGATAAAAATATTGTAATTCATGCTCATAGAGCAATGCATGCCGCAATTACAAGAAATAAGAAGCATGGAATAACGATGTTAGCCATAGCAAAGTTAATGAGATTAATAGGAATGGATCAATTACACACAGGCACCGTTGTCGGAAAAATGGAAGGAGACCAAGATGAGGTAATTGAAATCAATAAATGCATTACCGAACAGAAAATTGAGGGAAATAATTTAACAACTCTTGATCAAAACTGGCACAATATTAAACCAACATTACCTGTTGCATCTGGAGGTTTAAGTCCTCTACATATTCCCGAATTAATGAATATTTTAGGCTCAAATGCAGTTTACCAATTTGGTGGAGGATGTCATGGACATCCTGACGGAACTGAGGCAGGAGCTCGTGCAATAAGACAAGCTATTTCTTCTGTTTTAGAAGGATATGATTTAAAGGAATATGCAAAAGATCACCATGAATTAGCTAGAGCTCTTGAAAAATGGGGCTAAAAAGCTAAATAATTTCTTATATCATTTCTGGATACAATTTTTCAAAATAATTTGAGACATGACTTGAAGCAAAAATTCCCGCTTCAGTGATTAATCCATCAATATAACGTCTAGAAACGGTCTCAAACGCAGGGTTTTGCACTGCGATTCCTTTCGAAGGATTCTCCCACACTTCTTTTGGATCCCTCATTTCAATCGTTTCTAAAATTCCAAGATTCGTCTCAGGATTATATTTTAACAATGGTGAAGCAACATAAAACGGTACATGCTCCTCATGTGCAACTAATGCTAAAAGTCGTGATCCTATTTTATTAATTATAGTTCCCTCACTTGTTATACTATCCGCTCCGATTATAATCAGATTTACTTCAAAATGTCTTACTGCCCACCTCATAGCACTATCAACAACATGAGTTACCTCTATCCCTGCGTCTGCTAATTTCTTTGCTGTTTTCCTCCCTTGTAATCTGGGTTGTGTCTCTGTATTAACCACTTTGAAATTTTTGTTTTGATTTTTTGCTTCCAATAGAATAGCTGAAACTAAACTAGAATGACAGTGAGTCATAACAGTAAACTTCTTATCCACTGACGGAATTCGTCGAGCACCTATTACAGCAATTCTTTTTTTAGCAGATTGCAGCATGTCATGATATTGATTTTTGTATTTTTCTATAACATCTGAAATGAACTCTGCATAACAGCTTTCTTTCTCCTTCTCTAATTTGTTCATGATAAATTTCAGACCGTTTTTCATTGCAGGTTCAGTTGGTCTAGTCTCAATTAAAATATCCACAGCGTTGTATAGTTTTTTAAAGCAAGAGTCAATGTTGTCAGGCTTCATTCTTTTAGTATAATCACTTAAGAACTGAATCGCATGATTTGCTATATTCGTTGCTCCTTGAATTTCTAAAGACTTTATTCTATCCGCATCTTTTAATAATTGGTCCATTATTAAGCACATTTAATTTATTCTTGAAGGGTTATAGAAAAAATGATTTAATAAATTTAATCTTCTTAAAATTCTTCGCTATCACTTAATTTATCCTCTGGATCCAGTTTATAATCCTCAGGATCGATTGGATCTTCTGGATCTAATTTATAATCTTCAGGATCTATTTCAATATAAAAATAACCTGCATATCCACATTTTTGGCACTCCACAAAATTCGGTGCTAACCAGCCTGATACATTAAACCCACTTTTTAACGTTGCCTCCTTACATTTTGGACATATTCGAATATTTACCATAATTTCTAAAATAATAGTTTTCTTTCATTAACAAATTTTACTAATTATAAGATAGATAGTTCAATTTTATAATAATAAATTAAATTTATCCTCTCTTACTATTTAATAACAGTAGGTTCTACTTGTTGGTAGGATTAAGTACTTTGATAAAATAGATTTTAAAAAAATTGTCATAAAAATTACCTGTGTATGAAGAAATTAGATCTACAAAGAAAAAGTTTACCAAATGAACCAGGAGTTTACCTTTTTTCAGATAATGAAGGAATTATAATTTATATTGGTAAAGCAATAAATTTGAGAAAAAGAGTAAATCAATACTTCCTAAAGACAAGTTATAACGATCCTTATTATGAAGAGAAGATTAAAGAATTAGTAAGCAAAATTCATTCTATAGAATATATAGTAACTGAAAATGAAAAAGAAGCGCTGCTCTTAGAAAATATTCAGATTAAAAAGCATTTACCTCGGTATAATGTTATTATGAGGGATTCCAAAACTTATCCCTGGGTTGCGTTCTTTTACAAAGAAGATTTCCCTCGGGTAAGAGTAATAAGAAATCCTGAGAAGTTTTCTCAAGATAATGTCTTTTTGGGGCCATATACAGATAAAAGGGAGATTATTAGAATACTAAGAGATCTAAGAAAAATTTTTCCCTATTGTTCGTGTAAGAAACCCATTAAAAAAAGAAAAAGACCGTGTTTATACTTCCAATTAAAACTTTGCCCGGGCCCATGTTTCACTGAAATCACTAAGGAAGAATATCGAGATAATATAAATAAAATAGAACTGTTTTTAAGAGGAGAGACAAGCCAATTAAAAAAGGAAATAGAAGATAAAATGCAAATTGCGGCAATAGAACAGCATTTTGAAGTGGCTGCTTTTTGGAGAGATAAATTAGAAGATATTGATCATGCAACCGATGAACAACATGTTTTTTTAGATTATGTATCTAATAAGGATATAGTTGGATATTATAGCGAAGGATACTTTTTGGCAATGGTTATTATTCATATTAGGGAAGGTAGAATAATAAATAAAAGCTCATTTGATTTTGATTTAAGAGAAAAATTAGTCTATAAAAGTGAGATTTTTACTTCGATATTAGAGCAGTACTATCAAGAATTCAAGGCACAATTACCTGAAGCGATAATAGTTCCTAAAATAAATGAAAAATTTAATGTCCTTATCAAATTCCTGAACGATATAAAAAAAGACCTACAGGTTAGAGCTTCAATCGATGAATATGAATCAAGTTTAATTAGAATTGCAAATAAGAACGCTAAAGTTATAGTTCAACAGCAGGAGGAAATGGAACTTATTAAAATGAATGAGACTGATTTCAGAGAAGAAGTTTTAAAAGAAGCAAAAGAAATATTGAACCTTTCAAAAGAACCGCGAATAATTGAAGGTTTTGATATTTCTAATATTGAAGGTCAAGATGCAACTGGGTCAATGGTTTATTTTTTAGAAGGAAAACCATATAATAGATATTATCGACATTTCAAAATACAAAGTAAATCTACTCCTGACGACGTAGCGATGATGAAAGAAGTTTTAAAGAGAAGGTATACTATGATTCTAAAAAGAAATTTAGTGCTTCCCGATTTGATAGTCGTTGATGGAGGGAAAGGACAGTTGAACGCGGGGATATCTGTATTACATGAATTAGGTCTCGAAATACCTATTATTGGATTAGCCAAGAAATATGAAGAAATCTATGTCCCGAATGAGAAAATTCCAATTGTACTCCCAAAAAATTCACCTCTTCTAAAATTACTCCAAAGGATTAGAAATGAATCTCATAGATTTGCTGTTAAGCTTCATAAGAAGTTAAGAAAAAAACGTCTAATTGGATCCGTATTAGATGATATCGAGGGTGTAGGGCCAATGACTCGAAATAAATTGCTTAATCACTTTGGGAGTGTTAATAATATTAAAAAAGCTACTTTAGAAGAAGTATCTCAAATTGTGAGTAAAAAACTAGCTCATGTAATTTTGGATGAACTAAATAAATAAAGTAAAGAAAATTAAACTACTAAAAAAATTTTATTTGATTCTAATTGATCCTGTCCTAGTCCTATCTTGATTTTATCTGCTGACATTATAATGATTTGCCTCTTTAGCGTGGATGACCTATACTGTAATAAGACCTTAGGGCGCCTAGATTAACTCTGTATGATTCTTTCTCTTCACAGTATCTCGGATTATATAAGCCATTTAACTGAAGTTCTCTTAATTTTCGATTTGACTTCTCTTCTCCATTGTATTCTTGATAATTTTCAACCAAAACAGAATCTCTTTCTACTGCCCATTCCTTTAAATTTAACAACTTTTTCACCTCTTTTTTTTTTCCTCTATTTTTTTTATACTTTTTATTTTCAATTAAAAAACATATTTAATTATCCTATTTTGAAGTCTTTGAGCATCAGAGCTATTACAGTGTAGAAGACTTGTAAGAAATTTGGATTTAAATCAAAAAGCGATACTGCTATTGAGTTATTGTATAAGAAGTATCAGGGAAAATTTCAAAGTTTTGTTGATTTTACGAATTTATGAGGATAATGCATGGAAGTTATGTACTCAAACCTTCACATACATTAATGTCATGGCCATTGAAGTATTACTAAACGGATTACGGATTAGCATATCTCCACGAACCAATCCAATCCGTCTATAATGTTTCATATCCATGATTTATCAACAAATATGTTTGAAGAAAAAAGAGTATACTTTAATATTTAAAATTAACGGTCGGTCGAATTATTAAAGAGTGAATGGGAAAATAGCGGGCTATAAAATATGATAGTTTATAATTAGAAAATTAAAAAAAATTACATCCTTGAAAGAACTAACTTTACAAGTTCAGCTGTAGCTTCACAATACACTCTTGCTAAAGATTTTCTTTTTGCTTCGCTGATAACTCTAATAACTGGCTCTGTATTAGAAGGATGAATTAATATAAACCATTCTTTACCCACACCAAATCGTAGATCAAGGTCAGTTTGCACTGCATCCTCACCTTCTTCAATAAGCTCTTTTTTAATACGATCAATTAATATACTAACATTGACATTTCTAATATCGATTTTTTCTCTGTGGGAATAATACTTAGGGAGATTGGAAACTAAATCTGATATTTTTTGTTCAGTCTTTACCAGTATTTCTATAATTTTTGCCGCGGCAAAAATCCCATCTCTAGTTTTATTAAAATAAGGAAATATTAATCCTCCACCTGAACCTTCCCCCCCAAATACTAATAGAATCTCCGGGTCATTACCCTTTTCTTTAATCAACATATTCATTTTCGCAGTTAAATATCTCTCTCCTATTGATGTGCGAATTACTCTTGCATTGTATCTTTCTGCCAATACTTCAAATCGTAATGAGGAAGCAATATTCGTAATTATAATCACTTCTTTACTTGAATTACCATAGTTTTTTAGATAATCATCTGCAATAAGTGACAGGCCAATATCTCCTGTATAGTAAGCACCATCATCACCAATAATAGCTAATCTATCTGCATCTGAGTCGTGAGCAAAACCCAGATCATACTTACCTTGCCATACTTCCATTATTAAATCTCTAAGATTGGTTTCTTTCGGTTCAATTCCTCGAGGAAATGCACTTTTAACAAGCAATTTATTATTTATCAATCTAACTTTGCAACCCATCTTTTTTAATATTTGAGGAGTCGCAAACTTACCTGTTCCCGCACCTGAATCAATTACTACTCTAAGGTTATTTCCAGAGATAATGCTTTTTAGATCAATGTGCTTAAAGAGATCTTGAGTGTAATGCAAAAAAGGATTCAAATTTTCTATATGTTCATAAGTTTTTATTTTCTTATGAGAAAAAGCCTTTAAATTAATTGAACTTAATCTCTTTTTGATTTCCTCCATTTCAGCTTTGTCTAGAAAATTTTCAGTAGAGAGTAATTTTAAACCATTCCATTCTTCAGAGTTGTGAGATCCTGTAATTATAACACCTCCTGGAATGTTAAGTCTATTTTTAGCATGAATTATAATGGGGGTTGGGCAAATTCCTGCATTTATTATTTTAAAACCATTTATAATTAATCCTTCAATAACTTCTTTTTCAAATTCTTTCCCACTTGGTCTAGTATCTCTACCGATAATTAATCTTTTATCACTATTTTTCAATAACATACCAAATGCGATTGCAATTTTTTTAACAATCTGGGGACTAAGATCTTTTTCAATTCTCCCCCGAATCCCACTTGGAGTAAAGAGTAAATTTAATTCTTCCATATTCCCCACTTAATGATTTATTTATCCTTAAATAAGTGTTTTGTTTTCTTCAATTCTATATTTTGCATATGTTAAAGCACCCATTAGCCCAATTTCGTCTTCATATTTTGTAGTTTTTATTTTTGGTGGGTGATTAATTGTAAACATAAGGGGATCATCTTCAAATTGTTTAACTATATGAGGTATAATTTGTTCTTTATCTCTCATCATCGCTCCTCCGATATATATTGCTGAACAATCATAATAAGTATTAATTAAACCTATTCCCACTTTACTATAGAAGATACAATCATCCACAATCTTTCTTGACAGATTATCGCCTTCACGTGCTGCCTGGAAGATTTCTTTAGCGGTAACTTTGGATATATCTCCACCTACGATCTCTAGTAATTTATCTGCATTAGAATCTCTCTTTTCTAGTGCATCCAAAGTTCTTGATTGTACCCCGGTACCAGAACTATATGCTTCCCAACATCCATATGCTCCGCATTTACATTTCACTTTACTTCGGGGTTCAACTGATCCATGTCCAATTTCCACCGCATTTCCTTCTTTCCCCAATAATAAGTGACCATTGCAAATTGCTCCCCCGCCGATTCCCGTTGAAATGGTAATATAGACTAAGTTATCTCTTTCCTCTTCCTCAGCTTCGAAGTTATACACCCCAAGTACAGCACCACTGCCGTCATTAATGAAATACAAAGGTATTCCTGGAAAATTTTGCTCAATTGGCTCCTTTAAGGGAATCACTCTGAATCCAAGATTTGCATTATTGAAAACTACTCCTGTATGTATATTTAAAGGACCAGCTGAAGCTACTCCTATCCCGATGAGTTGTTCTTTCTTTATTTGATTTTCTGTTAATAATTCAGATAAGATTTCACAAACCGACTTACTAATCGAGAATTTTGTTTCCTTTAATGTTTTAGATGTTTTCTTTATAATATTATCTTCTTTTAAATCTTTTGTACATAGTGCAACTCGAATCCATGTTCCCCCTATATCAATACCCGCAATATACTCCTCTTTCATGTACCTCACAATATAAAAATTATATACAACCTAAGATTAAATCTTGAATAATAATATGGTTTTATCTATACACTATTAAAATATTTGTAAAATAGTTAATAGAAATTGACTTGAACATTCTTATCTTGAACTATTTCTTCTATATACTTAACTATTTCTTGTTTTCTGATGTCATCAATACTATATACAAAATATTCTGCGGGAATTCTTGCTGTTGAATAGATTTGAACATAATCTGGTTTAATTCTTTTAATAGCATTGGCTAATTCAATTATATTTTTTTCATTATTATTTGGCATGAAATCTTCTCTATATGAATTATAAAGTAAACTTTGAACTGTTAATTTATGATCTTTAGGCATTATTTGCTTCAATTTAGCTAAAGAATCTATAATTGTTCCAATATTAGGAGAATTTAGGTGTGGACGATTTGTACGCTTAAAATCTTCACTAGTAGCCACATCTAGCTTAGCTAATACTAACTCAAAATTTCTTATTCTCTCTCTGATTATTTTATGATGAATTGTACTAGAATTCGTAAAGATCGTCAACTTTGGTTGCTGTTTTATCCAATCTAATTTATTCCTTACTTCTGTGGCAATTTTTAAAAAATCCAATAAGTTTTCATTTAGAGTTGGTTCTCCATTATAGCCAAAGGTAATGGAATCTAAATGTGGAACATGAGTTAATATTGAAATTAATTCTTTTCTAAAACTAGCAGAAGGGGGTAATTTAATTCTGAAATCGGGAGAAACTAGACTATCCTTTTCTGTAATTCCAATTTCACAATACACACAGTTGAAAGTACATAATTTATAATTAGGTAGCACATTTATACCTAATGAGAGGCCTAATCGCCTTGATTGAAAAGGACCATAAGTATATACTCTCGGCATCTATTTTAGGGTTCAGAGATAATTATTTATATAATTTTCTATTGCTTCATTTAATTTCTTTGGTTGGTCCATCATAACTAAATGTCCTGCATTATCAATTATCACTAGCTCAGAATTTTCTATCTTTTTGTGAAAGAATTCTGAATATTTTACGGGAGTCATCTCATCTTCTTTACCAACTAAAATTAAACAAGGAATGTTGATTAAATCAGTTTTATCAAGTATATCAAATCCATCACAAATCTTAAAATCATCATAACAAACATTCCCGGGAGTTTTTAAAAATTCATTTTTACGATCATCATTCATATCTTCAATAAACTTTGGGAAGTTATTTTTCACAGTTACTAATGTTGAAGGTAAAACTCGTAATCTTCCCCCAGTTCCAATTAATAATAAAGCAGTGACATCATTTGGATATTTAAAATAATAAGATTGTATCACTGCACCACCTAATGAATGTCCGCCTAGGATTACATCTTTTAAATCTAAATGTTCAATGAATTTCCTAAGAACATCTACATATAATTCAAGCGAGTGTTCTGAAAACTCGTCGGATTTACTATGAGAAGGTAAATCCAGTGTGTATAGATTATAATTTACATTCAAGTTTAATTGATCTTTCCAAATGTCTGAATTTCCACCTGATCCATGAATAAATATAAGAGCCCGTGGAGACTCATTATTTTTGACTTGATAGAATATCCTTTTTCCAGAATATTCAAAATATGGGATTAGTAGTTCACCAATAGGAATGGTTGTTTATATCTAAAAAGGAAAGATTCTAAATTAGGTTTATGAAAAAATAAAGGATAACTATTTAAAATTAAGAAGAAAATTCTTTTTAGCCGATATCACGGTGTTGCATATCTAATAACCGCTTGTATTTTCCATTCAATGCTAACAAACTCTCATGTTTTCCTTGCTCTACTATACCTTTCGTATTAGAATCCAGAACTATTATGAGGTTTGCATTCTTTATCGTTGAAAGTCGATGAGCTATAATAATTGTGGTTCTTCCTTCACGTGCTTTGTTTAGAGCATCTTGAATCAATGTTTCGGTATAGGGGTCAACCGAGGATGTAGCTTCATCCAATATTAAGATTTTAGGATCTGTAATCAATGCCCGAGCAAAAGCAATTAATTGTCTTTGACCAATTGAGATATTGGATGCATTTTCTTTTAACTTAGTATCATATTTCTTGTGAAGAGTTTCTATAAAATTGTGCAATCCTAAGAATTTTGAAACTTCTATCATCTTTTCTTCTTCTGCCTTAGTTGGGTTCTCAAAGGCATAGAGAAGATTATCCTTTATAGAACCTGTAAAAAGAAAGGCGTCTTGAGGAACCAACCCAATTAAATCTCTTAAATCCTTCTTACGAACATTCTTTATATCAATACCATCAATAAGTATACTTCCGTCATTTAAATCATAAAATCGAGCAATCAATTTAATTAACGTTGTCTTACCCGCACCAGTCTCCCCTACAATAGCCACCGTTGTCCCTGCGGGTATATTAAGAGAAAGATCTTTTAGAACATAACCTTTGGATTGCAAATGTTGGATGAGTGTTTTCTGTTCAATTATCGCTTCCTTAATTATCTTTGGAATATCATCATACACTTCTGGAGGAATTGTTATAGTTGCAAGCATTTGAAGTATAGACTGAGGTGTCATCTGGCTCATCCCACCACCCATCATCCCACCAGCTTCTCCACCCATCCCACTGGTTTGTTGCATACCTGTTTTAGAACCAAGGGATCTTTCTAAAAACTTAACCATCATGGATATAGCCTCTGGGGGGATCATACTCTCAAAAGAAAATGATGGTTTTTCAAGTCCCTCTTTCATCGGTTGACCATCTTCGGTTGCATTATCTTTATGAAAGGAAGTTTTATATTCAGGATGCAATTTAGCAAATTCAGTATTAGGTACTGCATATTTAGACTCCCCAAGGAAAGTGTCAATTTTATCTGGAATTTCTTCTGGTTTTGAGCCCATTAAGCTCATCATTAGTTTTCGGGTTAAATCTGGCGGTATTAGCATCAGATTCTTCATAATAAATGATGAATATGGTTCAGGAAAGGTTTTTATAAATTCCAACGCTTGTTTCATCATCGGATGTTGTTCCATACTTGGATGACCAGACATCATTGACGTTTTTGATTCCTCATTTTCATTGTTTAAAATATACCCGAAACTCGCACTTTCGAATTCTACCATACCTTTTACATCATTAAAAAGTAATGGACTTTCATCATCTGGAATTTCAACTTTCTCTTCTAATAAAGAATAAATACGATCACTTGCTGCCATTGCGGAATTAATAACTTGTTGAATTTGCATTAACATCATAAATGGTCGAAAGAATTGGCCCAATATCCCAATAAATGCGCTTAATACACCTACCGTAACTGTCTTATTGAAAATTGAAACATTACCTAGCAAACTAAAACCGCCAGCTAATAAAATAATAGCAGTTAGGGCTGTAGTTATTAAGTTGATTAATGGGAATATTGTTGCCATATATCTCCGTATTTTCATCATTGCATTAAAGTTTGCTTTATTTGCTCTATCAAATTCCGAAGATGCTTTTTTTTCTTGACCATAAGCTTGAACTACTTTTGCACCAGCAATATTTTCTTGTATAGAAGATGTAACCTTTCCAATTGTCTTTCTAGATTCTTTGAATAATCCAATGGCCATCTTCCTAAAGAAACCGGTTAGAAGTAGGAATATAGGGAAAACTGGCAAGCTAATTAACGCTAAAAATGGGTTGAGCATAAACATGATAAGTACGGTAAGAGCAATTGAAACAATACTAGTAATTATCCCCACAAATTGACCCCCTACTAATTGGTTAAGCAAAGTAACATCATTAGTAGTTATGGACATAATATCCCCTGATGATCTTTGGTCAAAATAAGTTAGGGACATGTCTTGTAGTTTATAGAAAAGATCATTTCTTATATCAAAAGTTATTCTTTGAGACATCTTTCCCATGCCATATTGTGAGTAGTAAGTTGTAATAGCCATAAATAATAGTAAAGAAAAATATGTGATACTCATTATTAAAATAAATGGCATATTTCCCGCAATAATCCCTTTATCAATGATACTAGATGTAATTAGCGGTGTAATGGCAGTTATCAATGTACCAATTAGTAAGAAGATAAGATAAATAGAAAATTTCCCTCGAAATGGTTTTAAATAGGAAAATAACCATCTCCATAAAGCGCTTCGAGAATTGTCTAGTTCTATTGATTCAAAATCCATCATAAATTTATGATGAGCGCCTGCACTGGGTTGGATTATTTCTTGTTGTTCTTCCTCTTCCTTTTCCTGTTTATTATTGTTTTCCAACTTTTTCCCTCCTTAATTAGTTTCCTCTTCTGCTTGAATTTTTGATTTTTGTTTGATGTAAAGTGTTTGGTAGATTTGTTTATATAAAACGTTTGATTCAATTAACTCATCATGATCTCCAAATCCGACAACTCTTCCTCTGTCTAGAATTAATATATAATCGGCACCTCTAATTGTAGAAATTCTCTGAGTGATTATAATAGTGGTAGTGTCTTTCATCATTCTTAGCAATTCTTTTTGAATCTGGTATTCAGTCTCAACATCAACAGAGCTTGTAGAATCATCAAGAATTAAGATTTTTGGTTTTATTAACAAAGCACGCGCTATTGATAAGCGTTGCTTTTGACCTCCTGATAGTCTTGTTCCCCTTTCCCCAACAATAGAATCATAACCTTTAGGTAAAGTAATAATAAAGTCATGTAGATTAGCAATTTTTGATACTTCTACTATTTCTTCTTCAGTTGCATCATCTTTCCCATATGCAATATTTTTTGCTATACTTTTATTGAACAGATAAGTTTCCTGAGAAACAATCCCTATATTTTTACGAAGATCCTTTACTAAGTATTCACGAATATCCCTGTTATCAATTTTTATAGAACCTTCAGTAACTTCGTAAAAACGTGGTATTAAGTTAATAATTGTTGATTTTCCTGATCCTGTCGTTCCCAATATTGCTATAGTTTTCCCACTAGATACATCAAATGACACATTTTTTAATATTCTATGATCTGGTGTATATCCAAAAGATACGTCATCGAATTTAATATCCCCTTTTAAGGGTGCGTCGTCTCCGATTGGAATAGCATCAGGACGGTCATTTATATCTGGGGTTGATTCCAAAACCTCTCTGACACGAGTGAGTGCCGCATCTGCCTGAATATAAGATAACATTATTTGACCAAACATCATTAATGGAAAACCAAGGGCAATAATATAGGATTGAAGTGTAACTATTATTTCAAAAACCGAAGGATCTTCAATAAACCGAATACCACCTATCACTAAATTACTTATGGTCATAACACCCATAATAATGTAGATTGCGGGTAAGTATAGAGAATTGTATTTTACTGAGGAAACGCTGGCATCATAAAATCTTTTATTATTTGTCAAAAATTTTTGTCGTTCTTTATCTTGAGTACTAAACATGCGTACCACCTGAGCACCAACAATATTCTCCCGTATTGTACTTGTTAAATCACCAAAACTTTCCCTTGTGTCCATAAAAATCGGTTTTAATTTCTTAGCAATATAATATGAGAGAAGAAGTGAAGAACCAATCGTGGGTATTAATATTAATGATAAAAGCACATTAAAAAATAGAAAACCAATAATAACACCTCCTATTTGAAGTATGGATTGGAGTCCTAATGTTAAACCCATCCCAAATATCATTTGAGTTTCTTCTATGTCGCTAGTGGCCCTTGATATTAGTTGTCCTGTCTCAGTTTTATCAAAGTAAGAAAATGATTGTCGATAAATAGCATTACTTATATCTGTACGAAGATGATAAACAGCTCTAGATGAAACTTCCGCTCCTCTCAGTCTTGCTGCCCTGTTTGCTATATAATGTAATGTAGCAAATAATAAAACAATAAAAAAATTAAATATAAACGCTCTTACGGGTGCGCTTGATTGAAGGCCCCCAACCATTCTCCCAATAAAGATAGGTATCATCATGTAAAAAACTGTTGAAACTACTAAGTATGTAAATTCGAGAATGAAAAACTTCCTCGATCTCAACCAATATTTAAAAATCATCCGAAATGAATTCATTATTTAACTCTCTTTTTTATTTAATTTCTTATTTAGAAGTGTAATATTTTCTTCAATTCTTTGTAAGGTTGTAGTTAATCTCTCTTTATCTATAGAGAATCTCAATTTTTGAAGCTTTAGATATTCTAACTTCTCATCATCAGATTTCTCATCCAATCTATTTAAAATAAGATCAAAAGGACCAATTTTATGAAACCCTTTAGGTAATTCACCCTTTTCATCTCCTAGCATTGCAATTTTTAATGTCTCAATTGATTCTTCAATAGCGTTATGTTTTTCAAGCATTATTTTCAATGTTTCTTTACCTTTCGGGGTAACTTCATAAATTTTTCTATTTCTTCCATCAACTTGTTTTTCTATGAAGGTAATTAATCCTTTTTCCGTCATATCTTTTAGAGCAGTATACATAGTTGAAGAGGCTGGATTCCATATCCCTAATGTCCGTCTTTCAATTTGCTTACATATTTTATATCCATAAGAAGTGTCTTTTTCGAGGACAATTAAAATAAGGGCACTAATAAATCCAATTTTCATGGCATTTTCAAATTTTTCAGCTATTTTTTCTGCCATGTGTTTAACCTTATATTTTATATTTGCTATATATCAAGAGATGATATATATCAAGACTAAAAAACCTTTCTAAAATGCCACAAAAGCATGGTAAGAAAGCCTTAATCATCACTGCATTTTAAAATTTTTGACTTTCATCTTTTTCAAAAATGAAAAGCTTTTATAAAGATTATTAACAAAATAACTTATTGTGGATCTTAGTTCTGTTTTTTCTGAGATAAAGCAACTCTTATCAATCTCCGACGAAAACTTTGACTTGGAGCAAGGTCTTAATCATTATTGCAATGCAGAACCAGAAGAAAACAAACTTGAAATTATTGGTGATATTCTCAACTTTGTAAACAAATTTTCATTGTTTCAAGACAACAAACCCTTTATGAATTCACTTTATACATGTATAACTAATACTCTTGAAATTAAACCTGAAAATATCTATGATTATGAAGAAATTCTTGTTAAAAACACAATTATGTTTTTTCTTCAAAAATATATGAACTATTCAAAAATTACTCCTGAAAATCAAGTACTAGAATTTTTAACCGATTCATTAGAAAAACTTGAAACTCAACCCTTAATAACAAACTTAGGATTATTAATTAAACCAATGTATCAAGATCAATCCTATATTTCTAATTTAAATACTAACCAAGAAGTCCTAGTGAGTTATGAGACAAATAATGGTGATGAAACTCAAATTAAGAGTGAAATAGATAGTTGGTTGAAAAATCAGGAAATTAGTTTAGATAACCAAGAGAAACTCATTGATAAATTATTACAAGAGTTAAATAGATTGTTTGCTAAATGTAACTTATCAAAAGATTCAGAAAAATCTAAAAAATTGAATTTGGAAGCAATAGAAATGCTTAATATGAAACTAACAATGTTAAGCTTAATGGAACAAATTCCAGACGATTCGTTTGAGCCTATACCTATTAAATAAACCTAAAAAGATTAAATAGCAAAGATTGAATAAAGATATTTTGTGAATGAATTAAAATAATTTCTATATCTAAATCTAAAAAAAATTAAATACCAATTCAACTATTATATTTAAAAACAGGTTTTTAACTTTGAGAAAGTGAGAATATTGGCTGAGAATGAAAAACCTCCAACTAAGGAAGAAATTGAAGCAGATAAAAAAATGGTAGATGATCTCTATAAGAAAGAAAAGGAAGATAGAGAATCTTACCTAAGAATTACTGAGGATGAAAGAAAAAGAGCTTTTGAAGAAAGTACGAAATTAATTTCGGATATAATTGAAGAAAAAGCCTTCAGAATTGATCGTCATAAAGAAACTACAGCCCAATTGAAAGAATTACATCCTGAAATGGATAAAGCGGCAGAGGCAATAGAGGGTACTGTGTCTGAGAAAGCTTTTAGGATGGAAAAACAAAGAGAATTAGACGAACAACGTATCGCTCTCCATCCTGAAATGGATAAGGCTGCTGAAGCTATACAAGGAACAGTGTCTGAGAAAGCTTTTAGGATGGCAAAACAAAGAGAATTAGATGAGCAACGTATCGCTCTCCATCCCGAAATGGACAAGGCTGCAGAGGCAATAGAGGGCAAAGTTTCTGAGAAAGCTTTCCGGATGGAAAAACAGAGGGAATTAGACAAACAGCGTACTGGTCTTCATCCTGAAATGGATAAGGCTGCTGAAGCTATAAAAGGAACAGTGTCTGAGAAAGTTTTTCGAATGGAAAAACAAAGAGAATTAGATGAACAGCGTACCTCTCTTCATCCTGATATGGGTAAAGCAGTAGAAGCTATTGAGAGTGCTGTGTCTGAGAAATCATTTAGGGTGGAAAAGCAAAAAGAATTAGAAAAACAACGCTTCAGTCTTCATCCTGACAGAGATAAGGTAGCAGGAGCAATAGAGGGGGCTGTATCTGAGAAGGCATTTAGGATGGAAAAACAAAAAGAACTAGATGAACAGCGTATAAGTCTTCATCCTGACATGGATAAAGCAGCGGAAGCTATAAAAGATGTTGTTTCAGAGAAAGCCTTTTTAATTACCCGAGAAAAAGATAAACATTTAGATGTTCATCCTAATCTTGATGAAAAAGCTGAAGCTATAAGTAAAACAATTGGAGAAAAGGCATTTATGATGGATCGACAAAAAGAAAGTCTCGCTAAACGAGTAGAACTACACGCGGACATACAGGGGACAGCAGAAAAAATAGAAAAATCTATAGAAGAAAAAGCTTTTATGATTGATCGTAAAAAAGATACTACAGCTCATTTGAGGGAGTTGCATCCTGATATCAATGGCACTGCTGAAAAAATACTAAGCACTATTGAGAAAAGAGCAAAAGATATTGATGAACAAAAGGAAATAGTTGAACATCAGATTGAAATAAAAAAAGATGCTAAAGATATTGTGGATAAATTTGAATCTGAAGTTGAGAAGCTTAAGAAAGATGATAATGATTCATCCTAAGTTCTAAATCTTTGTATTGAACTTGAATAGCGAGTCTAAATTCATGCATTCAAGTCTTTTTTTATAATCGCTAATAGCTGGAGCTATGGAACCATTGAAATTATTAATATGATTTTTAAATCGATAATAAAAGTCCTCTAGAATTTCCCTAATAACTCCTCTTTCTATATGAAGATCATTTTTCTTTGTAATTGCTATAACTACTAAACGACCTTCCCTCTCATATAATATTCTTGTGTCTTTAAAATTAATTTCTTGAATTTCTTCCCTGGCCCCTTCCTTCAATTCGTTAATAAACAAATTAATTGCATTTAGAAAGCTACAAATTAAATCATCTTTTAAGAAGCTTAAGTTTTTTGAAAACCTATTGCTTACAAGTAGTGAACCAGATTCGTAATCTAAAAAATAGATAGCATGAAAAAGATTTTCTTGAGATCTAAGTTTTTCTAAATTAAAACCATAATTCCTATTTACTTTATTATAGAAAGACATATTAAAGACTTAACCTAAAAAACTGATGTATACTATCCTCAAATAACCTAAAAAAGACTTATATATAAAATACAAATAATATCTTAGTATTACTTGGGGGAAATATCTTAAAAAAAATTCAAAAAAAATCATAAAAATTTATATAGTTTTCAGAAATATTACCATTAATTACTCTAAAGATTTTGATTATTATGGAACCCGACAATTCCGCACAAAAAAATAAGATTTCAGTTGGCTTAATTTTAACTAATAATGAATTAGATAACAATCCAATTTTCCCCTCCGAAATTAAAGAAGAAATTATGAGTTCTCCTTATTATCTGTTAATCTTCATTTCAAGGGAAGACGTTGTTAAAATTAGTTGCTTTCCAACACAGAAAAAGAACATTAAAAAAATTCTCATAAAATTGAAAGAGTTTTCTCCCGATCTCGTAAAAGGAATTTCGAATGTACTGAACGAACTCAGTTTGAGTAAAGAAATCCTTCACACCACAGGCCTGTGCTACGAAATGGAGCGTTGTTACTATGAAACCTATTTTATCGGAGAAATGATAGATACAGGAGACCTATCTGTCGAAGATATCAATCAAAAATTCATGGCTGTGGCTAACGTTATAAGTGTTCACATTGAAAATATTCCTAGTCTTTCATAGTCTTATTGGTTCTTTACTAAACACCTTATTTTTTAATATAATATCATGGACATCAAAAAAAATCCTCCTCCTCCCGTTCTTCCCCCTTCTATCAAAGTAAATGAGAACTTCTGTCTTCTCCATAAGGGGGATATTGAAGGAAAAGTGTATACTTGCCCCTCATGTAAAACAAAATATTGCATGAAATGTGCTGAAAAAGCTAGAACCGAAGCCAAACTCTGCGTTAAATGTAAACAACTTATTTTAATGTAAGATTTATGTCAAATTCTTTATCAATCTTCTACTCGTTTAATTGCAGAAATCGATCTCCATGCTGTCCAAAAAATAAGCATGATGATAATAAATATAAAAAGGGCTGTTGCGAATGTATACCAGCCAACAAATAGATAACCATGAGAATCTTTGAAGAAGGAAAAAGGAATACCCGCAATCGCAAAACCCCCCATATACCCATATCCCCAATATCTATCTTTTAATCCAATGATAACTCCAGGAATGATAGTTGTAAATATTACGCTTAAATATGACCAAATTTGCATCGTATCTAAAATAACTAACATATTTATCCAGGAGGCAATAAAACCTATTATAATCCATATTACCGTGAAAATTGTAAATTTAAATTCTGGTTCTGGTCTTCCTACCGTCTGTTCTTTATTGTCACTCATCATTATAAAATCAAAAAGACAGTTTTTTAACCATATAACTTGAATAATACTCTATAGAATTAATAATATTAACTATAATTATTATTTAATTGAATGGGAAATTGTAACCACCATTAATTTTATTTATAAACGCCTAAACATATACTATCTTTAGGATGAAAATTGTACCATAATTTATAAAAATACATCACAAATTAAATTATTAAAATACAATAGATCAAAAAATCAAAAAAAATTAAACCTAATATGCCTCCTGCCTACACCCTGGATTTTTGTCTTTTGGTAGTGTAAATTTTACACTCTGATTTCGCCCTCCTCCCCCTATTGTATTTTTTGACGCTAATATTGCGTCCGTTGGCAGGGGGCTCTACCTTCTTCGTTTTCGGAGATTCTCTTAAGAGATTTTTTAGAGAACTTCATGCAAAAGTAAGATTTAACAGAAAGATAGTGAAATGGTTAAGCTAATAAAACTTTAGTCATAAATATTTATCAAGTAACAGAAAAAAACAAACTGGCTCTTACAAAAATGGAAGGTAACAAATTTAAAAAAAATTCTTATTTAAACGTCTGGAATATCTATGAAATGATTATATTCTTCTTTGTTCTTCTTGTACTCTTCTAGAGCACTCTTATATACCTCAATTTTAAATCGACGTATATCATACAGTCTTTCCTTGATTTGTTCGGCTGTGATCGGGATGTCTATTTCAGGTGCTCCAGGATAAGAACCTTCTCTTGACGTGGTGAACCTAAATTCGTTTAATTCCTCTATATAGTCGTTAAGGGCTTCTTCCAAGTCTCCTTTTTCCCGAAGTTCAGATTTAAAATTTCTTAATAAACTGCTAACTCTGATGAACTTATGTTCTTGATAAGCTGGATCCGGATGTGATAATTCATCCAATTCCCATTTTAAGAGGTTAACAATATCAAACAAGAAATCATTTCCTAATTTATTCCCCCATAAAGTAGTATCTTTATAGACTTCTTCCCTAATTTCTTTCTTATTCTCTATATACTGCAAGGCAGTAATATGTGTTTCATAAGAATCTGCTAATAAAATATTTCCTTTATCGTCTTTTTCTTTGTCCATATCCATTACCCTTATAGTTTAATTTAAAACTCTTTTATCTTTTGTGATATTTCTGTCATTTAATTAAAAGCCTTTAATATTTATATATTTCTACCCTCTATTGAAAAAATAATTTAATATAAACCTAATAATCGGTCTTTAAATTAACCAACCTTGTTGCTCTAGATATTCTCTATATTCTCTTTTAGCTGAAGATTATAGAAATCTTCAAGGAAAAAAGGCAAAGGCACTTTGCCCTTTGCAAGAGAGTTTACAAAAATATCAAAAATAGGGGGAAAATATCTAGTGTTATTAAAAATTTGGAGTTTTTTTAATAATACTATAGATACTATCAATAATACTATAAAATTTAAAAGATTCCAATGTTTAATTAAAACATTATTTAATTAAAACATTAATTTAATTAAATTTCAAAACATATATTGATGTTTATGACTGAGCTTGAGACTCAAACTAATAAAAAGGAAAAGAAACAATACGGTGAGATAATTAGGAAGACAACTTCTCTCTGCCCTGAGTGTATGAAGCACATTCCCGCTGATATCGTAGTTGATCCAGAAACAAACTGGGTTATGATGGTAAAGAATTGTAAAGATCATGGAGAATTTAAAGATAAGTTATCAATTAATCCCGAAGATTACAAATGGCAACAAGGATTCACAACAAGCATAGGATCTACTGTAAATACAACTACAAAACCAGAATCTGTCTCATCGGGAATTAAAGAAGTTAATAAAGGGTGTCCTTATGATTGTGGACTTTGTTCCAATCACAAAAGCGCCCCAAATATTTGCTTAATAGACATTACTAATCGATGCAATCTTACATGTCCTATTTGTTTTGCCAACGCAAGTGCTAAAGGATATATAGTAGAACCTTCATTTGATCAAATTGTACAAATAATGGAACATTTTCGATCAATGAAGCCTGTTCCTGCTGTATTACTCCAATTATCAGGCGGAGAACCTACTGTTAGAGATGATCTCCCCGATATCATTCGAAAAGGAAAGGAACTAGGATTTACTGAATTAATGGTAACGACTAATGGTGTTAGATTTGGTAAAGAACCCGAATTCCTTAAAAAATGCCAGGAAGCAGGAATGAATGCGATTTATTTACAATTTGATGCAACTGATGCTCCTGAGGTCTGGAAAAAAATACGAGGTGTGAACCTTTGGCCTCTTAAAAAGAGAGTTATAGAAAACGCCCGAAAAGCTAGATTTTTTGGAATTGTGTTAGTCCCAGTTATCGCTAAAGGGATAAATGATAATCAAGTCGGAAATATTTTAGATTATGCTAGGGATAATTCTGATGTTGTTTCTGGTGTTATATTCCAGCCTGTATCATTAACAGGTCGTATCAGCTTCGAAGAATTAATGGATATTAGATATACCACTTCTGATCTTAAAGAAGCAATAAATAAACATACGAATGGAGCAATCGGTCAATTTTATCCTATCGCAACTACAGCCAAAATGACTCAATTACTTGCTTGGTTTGACGAAATGCCCGCGTTTAGCATGACAAGTCATCAGGACTGCGGCTTTTGCTCAATAATAATAATCAACGACAAGGGAGAGTGGGAAGCCCTCGAGGATTACTTCGATGTCACTGGATTAATCAAATGGTCGAACAAAGTATGGGATATGGTTCAAGAGCGTGAAGTTCCTAAGCCTACAGGGCTGCTAAAGGGTATAAACCTAAACGATCTTGGTCCAATTTTCTCAAAAATCGGAGAGTTCGTGGATGACATGACTGATTTAGGATATCGTCAAATTATAAAGGCGTACTACTTCGCAGGTGCAGCACGCTTTATTAAAGAACCTGGAAAAATCCTAACCAGCAAAACTTATCAAGGGTTTGCTAGATTGGTAATGAACCCAAACTTTAACTCTGCCGCAAATTTCCTACATACACGTAATTTACTCATATCAAGTATGCATTTCCAAGATGCTTACAACTTCGATCTTGACAGAGTATGTAGCTGTCTTGTCCATTACGGAGTCATAGATCCTGATGACCCTACTAAAGTTCGGGAGATCCCTTTCTGTGCCATGAACACGCTCCACAGACCAATTATAGAGAGGCAACTCGCGATAAAGGGTAAAACGGCAAAGAAACCCGAAGTTATTCAGGCAGAAATTGAGGAACTTCTAGAAAAATTCCAAGAGTAATCTTTTTTATTCCATTTTTTAATTTTTTTCCTCATTACTTTATTTGAATCAAGTGAAATTTAGGTTAAATTTGAAATAAATGATATTATTTTGTTAGCAATCGTTTCTGGTTGCTCATAAATCATAAGATGACCTGCTTTCTCTAAATATATCAGTTTAACTCTTTTTTGATTGTCTTTTTTTAGAATTCTGCCATTTTCTGGAACTGCCATTCGGTCATCTGTGCCTTGTATAACCAACATAGGTGCTTTTCCACCATTCCACCATTCATCAATTGGAGTTGCTATATTTGCTTTTGATTGCGATTGAGTTGCTTCTGGCCATGTTTTCCTCCCGCTCATTGACCGTATTATTATTTCCATATCTGTTGAGGGTGAAAAAAGTGAAAATTTAATTGCCTTTAATCTTTCTTCTCCACTTAAGTTTGGTTTCCACAATTTCGCAAACATTTTTGATGTATCTTCATCAGGTGGAACTTTACCCCCTGCTGCTATTAATATAACCGTACTAACTAAGTGTGGGTAATCTTCCGCAAGGCATCGAGTCACACGATTTCCATATGCCCACCCTAGTACATGAACAGGTTTTTCCCCTAGACATTTTATCACGCCAGCAATATCATTAGCAAAATCATGTAGCGTTAAGTCTACAAGAGGACCTTTACTTAATCCAATTCCTCTCATGTTAATAGCTACTGTCTTATAACCTGCGATATTAAGTAAAGGGGTGAAATAATTAAAATTAGTAGCATCTCCTCCCAGACCTGGTAATAAAATAATAATATCACCTGATCCATTGACTAAAGCTTCAATCTGTACCTCTCCTAAATCAAATTTTTCAGTAACCATAAGATCTATCTCTCATCTAAATTTAATGCTGTATTTTCACCAGTTTTCCAGTTTCTCTTAAAAAACCGAAAGGAGACATTCTCTTTATCAAACATAACATACTCTTTTTGATTCCAAAAGACCTTTCCTGTAGGCCCTCCTGAGGGTAATGTAGCCATCCACTTTGCAGAAGGGTAAACAACCTTAGGATCTTGTCCTTGTGGCATCATACGTGTTTTTGTGGGTCCAGGAATCATACCATTGATTAAAATATCATACTCGATATTTTCAACAGCAGCACTTCTTGTTATTGACCATAGAGCAGCTTTAGAGGAATTGTAAGGAGCCATTCGATTATTTCCCGCTTCAGCAGCTCGGGATACAAGGTTAATTATACGACCAAAGTTCTGAGATCTCATAACGGGAATTGCAGCACGTATTCCATAAACAGGTCCAAAAAGATTGACACGAATCACTTGTTCATATTCATCATCCTTAAATTCATGAATATTTCTTATTCTCCCAACCCCTGCATTGTTGAAAAGGACATCAAGACGTCCTGTTTCATCTACAGCTGTTTTGACCATCGAACTTACCTGAGTAAAATCAGTAACATCGATAATCTTTGTAATGGCTCCTTTTTCTTTAAGTGGTCCTAATCCATCCTTATTAATGTCTAGAGCTACAACTTTGGCTCCGTCTTCAAGAAAACCTAGACTTATTGCGTGTCCAATACCACTTGCGGCTCCTGTTATACAAACAGTCATATCTCTTAAATCCATTTATTATCCCACCAATTAAATTATAATGATTCTATATTCAATCTTCAAATTAATACAAATAAAACTTTCCTTCTCTTAATAATGTTTTAACCATTTTTATTAGTTAATCAAGTTCACACAAATGTATAAAAGATAGTTTATCATAGTAATTTATGAATTCCAAAAAAAGGTGAAATAATGCCAAGAATAGAAAGAAAAATTGAAATTGAATCTTCACTTGAGAGTATTTTTAATATAGTAATGGATGCGGGTATTGTCTCTAGATGGAATCCGGTTGTTGACGATGCAGAGCAGAGTCCTGATAATTTGCTTCTTAAAACAAATCTCGGTGATCTTAACATAATTAACACTGAAAGTGTTGAAAATGAATCAATGGCTATACATATAGAGCAAGGTAATATTAATTCTATTGGTTACTTTTTAACTCCAAAAAAGGATAAAACAGAAGTGATGCTCTGGGGTGAATTTAACGATAAGAAGTATACTAAAACTTATAAGAACGTAGCAGATCTGATTTTGAAGAGTCTGAAACGATACAGTGCTTTTATTGAAGAAGGAGGAAATCCCGAAGATTTCGACAAAAAGCAGCTTTTAGTTGCACCCTAAATCTCAATTTTTTTTAAATTTAACTCATTTTCCAACGTGGTCCATCTTCAGTATCTTCAATTTGAATGCCTGTAGACCGCAATTTTTCCCTAATTTCATCGCTCAATTCATAATTTTTTTCTTTCCTCGATTTATCCCTTAATGAAATAATGAGTTCCATTAAGCCATCTATTTTTGCATCATCAATTCCTTTCTTTTTAGTGAAGTCGAGTCCCAAGACTCCGAGTAATTCAACAAGAACTTCTCTTGCTTTATTGAGGATGTCTTTTTTATTATCTAATGAGGAATTTATTTGTTTGATGAAATCGTGAATCGTTGCAAAAGCTTTTGGTGTGTTGAAATCATCATCCATAGCTTCTTCAAAAGACTTTTGTACTTCTTCAATTGCTTGATTCAAATTAGTTTTTGTGCCCCCAGGTGAGTCTTTTATTAAACTCAGGCTATTCTGAATT
Organism: Promethearchaeota archaeon; assembly: GCA_019894975.1. Classification (GTDB taxonomy): domain Archaea; phylum Asgardarchaeota; class Lokiarchaeia; order Sigyniarchaeales; family SOKP01; genus Loki-b32. The sequence goes on along the minus strand of JAGXNO010000023.1, from coordinate 29,735 downwards.
CTTTCAACATTTTTCTTCGCATTTGCTATAACATCTGGATTCCAGTCTACAGCAGATCTATAATGACCAGGCACTAAGCCCATTCGAACTACTAAACCTCCATGTTGATCAATTAATTCCCTAGCAGTTACATAATTCCCAAGGCTTTTACTCATTTTTTTGCCATTCAAAGTTATGAATTCCGCATGCATCCATGTTCGAACGAATTTTTTACCAGTTGCAGCCTCAGCTTGCGCTATTTCATTTGGATGGTGAGTAGGGATGTGATCTATTCCCCCACAATGAATATCAATAGTCTCTCCTAGATATTTCATCGACATAACGGAACATTCAAGATGCCATCCAGGATATCCTTCACCCCAAGGAGAGTTCCATCTCATAATATGCATTTGGTCTCCCTTTTTAGCATTTAACCATAAAGCAAAGTCAAATGGACTCTTTTTTAATGGATCTTGATCCACTCGTGCTTTTGCTGATTCTTCATCGAGTTTTAACTTAGAAAGCTTCGTATAATCTTTGAATTTAGAAACGTCATAATAGACATTGCTTTCTACTTCATAGGCATAGCCTTTTTCTAAGAGGATCTTAATAATGTCAATCATTTCAGGAATGAGGGAGGTCGCTCGGGGAGAAATATTTGGTCTGTTAATATTTAAATCATCAATCACATGCCAATACTCTTCAATTTGATTATCAACAAGTTCCCATGGGTTAATTTTTCGTTCCCGTGCTCTTTTTTCAATTTTATCCTCTCCTTGATCAGCATCATCAGTTAAATGACCCACATCTGTGAAATTTTGTACATGAAGTACTTTATATCCTTTATATCGTAGATAACGTATTATCACATCCCACGAACTGTATGTTTTTGCATTTCCAATATGTACATCATCATAAACAGTTTGGCCGCAAGTGTAGATCTTTACAATGCCTTCTTCGAGAGGATTAAATACTTCTTTCTCTCTTGTCATTGTATTATAGATTTTGAGCATAACTATGAAAAGAATAAAAAAATATAATAATTTTACGGAGTTGCAACCTAATTTTGAGATTGAAAGAAGAGATGTTAATTTTTTACCTCTAAATATGCTTCAATTAGGTGAGTATCTATTTTAAATTTTTTAACACTACTCTTGCCTTCAATATTTTTAAATATATTATCTGCTTGTATCAATTTTTTAATGTTTTCTTCATGAATTTCAAGTGATTCCAGAATTTCCTTACTTTTTGTAGTTATATATAGATCAATTCGATTTTTCGGTGATAATTTCATTTTCTTTCTATAGTTGTTCAAATTTCTAATCAGATTTCTGGCTATACCTTCAAGTTTTAATTCTTCTGTTATTTCTGTATCTAGTTCAACTGTAAGATCAGTTTCCTCTCCTGTTTCGATTAATACCTCTCTAACATTTATAGCGTTTGCAATAACTTGCAAGTATTCATTATCAAGAGACAATCCCCTTAATATTACTTTCTGTAATATCTGCCTAACAGGTATCTTAGAATTTTCTCTTAATTCCAGTGATCTCCTTACAACTTCTCTTGATAATTCCATCTTTTCATGTACCAATGGAGTAATTTGCTTTTCATCATATTCTGGCCACGATTCCAAATGTACAGAAGTTAAATTAACTAATTCTCTTTCTTTTAATTTTTGGTAAATCATCTCAGATATAAACGGAGTAAGAGGGGCTAGTAATTTCGACAAGTTAGAAAGTACATATGATAAAGTATTCATGGCAGAAGATTTTTCATTGATATTTTCACTCTTAAATCGATCTCTACTGTTTTTAACATACCACGTGGAGAGGTCCTCGATAAAAGCAAAGAAAAACCTACTTGCTTCCGCGGTATCATAATCCTCCATTCTCTCAGTAACATTCCGAATTAAGATATTTAACAAGCTGATAATCCATTTATCTAAGATATTGTCTGAAAAGGGCATATCCGTCTCTATATCCTTAGTTTCAATCATTGAATAGAATTTTAGAACATTTATTAGTAATAGATTAAATCTACGGTAAACTTGTTTTATAATTTCCTCTTTAAAATTTAAATCTTTAGCCCTCATTAATTGTGATGATAATAAATAAACTCTCAAAGCATCTGCACCATACTTCTCAATTATTAGGTTTGGATCGGGAAAATTTCGCTTCGATTTAGACATTTTAGTTCCGTCTTCAGCGAGAATATTACCATTTACAACTACATTTTTAAAAGGAATATCATTAACTACAAGAATTGATATTACATGCATATAATAAAACCATGCTCTTACTTGTCCAATGTACTCTGAAACAAAATCACTAGGAAAATTTATACCAAACCATTCCACATTTTCAAAAGGGTAATGTTTTGCAGCAAATGGCATTGATCCTGATTCTAACCAGCAATCAAAAACTTCTGAAATTCGATTCATGACTTTTTTACAACTTGGGCACTTTAGATGGATTTCATCAACTATGTGCTTGTGTAGATCCAAACTGTTAGGAACCTCTTCGATTGCGCTCGCTTGTAATTCTTTAACTGAGCCAATCACTTTAATTTCATCACATTCATCGCACATCCAAATCGGTATAGCTGTCGCCCAAAACCGATTTCTAGAAATACACCAGTCGGGAGCTGTTTCGATTATGTTTTGGTATCTTTTAACAATCTCCTTAGGATACCATTTAATACTTTTATTAGTCTCCAAGAGTCTTGATTTTAATCGCTGAATATCTATAAACCACGCATCAAGAGCATTGTAAATTAGCGGAGTATCACATCTATAACAAAATGGATAAGAATGTGTGTAATCTTCTGAATGAAATAATAAGTTTCTCTGCTTCAAGTCCTCCAAAACTTTTCCATCTACATCTTTAAACCACATCCCAATCCAATCATTTGGGCCACTTTTCAACTCGCCATGCTCACCGATATGTTGAATTATTGACAAATTGTATTTTTTTATCATCTCATAATCAAATTCCCCGTAAATCGCCAAATGTATTATTCCTGTTCCTTCATCGGAAAGCACTTCCTCACCTCCATCAATAACAATGTGAGCATTTCCGTTGGAGCTATCAGAAATTTGGTATAAAGGTTCATATTTCTTATTTAAAAGTTCTTTTCCGGTGAATTCTCCTATTACTTCATATTCATTCTTGAGAATATCCATTCTATTTTTAACCAAAATTAAAAATTCATCATCAACTTTCACTTTAACATATACTAAATCACTATTTATGGCTAATGCCACATTTCCTATTAAAGTCCAAGGTGTTGTAGTCCAAGCTAACAGAAATGTTTTTGGATCTTCTTTCAATTTGAATTTTGCTGTTATAGATTCTTCGGTAACATCCTTATAACTATTATCCATTGAAATTTCAAAGTTAGAAAGGGGGGTTTCACACCTCGGACAATAAAACAATACCTTTTTACCTTTATAGACAAAACCTTCTTCATAGATTTTCTTAAAAATATACCACACGGTTTCCATATACGTATTATCCATGGTTTTATAGGAATTATCAAATTCTATCCATTTTCCCATTCGTTCAACAATTTTTTTCCATTCATTGGCATTCCATAATACTTTTGATCGACAATATTCATTGAATTCTGATATACCCATCTCATAAATTTCATTTTTTTGTTTTATATTAAGGGCTTTTTCGCAAGTACTTTCTATTGGGAGACCATGGCAATCCCAACCCCACTTTCTCTCACAACGGTACCCCTTCATAGTCCAGTATCTTGGAAACACATCTTTTGTAACAATACTTAAGATATTACCATAATGGGGTAACCCCGTTGCAAATGGGGGGCCATCATAAAACACATAGGGTTTATTCTCTGGTCTCTGCTCTATACTTTTTTCAAAAATCTGGTTCTTATTCCAGAATTGAATTATTTCTACTTCTTTTTCATTATAAGACATATCTTTCACCATATCATTACTTTTCAAACACATTTAAATTTTTAAAATAAAATTCTTATTTAAATTTACAAGAACAAAATCATGGTCTTTGTTATTCATGAAGCAGGATGTGGAAAAAGGCTACGAGAATCTACTTCATGAGTAAATAAATTACCTAATAATAATGATGGATGTGACTTCTATTAATTTTAAGAAACTAGTTTTTTTACTCATAGCATCCACATCCATGTTATATAATAAATAAGGACATCAAATGTTAAAAAAGTGATGGTAGTTAGATGATAGATGTTTTATCACAAAGAATAACAATTGCCATTTTGGCTCAAATATAAAAAAACTGAATTTATTTGATATGTAAATTTGATTTAAAGAGAACAATTAAAAAATGCCAGAAAATCACCCGAAGAAACTAGTACTAAAATTAGCATTATTGGGAGATCCAGCAGTCGGTAAGACATCTCTCGTTAATCAATATATCCAGCATCGCTTTAAAGAGGATTATCAACCTACTCTTGGGGTGAACTTAGTTGTAAAAAAGCTAAAAGTTGAAGAATTAAACCTATCAGCAAGATTAGTTCTATGGGATATTGCAGGTCAAGCTAAATATGATCTATCTCGAGCGATGTTTTTTCAAGGATGTATGGGAGCTTTATTTGTTTATGACGCTACCAGGCAGTCAACCTTTGAAAACATTGAAACCAAGTGGCTAAAACATTTACAAAAATATTCTGAAAAAAAGCCAGCTTACGTCCTAATAGGGAATAAAATAGATTTAGAAGAATCTATTGCTGTATCAACAGAGGACGGAAAGAGACTTGCAGATGAAATGCGCGCTAGTGATTTTATCTAAACAAGTGCCAAAAATGGTGATAATGTTGAAGATGCCTTCAGAAAATTAGTCTCTCAAGTTATAATAAATATAGGAATAGATAAGTAAGTTTAAATAGAGTTTGAGAATTCATATAGAATAAGTTTTAAATTAAGAACCTTGAGAAGTAATAATGAGGTCTATTGAATCCAAGATTAAACGTGTTATAATAGGAAAAGTTGAGCCTGATGAAGATTTAATTGATTCTATAATCAAAATGATAAAAGATTATAATATCAAATCAGGTTTGATAAATTGTATTGGAGCTTTGAAAAAATTCACTTTAGGGTATTTTGACTTCGAATCTAAAGAATATTTGAGAAAAGAATATAATAGCTTCGTTGAACTAGTTTCATGTATGGGAAATATATCATTTAAAGATGGGGAACCAATAGTTCACCTCCATGCCTCTATGGGCACAAAGGACTATACGATATTGGGGGGACATTTGTTCCAACCAAGCATAGTCTCAATAACAGGTGAAGTTTATATTTTTGAAATTGATAAAAAGCTAAACAGAGCTGAAGACTCTCAATTTGGCTTAACTCTTTTGGATATTTAATAATGAGTTAATATAAAATGGTAAAAAAAAAGATTAATTTGAAATTGGCACTTCTTGGTGATGGTGCCGTTGGTAAGACATCGTTAATTAATCGTTATATTGATGAGAGTTTTAAAGATGATTATCAACCAACACTAGGTGTCAATATTGTGATGAAAAAGCTAAAAATTGAGGAATTTGAGATTCAACTAGCAATATGGGACATTGCCGGGCAGGATAAATACGATTTAACCCGAAAGATGTTTTTTGAAGGATGCATTGCTTGTCTTTTGGTCTTTGATATAACTCGTTCATCGACCTTTGATCGAATTCAATCAAAATGGCTCGAAGATTTTAAGAAATTTGCACGATCAGATGGAATTTATATTATAATTGGAAAAAAGAGCGATTTAAGGAATAAAGACGCTGTATCTACAGAAAATGGTAAAATTTTAGCAGATCAAATTCATGCAAGTGATTACATTGAGACTAGTGCAAAACTCGGTGATAATGTTGAAGCAGCTTTCAAAAAACTAGTTGTTCACGCTCTCAAAAAATTTGATATTGAACTAAAATTAAATTAAACTATCTATAATTTACACATATTATTAATTTTTTAATATAACATATAGAAATTAAGAACAAATGATTGGAGATTATAAAGGAGAAGTAAGGTATAACGTAATTACTGCACTTCTTCAGGCATATCATGATATACTTGATTATGATGGAATGAAATCCATTTTAAAAGAAGCCGAAATGCTCCATTTAAAAAACATACGAGATGAGGATCAAAACCAATATTTAGATTTATTTTCTTTTAAAAAAATTATTGCTGCTCAAAATTGTCTGTTATATGATTCTTCTATGCTCCTTTTTGAAATTGGGAAGAAATTTTCTTTTTATTTATTTCCTTATGGTAAAAATTTTGAAGAAATTGTTTCAGAAATAAACTCAATTATAGTTACCGATTGGAACGTTGAAATTGTTGAAAAAACACAAAATCTCATTGTTATATTTGTTCAAAAATGCATTTTTTGCACTGAAATTGGCGTACCATGTGATTTATTCAAAGGATTTTTAGTGTATTCTTTAGAAAAATCACTCCCGTCAGAATATAGAGTAGTACATTTTGGAGAAAAAGAAGATGTCGAGGATCCAAACCATAATACTTTTACTCTAAAATTGAAAATGGAAAAAAAGTATTAAATTTGCGAATAACATTACTTCAATTACTATTTGGTTATTAAATCCTAATTAAATAACTTGTTATAATTAAATGAGGAAAATATTAAATACTTCAAAGTCAAATTACAAATTAATATAAATAAATCCACTCAAGCGAATATTTAAGATCAAAAATTGTTGATAGTCTTAAATATACTAAAGATAATATATTAAATGCATAATGAGCACGGAAGAAGCAAAAGAATTAAGAGAATTTGTTTATAAAATAGTCATATTAGGTGAGGCCGCAGTAGGTAAAACAAGCCTTCTAAACAGATTTTGTGAGGAAAATTTTCAAGAGGATTATAAACCTACACTAGGTGCTAACATAATTCGAAAAGATGTTGATTTAGAAGAAGTAAATACGAAAATCAGATTGATAATGTGGGATTTAGCGGGTCAAGAGAAATATAATGTGATTAGATCTATGTATTTTCAAGGTTGTGAAGGTGCTTTACTTGTTTATGACGTTACACGCTACAATACATTTGATAGCGTAAAATCGAGATGGTTAAGAGATTTCAAAAAGTATATTAGAAAAGAAGGAGTGTACGTGTTAATAGGGAATAAAATTGATTTAACCGATGATAGAGTAGTTCCTACTGAAAAAGGAAAAGACTTAGCTGAAAAAATAAAGGCTAGTCATTTCATCGAGACAAGTGCAAAATTAGGAGAAAACATAGAGGAAGCTTTTCTCCTCTTGGTGAAACAAATCTTAACTAATCATGGAGTAAATGTCTAAAAAATTTTAATAGTTTGTAAAGACTCTTTTTTGTAAAGTTTTATTTAAACTTGTATTAATAAAACAGATAGATTCATACAGAGTATTTATAATGAAAGAAGTATCTCATCGAGTATCAAAAGCTCCCAAGTCTGCTATTAGAGAATTATTTGATCTGGCTTCTGGACGATCTGATGTCATAAGTCTAGGGATTGGTCAACCAGACTTTCAGACTCCTGATCCTGTTATCCAAGGAAATATTAATGCCCTAAAAAATAAAATCACAATGTATGCTCCTACCAGAGGAACACCTGAGTTACTACAATTATTAGAAGCTAAACTCAACAAAGTAAATAATATCCAAACTGACTGGAAGGAGAACATTATGGTCACAAATGGAGGGAGCCAGGCAATTACATTAGCCTATGCCTCGATTTTCAATCCTGGTGACGAATTAGTCATCAGTTCTCCTAATTTCGTATCATATTTTTATTGTGGCCTTTTTTTTGGGGTAAAAGTAATAGAAGCAGAGAGAAATGAAGATTTTAGTTTTAACATAGACAATATAAAAAAAGCTATAACCAGCAAAACTAAAGCGATCCTTATTAATTCCCCTAATAATCCCACGGGTTATGCATTAAGTTTAAAGGAACTAGAAGAATTAGCCGAGGTAGTAATAGAAAATGATTTATATCTGATTACAGATGAAGTCTATGAAAATTATATCTATGATGGTCTAATGCATACAAGCCCCGCCTCCTTAGATGGAATGTTTAAGCGTACTATAACCATAAATGCTATGTCAAAACTTTTTTCGGCAACGGGTTTTAGATTGGGATATATTGTTGCTTCTAAAGAACTGATTGATTTAATGGAAAATTACCATCAATACACGGTTGCTGGTACTAATCATGCTGCTCAATACGGATTTATTGAAGCTCTAAAAATGGATACCAAATTTTTTGATAAGATTTGGAGAAGCTTTGATGATAGGCGGTTATTTGTCTATGATAGATTGAAAGAAATTGGTTTTGATTCAACCAAACCTCTTGGAGCCTTTTATATTATGCCCTCAACTAAGAATTTTGACATGAATGGTGCAACATTTTCAAGAAACCTTATGAAGAAGCAAGCTGTAGCAGTTGTACCCGGATCTATTTTTGGATCATTTTCAGATGATACAATAAGAATTTCCTATGCGACTGAAATGGAGAAGCTAAAAGAGGCAATGAATAGAATTGAAAATTTCATAAATGACTTATAGATTCTATTAGTTAAACATTATAAATTAACTAAAAATCTAAACAAAATTTTTAAGGTTCCCCAATTTTTAATTTTCAATTATTAAATAAAAAGAAGTTGTAAATAATGATAAGAGTTTTAATTAATGTTTGGTATCCCGTGGAAAAAAATGATGATGTAGGGAAAAAATATCTTGAGGTTGAGAAAGTATTTCCATTCCCTCCAGTTATCAAACCTGCAGTAGCATGGGAAACATGGGCAACTAATAGTGGCTTAAAGGGGTCTGGTATTTTTGAAACAAAACCAGAGCATTTTGAGGAAACGATTAACTACTTCGTCAGACGTTTAACTATGTACGCTGATGCTATTGAAGGGTATCGGTTTGAAATAGCAGCTGCAGTTACAAGTGAAAGAGGAAGAAAATTGATAGGAAAAGATTTATCCGAATTTTTACTTCCAGAGAAATAAGGGTTTATAAAAACCATGGTTGACTATTTTCTCGGTTTAGATTGCTCAACTCAGAGTTTAACTGCTATATTAATCAATTTTAATTCAAAGAAAATCATATATGAGCACAGTATTAATTATGATAGAGAGTTACCTCAATATCACACAGAAAATGGCATTATCCCCTCTAGCGATGATAAGGTAATACATTCATACCCTTTAATGTGGATTGAAGCATTAGATATTCTTTTTGGTTTGATGAAAGGAATAAAAATCCAATTACAGGAGATAAAAGCAATTTCTGGCTCAGGTCAACAACATGGTACTGTGTATTTAAATGATAAATTCGAGAAAAAACTTGAAAACCTAGATCCGAATGAACTCATCGTTGATCAGATTAGAGTTTGTTTCACACGCAAATCTTCCCCAATATGGATGGATTCAAGCACTTCAAAACAATGTGAAGAAATCCGCAACGTTTTAGGTGGTATGATAGAAACGATAAAAATAACGGGATCAAATACATTTGAACGTTTTTCAGGTCCACAGATACGCAAGTTTTATCAAGAAAATCCAACAGAATACAGAGAAACTTCGGTTATACACTTAGTAAGTTCTTTTATGGCTTCAATTTTACTTGGAAAAAATGCCCCTATCGATCACGGTGATGGATCAGGGATGAATTTAATGAACATAGAAACCAAACAATGGGACAATAGGGCTCTAGAAGCTACAGCACCCTTGTTAAATAAAAAACTTCCTAACCTTTCAAACTCATACGATGTAATTGGTAGAATTTCCCCATATTTCATTAAAAAATACGAATTTAATCCGGAAACACTTCTAATAACATGGTCTGGAGATAATCCAAACAGCTTAATAGGTACAGGTGTTATTGGTAAAGGTAAAGTGGCTATAAGTTTAGGAACAAGCGACACATATTTTAGTTATATGGAAAAGCTAAGGCTAGATTTAAACGGGGAAGGTATTGTTTTTGGTGCACCCACCGGAGATTACATGAGTTTGATATGCTTTAAAAATGGCTCATTAGCGAGAGAAAACATTAAAGAAAAATTCAGTTTAAATTGGGCTCAGTTTTCAGAGGTTCTAAAGGCAACACCTCCGGGTAATTATGGCAAGATTATTCTACCTTACTTTTATCCTGAAATAGTACCATTAGTATTAGGACCTAAAGTATACAGGTTTGGATTGGAAAAAGATGATTTAGAAGGAAATATAAGAGCTATAATTGAATGCCAATTCCTGTCTATGCGATTACATTCCGAGTGGATTAAAGAAAAACCAGATGAAATTTACGCTACCGGAGGTGCTTCAGTCAATAGAGAAATTTTACAAGTTGCCGCAGATGTATTTAATACTAAAGTAAGGTACTTTGAAGTTACGAACTCTGCTGCTTTAGGTGCGGCATTAAGAAGTGCTAAATCTTATTATGAAAATAAAAACAGTAGTAAAAATTGGAGTGAGATTATAAACAACTTCATAAATATACAACATTCTGATGTAATCCTTCCTAATATCAAGTATAAAGAGTTATACGATATGATGTTAGAGCTTTATAGGAAAACCGAAGATTTTATACTGAAAGATGGTATAAATCCTGACTCCTTTCGAAGAAAATTTATAAAAGAATTTTATTAATTCTACGTATTAAAAATGTACTATAAATAAGTCTCTAAGAGCGCATCTGTTAAGGATTCTGTTGCCAAAAATATTTGGTTTAAAGAAATTGACTCATTTATTTTATGAACATCATTTGGATTTCCTGGACCATAAATTACAAACGGAACGGGATTATCTGTTGTAATGAACTTAGCTAAATCTGTAGCATACGGCAATCCTATTAATTCCATATTGCTTATTCTTTTCAGATTCCTAATAAAGGGGTGTTTTGAATCTGATTGTAATGCTGGAAGGTTATTTAATATTTCGATATCCATTTTGAATGGTTCAGGATCAATCATTTTTAGGCTATTAATTAGATCCCCCACGTTTTGTTCAGGTATTATTCTAAAATCAATTTCTAATTCAGTATAATCTGGTACTACATTTATCTTATTACCACCCTTAATTTTACCAATATTAATTGAAGATGATCCTAAAACTGGATTATTGAAATCTCTTAAACATTTTCCTAATTTTGGAATGATCTTCAAGGCTCCTTCAATTGCATTTATTCCTTCTTCAGGCATAGATCCATGGGCAGCCCTACCATAAAGTTTTAATTTAACCCACAAAACTCCTTTTTCAGCGATACCAATGTTAAGGCCGGTTGGTTCACCGATTATTAACAAAATTGCATCATTAATAATTCCTTTGTTCGTTAGTGTTAGGGAACCTGACATTCCAGCTTCTTCATCAGCAGTTCCAAGGAATATTAACTCATAATTTTCTAAAAACTTTTTTTCTCTACTCAAGGATTTCAAAGTCCCAATTAATGAAACAATTCCCCCTTTCATATCAGCAGATCCACGACCATATAATTTATCATCTATAATTCTCGCGGAGAATGGCGGATAATCCCATTTAGATGAATCACCCACTGGGACTACATCAAAATGACCTGAGAGTATTATTTTCTTTTTCCCCGATCCAATTCTAGTAATAAGATTATGAAGCTTAATTTTGTTTTTAAGATGAGTTACTACTTCATTATGAAATCCTTCTTCTTCCTTGAAAACTTCTGTAATTAAAAACTCTACTACTTCTTCAGTTTTCCCCGGGGGATTCTCTGTCGGAATCTGTACTAATTTCTGTAAAAGATAAACCAACCTGTCTTTTTGAGAATTTACTAATTTCATACTTAGCTTTTATCTTTATTTGATCATAAGCTAGATAATGAACTATTTAAGATTAAACAATTGACTATTGATTTAATAATAAATTAAAAAGATTAAATGAGAGAGTAAATTAATAAAAATCTAATTTATTTGTAGAAATCTGCTTTCGATTCAGTTAAATTTCTGGATTCTGTAATCTGTTTAGCGATACTTTCATATCTTTCAGTTATTTCTTTAGGCAATGTTGATTTAATTTTTGATAAAGCAAATTCAAAATGTTTCTTTTCTATCTTATCCAAAGTCTCCATTTTTTCTCTAATTGCCTCCATACCTGCTTCACGACATACATTTTCTAAATCAGCACCACTGTAACCCACAGTACTTTGAGCAATTTCTTTTAGTAATACATTTTCAGCTAAAGGCATATTTTTTGAATGAACTTCCAAGATTTTCAATCTTGCTTCGAAATCTGGTTCCTTAACATATATCAAGCGATCAAATCTTCCTGGTCTTAAGAAAGCAGGATCGACAATATCTGGGCGATTCGTACTTGCAATAGTCACTATTCCCTTTCTTTTTTCAATACCATCCATCTCTACCAAAATTTGATTAACTATTGAAGCAAAAGTGTGTGTACTTTCATGGGATCCTCTTCCCGCCGTTATTGCATCAATTTCATCAAAATATATAATTGAAGGAGCTGCTTGTCGTGCTTTACGAAAAATTTCTCTTACCGCTCTTTCACTTTCTCCAACCCATTTGGAAAAAATCTCCGGACCTTTAATTGCTATGAAATTTGATTTGCTTTCGGTAGCAATTGCTTTTGCAAGAAGTGTTTTTCCACATCCGGGTGGACCAAAAAGAAGAATACCGTTTAGAGGACGTATTCCTGCTTTTTCAAATAGCTTAGGGTATTTTAAAGGCCATTCAACAGCTTCTTGTAATTCTCCCTTAATCTCATCCAATCCCCCGATGTCTTCCCAGGAGCAATTGGGAATTTCAATCATTACTTCACGCATAGCTGAGGGTTCAACCATATTGGATGCTTTTAAAAAATCTTCATCTTTAATCTTTAATTCTTGAATTACATCCCCAGGGATAGGTTCATCTAAATTAATTTTAGGTAAAATTCTTCTTAATGAAAACATGGCAGCCTCTCTACATATTGCCATAATATCAGCACCAACAAATCCGTGAGTTGTCTCAGAGTATTCATCTAGATTTACATCTTCTTCTAAAGGCATCCCTCTGGTGTGGATTTGGAAAATTTCTTTTCTTCCTTTTACATTAGGAACACCAAATTCAATCTCTCTATCAAATCGGCCAGGTCTTCTTAACGCCTCATCTAAAGAGTTAATTCGATTTGTAGCACCTATGCAAATTATTTCACCTCTACCTTGTAAACCATCCATTAATGACAGCAATTGAGAAACTACACGTCTTTCAACCTCTCCTGAGGTGTCCATTCTTTTTGGAGCAATTGAATCAATTTCATCAATAAATATAATTGATGGGGCGTTTTCCTCAGCTTCTCTAAAAATCTCGCGAAGTCTGCCTTCACTTGCTCCATAAAATTTGCTCATTATTTCTGGACCATTTATAGTAATAAAATTAGCGTGTGATTCTTGAGATACAGCTTTTGCCATTAATGTTTTCCCTGTTCCCGATGGACCATAGAATAAGACTCCTTTTGGGGGATCAATATTTAATCGATGAAATAACTCAGGATGCTTCAGAGGTAATTCAACCATCTCCCGAATTCTTTGAATCTCATCAGTTAACCCTCCAACATCATCGTAAGTAACAACACCACCTGAGACATTTAAAACAGCAACCCTTTTATTTACCTTTATTATTGTATCACGAGTAATTTTAACCACTCTATCTGAGGGTTTCAGGTTCTCAACAATTAATCTTAGTGTTCCTAATGTTGCTCTTTTTTTCGAACCTAATTGGAACATTTTCATAATATCTGACATTGGATTATCACTGTCTTCTCTTTGAACAAATGTTCCATAAACATCAACTATATCTCCAATTACTAATGGTTTATCAATTAATTTACTCTTAATTGCATCTGCCTGTCTCTTTAAATCAATATTAGGTCTTGTAGGGGTTAATACAATTTCAATAGCAGGACATACTTCTGTTAACTTAACTGAAACAAATTCTCCAATAGTTGCCCCCACGTTAAGTCTCTGAAGTCCATCTAATCTTATAATCCCCTTACCTTTATCATCAGCACTCGAAACAGCAATACCCGTACTCTTCTTTTTTCCTCTTATTTCAATGATGTCTCCCGTATTAAGCCCTAAGTTAAACATTACATCTTGATCAATATAACAAAGAGAACGACCACTTCGACCTTTTGCAAGCCTTTCGATTCTTAATTTGGTTGTTTCTTTTATGTTTCTTTCTTCTGTCATTTTCAAAATCTATAGGAATAATTAATTAAAATTAGCTATGTAAACACAAGTGATTAAAGTATTTATGCTTTATTTTCTTTTCCTTTAATTTTTATAATATTGAATTAGAAAATGTCCCTCGGAATTGAGATATCCAATCTTTCTTCTAAGTAGTCTCTAAAAGCTATTGGAATCTCATTAGCTTTTAAATTTTTATTTTTGTTGAGTTTTATAAAAAATTTCCTTGCCTTTAAAATGGATTTTTTCATGGTTGAAAGCTTAGAATCTAGAAAAAGTTTTCCTACATATTCACGTGTAATTTTATCTAGATTTTCATTTTCGATATTTAATTCTATTTTTGCTTTTCCTTCTGATTCGATTACCTTTTTTGGGTGATTTACACTTTCCATGAATTTTTCAACAAGATTCTCAACTTTTTTATTTAAATCTTGTATTTGAGACATATCATAATTAACTTCAGGATTATCCCAATTATATTTGTAAAAATTGTCAAATTTCCTATTAATTCTTCTGATAATTTTATTTGGTATAGGTTTTCCTCTTGCTTTATTCCATTTTAAACAAATTTTAAGAGGAGTAGAGATATGTATTATGAAGAGGCATATATTAAAATCTTCTGATAGTTTCTTTAAATCGTGTCTCATACTAGTATAGTAGTTTAAATCGTCACTAATTACAATATTTCCCTCATGTAATTTTACTCTTATTTCTGTTAAATTTTTAATTCTTACTTCAGGCTCAAATTTATAATCGAATTTGATAGGGATTATCGATTGTCGAATAACATCAGGATCAATAGTAAAAACCTTTTCCGTATTGAACTTCTTTTTAATAATATCTCTAAGTATCTTAGCAAAAGTTGTTTTACCTGATGCGGGTAATCCTGCTAAGCAGACTATAAAGTTTTTGTTTACCACTATTTACCTCTATTCATGTTTAAGTAAAAATACTATTTATTAACTCTCTCTTTTGCTTTCTTGAAAAAGTTTTTATTTCTAATTCTCTTCTCATTGCTTCCTTTCTAGTGGTAAACGTCTCAAAATATTTTAAATCAATAGATTTTTTTCCCCGACAGAATTTTGCCCCCTGCCCACTTCGATGTTCATTCCATCTTCTATATAAGTTGTTAGTATATCCCGTATAATACCTTTTCTTCCCATTGGTTGCCATCGTTTCTAAGATATAAACATAATAGACATTCAAATAATCTCACTAAGTGACAAATTACCATTGGTCTATTTATTTTTTTAGATAATCTTTCTCTATCTGATTAAATTTTTATTATCTGTTATAATGTAGTGATATTTTAATTGACAGAATAGATCAAGAACACCTAAATTTTTATTAATAAATGTTATTATTTTATTAATAAGGTTATTTTTCTTAGAGCATACTTAGAAATAAAATAAAACAAATTCTAAAATAATCCATAATGCCGGCGGGTATTTTTTTAATAAAATGGGACGATGTTATCGGTGGAACCATTTACATGAGATACCCTGAAGATCTAGAAATTCCAGACCCAATTGTTCAACAAATAACAATATCGCATAATTTTACCGAATCCCATATAATTACAGAAGAAAAACAGTGGAACTCCGTTTCCTACTATAATGAACTAAAAGAAATGATTATAGTCTTAGTTTTAAGACCTTCTTCTCTTGATGATGGGAATGATTATTTAGAGCTCCTCGAGGAATTCAATAAAGAAATTGATAAGGAATTACAAGAGGAAGTGCTAAGGGGCCAGTTAGAAGCCTTTTTTAAATTTAGCTTGGATGCATTCCAGACTACTGATGCGGTCATTACGAAATTAAGTAATGATGTTGCTTTATTAAGAACAAAAGAATATGATATCGAGGAAAGATTTAAGAAAATACAAAATTCAGACCAATTACCGGTTAAAAGTAAAATTCTCTTTTTATTAGCTGTTAATGATGGACTTAGATTTGACGTAATCAAAAATTCTATCAATACAAATACAAAATGGTTAAAAAGTGTGCTTGAAACACTCGTAAAAAACAAAATTGTAGGTTACAACTCCAATCAGGATGTATATTATATAAATATATAAAGAACCCAAGAAGAACCCTCAATAGCAGTTTAAAGGATTAAACTATTCTGCATAAAAAAATTGATAATATCCAAATAATACTCCTTTTCAATAATGAGATTTTAAATTATTTATTTATGTCGGCTCATATAGAGAGATATAAAAATCTTAAAGAATTGCGTTCATTCCGAAATAATAATGTAAAGTTTCAAGCTCCATTGATTTTCCGAATGTATGGTACTCTGAATAAAGTTAATATGAGAAAAGAAAATAGGTATATTTTGTGCAATTTTCTTGATCAACATAGCGATCTCTTAAAAATCGAAGATATTTATGATTCTAATAACGAAGTTAGTTTAAATCAGTTACTTCTTTTCGCTCTTACTAAAGCTAAGGAGTTTAATTTACTGAACACGTTATATAATGAATACCTTAACTCAATTGATGCCATTAATAGCAAAAAAGTAGTATAAAATAAGCAGACTCTCACTCTAAATAATTTAAAATTAAACGAGTAATCTCATTTAGTTTAATAAAAATAAGAAAAAGAATAAAAAAATTAAATAAAAGTAATATCTTGATACTCAGAGTCTCCGATATCCTTTTTAGCCACTCCAAGGTCTCGAACTTGTTGATTTAACTTCAAAACTGCGTCTCTTACAATATCTCTTCGTTTAGCACCTGTACACACTATCCTTCCAGTGCTAAAAATTAAGAAAACTGTTTTAGGTTCTTGCATACGGTAAATCAATCCGGGAAACACTTCGGGTTCATACATAGCATATTCCATAACGATAGCTGCCATGTTTAAGTCTATATTTGTGTGAAGATCACCAGAGGCTACAATATTTTGAATAGTAATTACAGGATTAGATACTTTTATCCCTGCCTTCCTGATATTCTTTACGACTTTATCAACCACTCTTTCGGCTTCTGCTGCTTGTCTCAATCCTGTGACAACCATTTTTCCTGTTGAGAAAATTAGAATTGTGGCTCGAGGTTTTTCAATTCTCATTACCAGTCCTGGGAAACGTTCTGGATTATATTCTACATCCGCATGGCGTCTTGCAATTTGATTAAGGTCTATTTTTTCGGTAATCTCAACAACAACCGTCGCGACTACATTTTCTATCTTGTAATCTAAGTCTGTTTCATAATCGTATTTACCATCTAGCTTTTCCTCCCCCTCCTCAAAAGCCTCCTCATCTTTTTCTTCAAATTTACTATCTTCTTTTGACATAATAATCTTAGGGTGATAATTGGGATTTTAAAATTGAGAAATAAAAAAATATTCTACTTTGTATGGTTCTTATGTTATTTGTATTTAAATAAATCTTCCTTTATAAAGGTGGTAGATATAAAATATTGATGAGCCTAAAATCACTAAATTTTGATGGTAAGGATATTATAATTATAGTATTTTTATATAAAAAATAATGAAAAAAGAAATTCTTGCTAATCAAACAACTATCTATTACTCAAATTATCTAAAATACGTTTAGTTAACTTAATAAATGCTTCCTCAACATTTTGGCCAGTTTTTGCAGAGGTAATAATTAATTCCATATTGTTGTTCTTGGCAAAATTACCTGCTTCTTTTTCTTTTATCTTTATTGTATTTCCTAAATCAGATTTATTTCCTATTAATAATAAAGGTTGTTCCCCTCTTGCATTTTTAAAACTTTCAATCCATTCCGGGAGTTTATCAAAGGATTTACTTTCAGTCAAATCAAAAATTACTAATCCTCCATTAGCACCTTCTAAATAAAGTTTCCTTAATGCTTTAAAAGGTTCTTGCCCTCCAAGATCCCAAATTTGAGCTGACACACTGCCATATCCCTCGATGTGCATATCTTTTTTCAGAAGATTTACACCCAAGGTTTGTTTATAGTTATCTCGGAATTTTTTTTCCATAAACTGGTAAACGAGTGAAGTTTTACCTACTCCCGCTTCGCCAAGCAACACAATTTTAATAGTATAGTCACTATTCGCCATGGTATATCACATAATTTCGAATCTTAATATTTTCTATTATATTCAATATAGTTTATACATATTAATAATTTTCTTCTTCACTCTCATGAACATATTATATTTAGAATAAAGTTAATTTCGACCATATCAGTCTTTCGAAAGATTAAAAATTTACTAATATTTTTTATTCCGTCTGAAAAATTACCATGAATTTGCAATTATCCTCGCCAGTTTCCATACTACACCCAATCTCTTGAGCAAAGCAATTCCGATCACTTAATTTTTCCACTATCCCCGCCAATAATCCTGCTTCAAATGAGCAAAAACTCCCTGTTGCTTTTATCCCCTTTTTGATAAGATCTTTAATAGATGAATGGTCTTTCATTTTCAATTCAATTATCTCATCTGTCGCTTCAGTGATTTCAATTTCACCTAGATTGAATTGAGATATTAAATCTTTTAAATCATTAGGAATCTGATTAATATCTTTTGATTGCTTTACCTTCAAAGTAGTGCCCAACTCGTGGCCTAAATAGTAGAAAATCGCTTCGAGTTGGTGTCCTAAAGCCAGAAGAGCTCCAACCTTCATATCCCCGATCGTTTTTCCCTCTTTCAAATTCTTTCTCATTTGGGCTAAAATTTTCGAGAGTAACTGTCTGTCCATAATTTATAACTTTCCTCTTTTCTTAGTATTCTTATTTCCTATTCTTTATTTTAAATCAAATTTATAACTCATAACTTTACTGATGAAATAAATGCGTATAAAATCGCATCAATAATTTCCTCTTCTGCAATATTTACTGATATCCTTTTTTCTGCTATTATTAATGTTGGAACTGAACTGATCCGATATTCTTGAGTAAGGTGCCGATTTTCTTCAAGATCTATTGAAATTTTTTCTATTCTTAATTTTTTACCAAACATAGATATGTTTATTCTTTTTAGCATTTCCGATACAGGAGCACACGGAGCACAGTGAGTCGATGAAAAGAATAATATCTTCGGATAGCTTTCGTCAATACCATCATACATTTTCTAAGCGTCTTTGTATTTATGATATAACTTTTTAATTATTGCCTGAAATGCTTCAAATACACCTTGTCCTGTCTTTGCAGATGTCTTGTAATAACCAAGAAAATCTCTTTCTTCTACTAATTTAGCAGTCTTCTCATCCTTTGTATTATTTTCATCAATTAAATCTGTTTTATTGCCGAATAAAACAATGGGGAGTTCTCCAGTATAATTTTTAATATCTTCATGCCACTCAGGAATATGATCAAAACTATCATCGTCGGTATGGCTGAATACTATTATAGCGGCTTTTGAGCCTTTGTAAAACGTCGGACGCATGAAATCAAATTCTCTTTGGCCTGCTATATCCCAAAAAAATAATTTACAGTTATTTCCTTCGATTTCTTCATCATATTTTGAAAACTGAGCTCCCAAAGTTTTAATATAATCTTTTTTAAAGCTACCTTGAGTATATTTTTTGATTAGTGAGGACTTCCCTACAGCGCCATCCCCAATCACAGTTATTTTAAAGACAAATCCCTTTTGTGCATCATCTTTTTTACCCATATAATTCACTCTGTTATTTTTTTATTAAGAATACCGTAATATATGCAATAATTACAAAATTATAAGATATTATTTTTTTATTTATTTATATTTGTTATTAATTAATATAAATTAATTATTTAATTAATGTTTACATCGTATCTTTTTGACTGAAGGAGCAAGATTTTGTAATTCTTATGGAAAAAAATTGAATTTCAAAGGTGGTTAATAATATGGAGATTAAGGAAAGATTAAGCAAAATTATTAAAAATTTCAACCAGAATAACATAAAAATTGCAATTGCAGAATCTTGTACAGGAGGATACATCTCACATATGATAACTAATATCTCTGGAGCATCAAAGGTGTTTGAAAGGGGGATTGTATGCTATAGTAATCAAGCTAAAATAGATTTAGTAAATGTAAATCCTAGTGCTCTTGAAATGTATGGAGCTGTATCCGAAAATGTTGTCGATCAGTTAGCTCGTAATATAAGAATACTTGCTGATGTTGATATCGGGATAGGTATCAGCGGTATTGCTGGACCAACAGGAGGAACTCCTGAAAAGCCGGTTGGTACAGTTTATGTTGGATTTTCGACTAAAAAGGTAACCAAAGTCAATAGATATAATTTTAAGGCAGATCGGATAACATTTAAGGAATTAGTTTTAGAAAAAATTATAAATTATTTGGAACAAAAAATGAGTAAAGGAAATTATATTAATGAAAGAACAGCTTGAAAACAATCTAAACTAGTTTTCCATTCTCCATTATAATTTTCTTAGAATTATCTTTATATTCTACAGTTATATTTGCGTTTGGGGCAGTAACAAAGTCCCAATGGACTTGGCTAATCGAAGTTCCACCAAAACTTTTATTAAATCCAAAAGCAACATGAATACTCCCATTTATTTTTTCATCTGTGAGTATATACCCAATAGCTTTGGTTATAACAGGATTGCATCCAATACCGAGTTCCCCAATGTTATATGTTCTGAGTTCAGGAACTTTATTTGCTCTATCGATCCGTTCACCTTTCTTAAAAGCCTCAGTTAGAATCTCCAAATTTGAGTCGGCAGTAACTTTATCTAAGATTAATTTACCCTCTTTAAAAGGTAATTCCACATTTTTAACAAATTTATGAGTGTATCGTTCTTTAGTTAAAGGGCAAAATATAGTACCTTCCCCTTGAGTTTCATTTGGTGCGAAAAATACTTCACCAGCAGGTAGATTTCCCCCAAGATCCCCTAAAGCAATTTGTTCTTCAGATAGTATTCCATCATCTAGAATTCTTGTACGATCCTCGACTGACACCCAGAAATCTGTACCATTATCATCATTCACATATACTTTTGATGCATTTTCGAATTTATCTCCTAAATTCTTGACTATTGGAGTAAATTCTTCAGCTGGAATGCTCATTCCATCGACTATAAACTTTTCAAATAAGGAGTATTTGATATTGAAAAATTTAGCTGCTTTTTTAGAAGGCCAAGCGGCATAACACCATTTTTTTCCAGGAGCAAACTCTTCTTTAAATCCATAGAGAATATCTCTTAATGGAGCCGTTGATTTTTGGTAAGCTTCAAGTTTATCTTTTGGTGCTTCGTTTCGAATCACAGGATTTTCAGGATATTCAATAACGATGTAAGCATCCATTTTTTTTATCATTTCCAGAAAAGGTAATTTTGGGTTTTCTATTGTCTTCGCTTTAATTAGGTCATCTTGCCAAGTCGTTTCCTCGTAATAATCACTTGTTGCATTAATATGGGGAATTCCTCCTTTTCTAAGAACACTTAATCCAATTTCTTCCAGAAGATCTTGGCTAAACGTATTCCCTTTTATATAGACAAACTCACCGTCCTTTTTTATGTTTATACTTCGGGTAATATTTTCTGCGCAGGATTTAATTTTTTGTTTATCAATCATAGTCTTTAGAATAATACAATTATAAAAAATCTTATAATTTAAGCGAATGCCAAAGAGTTTATTAAAATTAGTAGGTATAATTAAAGTATTGAAAACAGTTTTTATTCATCAGTATCTCTTTTAATTATTCAAGATGGTTGTTCGAGAAGCAGGATTAATGTTTAGAGGTTTTACACTAGTCAAGAAAACTTTTCATAAGACGGATAAAGGAAAAATTGATATAGATCTCCGAAGTGGTTTACTTGATGCCATCTTATCTTTTGCAGAGTCAGCATTTATGGAAAGTTCCATTGAATACTTTCAAGGTAAGAAGTTTACTATTGTATTCACCAAGGATAAAATTATGTCAAACGATGGTTTTGAACCTGAAGTTTTAACATCGTATGTTATTTTAGACAGATCAAAAAAAATTGAAAAGTATATTCATAAAATTGTTCAACCTCTATTAAAGCACGCTATAGATGAATTCTCTTCTTTAAATATGGGGAAAAATTTATCAGAAGTCTCTCAATTTAGGGAATTTAAAACAAAGTTGGATGAAATTTATGGAAACGATTCTAAGACTCTTGATCAAAAATTAAAAGGAGTTTTTTCGTAAAAACAACACTAAATACTAGTTTTTCTTCTTCTTTTGGGATTCTTTAAGAAACCATAATATTAGTGGTAATGCAATAGTTGCATCAGATATAATTGTGGAATATTTTGCTTTTTCATTTACTTTTCCCCATGATATTGCCTCTTCCAGTGTAGCCCCACTTAATCCTCCTTGTTCGGGACGATCCATTGTGATTTGGATCGCGTATGTAGCAGAATTTGGGCAAAATTGGAGGGATTGCATTATAAAATTTTTCGGTACACCTCCTCCAACAATACATACTCCTGCTTTCTTGGCATCCCACGCTAGGTTAACCATCTCCAGCATGTCCTTAAAATGATTTAAATTTATATTTTGATTATGGAATCCTAATTGTAAAGCAAGCCCTGAGTCAGTAAAAGCAGGGCAGTAAATAGGGATTTTCTTTTGTTCACAAATTTTAAGAATCGATTGAGAGTCTTTTGGAAGTTGTTTTCCGAGAAAATTTAAGAAGGAGCTTACAGACATTTGAGAATCAGATATCTCGAGTTTTGAGACAAAATCTTCAATCCCTTTATAAACCTTATTTGGCATATAGACATCATAAATCCTATTTATTTCGGCTTTATGTAGTTGTGAATCATCAAAATCGTCTTTATTCATATTTCCTCCCTGCAGGTGGTGATAACCTAAAGCTTCTGCTAAATCATGAGTAATATTTGCACCTGTAGTCACCAAAATATCAATAAATCCTTCTTTTATGAAATCATATACTACTCTTTGCATTCCTGCAGGAACTAGAGCTCCTGCTAAACCAAAGAATTTTATGCATTCCTCATCATTAATCATTTCATCATAAATTTCACAGGCCATAGCTAGCCTTTTAGCATTAAATCCAGCATTTTTTAGTGAATTAATGAGGCTTACTATACTAGTTTCGCTGGTTATTTTCAGTTGGTTTACTCTTTTTAAAATATCTTCTAAATTCTTTTCCGACATTTAAATCACTATTAAATATTGCTGTTGATAAATGACATAAATTCAACGATCAATTTTGCGGCCAAGATACATGTCACATTATTTTTTAAATCCAAATTCGGAGCCACCTCAACAAGATCAAAACCAATAATATTAAACTTCACAGCTATTTCTTTCAGGATTTTCCACATTTCCCGATAGGAAAACCCACCAGGTATCGCATATCCCGTACCAGGGGCAATTGAGGGATCTAATGCGTCAATATCAATTGAAACATAAAGCTTTTTGATATTTGATTTTTCAAAAAATGTCGTAATGCGTTCTATATAATAATCTACACCCTCAATGATATGATAAGCATTAATATATTCAAGTTTTTCTGTGCTTGCTAATTCTCTTTCCTCAATATCAATATCACGAGTTCCAACAATTAATAAATTTTTATTATTCATATAATCTAAATCAAAAATTCTATGAGATATTGTTGCGTGAGAGTAAACACCCTTATCCCATTCCTGATAAAAATCTAAATGAGAGTCAAACACTAATACCCCAAAATCTTCTTTTGTCTTTAATTGATCACCTACAGCTTTTACTATGGGATAAGTACAGAAATGATCCCCCCCTATCATTACTGGGATAATATTATCATTTTGAATATAGATATCTTTAAGGAAGCTACCTATAATCTTAAGATTTCCTTCTACATCCGTAGGTTCGATTTCAACATCTCCTATATCTGCTACTTGAAGGTTTGGAATAGAAAATCCCATCTCAGTAGTATATCCAATATCATCTGTTAAATTTCTGATAGTTTCAGGAGAAGTTGAAGAATTAGGAAGATCAGTGGAAGTTAAATAATCCCAAGGTACACCAAAAATAACAAAACGAGTATCTTCATTTATTTCTTTTCCAAAATTAAAAAAGTTCATGTTTGATTCCTCACATTTTGTCTAAAGTATCAATTCCTAAAAGGTCTAGACCCGTTTTAATTACAATTTGTACACATTTTATCAATAATAGCCTTGCTGTTTCCAATTGTTTATCATCAGAAATAACAGGGCACGAACTGTAAAAAGAACTAAAAATTTGGCACAAGGTTAGAAGATATTGAGGAATGATATGAATAGTATATTTCTGAACCGCTTGATCGATAATCTCTGGAAAATAATTTAAGTGTTTGATCAAATTCTCTTCTGTCTCATGGTTTAATAGTTCCCATTTAATATCTGTATCAATAGTTTCTTTTGATTTTGTTATAATTGATTCAATTCTTGCATAACAATATTGGATATATGGTCCAGTCTCCCCTTCAAAGGAAATACTTTGTTTTGGATCAAATATAAAATCGGATTTTAAATTAAATTTTAAAATGAAAAATCTTAGTGCTCCCATACTAATAATCTTCGCTCTTTTTACTTTTTCCTCTTCAGTAAGAGAGGGATACCTTTTGTTTACCTCTTTATAAGCAAGTTCTAATACTTCTTCAATTAAATCGTCAGCGTCTATTACTGTCCCCTCTCTACTTTTCATTTTCCCCTCCGGAAGGAAAATCATACCATAAGAGAGGTGATGCTTATCTTCCTTGAACCCAATCATATCTAGCACAGCAAATAATTGCTTAAAATACATATCTTGCTCATTTGCAACAACATATAACGATTTATCATAATTGAAATCATGTTTCTTAACAAACGCAAGGTATATATCCTGAGTAATATATACTGAAGTCCCATCTCGTCTTAATAGAATCTTATTCGGTAAACCGTATTCCTCTTCTAATTCAGCATAAATTGCCCCATCTTCAGTTTTCTTAAATATTCCTTTCTCTAAGTTTTCTTTTATAATATCCTTGCCTTTAGTATAAATTATAGACTCGTAATATTCTTTTACATGTGAAATATCTAACTTTTTAAATGTTTCTTCGAACCCATCTATAGCCCACGTCCTCATTTTTTCCCATAGCATTCGCGTTTTAGGATCTTCACTCTCCCATAAACGTAATAATTCATGAGCTTCATTCATCAAATCTTCATCCTTTTTTTGCATTTCATTATACATTACATAAAAATCTCCTACAAAATGATCAGGCTTTTTAGTAGGTTCTTGATCTTCGCCCCATTTTTTATACGCTAGCATGGATTTGCAGATATGAATACCCCTATCATTATAAAGATTTACTTCGAATACTTCATGCTTTTTATATCGGAATAAATTCGCCATAGAACTACCTATTAACATATTTCGCAAATGACCAATATGGAGCTGACCGTTGGTGTTAGTTGAAGGGTATTCTATTACAATTCTTAATGGTTTGCTTTTTTTTTCTATTTCATACATCCTTCCATAATCATGATTTAGTCCATATATGTTCTCAATAACAAATGAGGGTTTAACTTTGAAATTTAGGTAGGGACCATCTGCTTCTATCTTATTTAAATAGTCCGGTAAAGGTATTTCTGCAGCTAAATTTTTAGCAATCTCTTTTGGGCTTTTCTTTTCGATTTTACTTAATCGATACACAGGAAAAGCATACGAAAAGCTGATGTTTGGGGGAGGAATTTCAATAATCTCCTCAATTTCCTTTAACGAAAGAGATTTGATATGATTTGCAAGAAATTCTGTGATGGTATGAGTATCAATTATTTTCATTTCACTTTGTAAAGTATATTTCTGCTACCACATAAAATTTACCATTCTAAAGATAAATAAGAAGTAACTATTGATTTCATTCAAAAACTAAAGAATATCTTTTATCTTTATTAAGTGTGAGTAATCTCAACAATCTCTTCCTTTGCGTTCTTTCGATTCTTAATCATTTCCCTTAATTTTGGGAGAATTTTATCAAAAATAATATATAAATATGGAATCCCTTGATTCGTTAAAATTAGAGAATCATATAATAACAATTCAAAGCCAGAAGACCTGATTCCTGTAAAAAGCAAATATGATTCCATCATGAAAGAAAGCATAGTTCCCACCCAAAAGATAAAGAGTATCGCTTTATACTTATATCCCAAAAACAATAAAAGTAAATAGCCAAAAACTACGACTGAAATTTCAACTATTCTTAGGTGCTTCATATGTCTTATCGTAGTAATTTCAATATCAGTCAAGGGTAAGATTTGAGATAAGGTAGCAATCATAAACCAACCTCCATATAACAAAGCAGTCCAAAAGATAATCTCTTTCATATTATTCTTTTCAAACATAATCATTACCCAACTAAAAGCTAACAATCCATAACTAAAATCCATCATAAAATCAACTGCTACTTTTAAGTTAGTGGGATATATCTCTCGAATTCCCGTATTCCACCAAATCATGCCATCTATTATTAAAAACAATATTCCACATAAGATACCAACTAAAAGCGGGACATATTTTCTTTGTATA
The DNA here is from genome assembly GCA_019894975.1 of Promethearchaeota archaeon. Taxonomy (GTDB): domain Archaea; phylum Asgardarchaeota; class Lokiarchaeia; order Sigyniarchaeales; family SOKP01; genus Loki-b32. The sequence continues at coordinate 3,082 of JAGXNO010000023.1, read as the reverse complement.
ATCAGAATAGATATGAATAAGAATAAGAGAATAATATCAAAAATTAAGTAGTCAAAATCAAAAATTCTAATTACATCTTGATTAACTTGCAGCATTGTTAAATCCCAAATTTATATCCTTTAAGTGAGGCTTAAAACAATAACCTACTTGTTTTCTAATGATAGTTAAAAAAAAGTAGTGAATTTAAAATTTTCAATTCTATATGTTTGTTTTAAAAAATTTAGGTAGCATCAAGAAAATAACAAATCTTAGCAATGGATCTTATAGTATCTTTAAAATAAGATTAAAATAATATTAATTTTATAATAAATACCAAAGAAAATAAAATTATAATTGAATTAAATTTCTTATAGAATAATTCCTTAATTAGGTGTAAATATGGCTGAGAAAAAAGGTAATTTTATGCTAAAATGGAATGATGATTCCGGGCAATTTCGTCCCATTGAGTCTGATTCAGATATGGACGATGGAATTTTCATAGAACTTCTTGAAGATGAAGACAAGTGGAAATTTTTCTATATAAAAGGCGCTTCTTTAATATCAAGAAGGACCTCATTAAGAGCCGCTAATGGAATTTCAAAAACAGGATATGTTCACCCCCAAACCAATTTAAGATACGGAGTTGAGTGCAAATTAGAAGAGGAAATATCTCCTTATGAAGATATGCCAGACAATCTTAAAAAATCTCAACGAACATGGTATTAGGGTGAATATAGAGAATATTAGGAATCTGCTTTTCTTATCTATACTTATCTCTTTTTTCTTCTAATCATAAGATAGCTAAGTAAAATGGAACCAATTTGGACTATTAAGTATAATCCGGACTGATCAAAAACATTTTATTTTTTAAAAATCTATGCATACTCAATAATTAGATGCTATTTTAAACAAGAAAATGGAAGAAAAGGAACAAAAGAATCCTTATGTAATATCAGCTGACGAATATAAGGCTAAGATACAGCCATCATGGGATGAGAAAACTCCTTGGATAATGAAGGGCGTGGTCTGGATGGCAGCCCATACGGCTGAAACAAAGTATTCTATCGGTCTTAGAACAGAGGAGCATGCAAGAGATTATCCCGATAGTTTGGCGTTATTATATGAAGATGAAAAATATACCCATAAAGAATATAATGAACAGGTTAATCGTTATTCTAATTTCTTTCTTAAATTTCTCAAGAAAGGCGATACAGCAGTTATATTTGTGGAAAATCGTTCAGATTATATGTTTATAATTATAGCGATGGGCAAATTGGGGGTTATATCCTCATTGATTAATACTAATCTACGTCAACAACCATTGATTCATAGTATGACCCATACTCCTGGGAGAGTATATATTATTGGGGAAGAACTTGTTCAAGCCTTCCAAGATGTCAAGTCTGAATTAGAACTTACTAAAGAACAAGAAAAACACCTCTTTTTTGTGACTGATAAGGGTGATATGAAAACACCAGAGGAGTATATCAATTTAAAAGAAAAACTTTCTGGTTCTGATATTAGTAATCCCCCTACAACCTCTGAGATTCTAATGAAAGATCCATTTGTGTATATCTTTACCTCAGGAACTACAGGACTGCCTAAAGCTGCGATTTTAAGACATTCTTCTATATTAAACGCGATGACGTGGTGGGGACACATGGTTGTGGGTTTAGAAACTGAAGATATAGTTTATATTACAACCCCTCTATTTCATAGTCATGGAATTAAAGTAGCTTTTGCTGCAGCGCTATACAGTGGTTCTGCAATGGCAATTGCCAGAAAATTCAGTGCTAGTAAATTTTGGGATGAAACTAGGAAATTCAATGCAACATGTTTTAATTATGTGGGTGAAATATGTAGATATTTATATAATCAACCACCTAAACCAGATGATGCTGATAATCCTATTGTAAAAATAGTTGGAAACGGTCTTAGGCTAGATATGTGGATAGATTTCAAAAAAAGGTTTGGGATTAAAGAAGTTAGAGAGTTTTATGGTGCTACAGAAGATTTTGTCCCAAATTTTGCAAATATACATAATATTGATAAAACTTGCGGAGTGTGCCTAACACCTTATGCAATTGTAAGATATGATATGGAAACAGATCAACCCTTTCGAAATGAGAGAGATCGAATGAAAAAAGTAAGAACAGGTGAAGTTGGATTATTGCTAGGACAAATACAAGATCCTGATAACTTTTATATGTATAAAGATGAGGAAGCAACGGAAAAAAAAGTATTTCGTAATGCACTTAGACCCGGGGATATGTATATAAATACAGGAGATTTAGTAAGAGATATTGGTTTTGGACATATTCAATTTGTTGATCGTTTAGGTGACACATTTAGGTGGAAGGGTGAAAACGTATCTACCGAAGAAGTTGAATCAGTAATTAATACTTTTGAGCAAATTGATATATGCTCTGTTTATGGCGTTCTCATCCCCCATACCGAGGGTCGTGCGGGAATGGTTTCAATCCATAAAAGAACTGAGGAAGATGTCGATTTTAAAGAATTTTTGAAGTTTTTACAAAAATATCTGCCAAATTATGCAGTCCCTAAGTTCATTCGAATTATTGATAAGTTTGATTTTACGGCTACTCATAAAATTCAGAAAGTAAAACTAAAAGCAGAAGGATTCAATGTAAATGAAATTGATGCTCCACTATTTTTACTTTTGCCAAATAGTTCTGAATATGTTCCTCTTACTAAAGAAATTTATCAAGAGATTTTAGAAGGAAAATATTCCTTTTAGATTCTTATCTTATTTTTGCCAGAATTCATTTGGGGATTTATATTTTTTAATTTTAGAGAAAGGACAAGCAGCAATACGTTTAAGATTGGTTAAAAAAAATAATATCTAAGATAAAAGGCGACTCCTACCAGTGCGACCAAATTACATGGTCAAATCCATTCAATAAGAAGAAGGTAAATTTTTAAAGTGCACCGAAGCACACTACCAAAAGACAAAAATTAGATTTCTAGATATATACAAATTTGTATGGATTACTAATATACTTTTCTGTCGAAATTTTAGTTAGGATAAACTATATTTGGTAATGATTTCCCCAGAAAATGAGAAGAAAAGAAGAGATTTTCT
>JAGXNO010000022.1 GCA_019894975.1 Promethearchaeota archaeon | reverse complement strand
GTATTGGCCATCCTCACCATAATGAAACATTGTTCTTTTTCGCAAAATAAATCTTTTAATGCTGAAGAGATTAACGAACTGGCATATCCTTTCGTCCAGTAATTTGGACGAGTCCCAACGATGGTTATATATCCTATACTTTGATATTTCCATATGCTCGTTATACTTATCAACTCTTTTCTTTCTACTATCCCATACCATATATTATTTTCATCAATCAAGATATCCTCTGGCTCGCGTGAACCCCAATAAATAGGGTCAGCAATTCTCATTAACGATGCTATCTCTTCTCTATAAGATTCATTTAGTCTCTGGAAAGCATATTTCTCAAAATCCTTTTGATCTCCTTCATTTAAAAACATGCGATACAGCGCAATTTCTTTTTTATAATCCGGAAAGAATTTTGCGATCAATTTTTTATGGTTATCAAATCCAGTAATAGATATCGGATTATACTTCTTTCCACTTAATAAAAATTCAAGACTTGTAATGGATCCTCTCAATTGAATTCTGCGATCTTTCCAGACTAAGACCATTCCTTGAATCTTATCTCCATTATCTAACGCTATATAGATTTCAGTGCTTTCCGGATATTGAGCATAATCGACATGAAAAAAGAAGTATTCAGCAAAGTTATTTTTAATATAATCATAGAAAAATGCTTCATTATCAGGTGATACTCGAATTGCTCTTAATCGATCATATTTCATAGAATAATCTAAGTATTTTAAAACAATAAAAATATCGCATTTTGATTGGTAATTAAAAGGTTTATATGATTTAGAAGGAGTATGGTAGTGAGCTTAGATTTATTTTTTTTTTTTAACTTGAGCTAATTTTATATAGTAGTTTTGTTCAATATATTTAAGAGAGTTATGGGTAATTCATACAAGGCGAGTGTGAGAGTTGTACCCGTGGAGAACTGGAAGAAATTTAGAGCCTTTAAGAAAAATAATTGAGATCTAATAGAGCCTACTCTTCTTTTGATTGGGAGAGTAATGTTCTATACTCAATTTTTTCAATTTTTACTCTTATAATTTTGTACTATAAGAAAGTTTACTAGGAATTTAATTTAGTGAGATTTTGGTAAATGGATTATGAAGGGGGCTTCCTTTAGTAATATGTATCACTTCCTGATTCAAATCCATCAAAATCGTGCATACAGTGCCAACTTTTTCCATTACTGTACCAGGGATAAATTTCCTACATATCGGTAATTCAGGATCAGTATCATCTAATAATATACTTTTCATACGCTCTAAAGACTGGGTCTGGTTACTTTTTGCCAAATTAGTAGCTGTTTTGTATCTATTAAATGAGCTTAGTAATAATTCTGGTTCTGAATTAAGTGTTTCATTCTTCAAAAAATGGTTTGTATGAATAAAATGGTTATTTTCAACGTCTAAAAGATAGACTTCATTCCCCCCAAATTCAATATCCTGGTATTTCCCATTTTTATCACCGATCAATATATTCCCCGATTGACCCTTGCCTACATTTTTAGCTAAGCTTTTTGCTTCTTCAATAGATTTACAATCTAGCATCGCACGAAGAATAATATGAATTGGTAATCCGTTTAATTCTTCGTCTACATGAAGGAAATTTAAACACACCCCTAAACCTGAACTATTAAAACCAATTTTACCAATCATTCCTGGTTCAGTTACTTGAATTATTTTGTGGCCATCTGGTTTGGTTAATCTCATAATAAAGGCTAATTCTTCAAAATTTGCAGCCCAATCCCAGTTTTGGCCTAGAATACGTGAATTTTTGAAATATAATGCAGTACACTCAGTACTCTCATTTTCCATATTTGACATAATTTCACTTCTTGAATTAATTGCATAAATCCAAAGAGGATCTACATCTGCTGCTTCTGCAATTGATTCAATTTCAATTGAATAATCTGAATTATATGTATGAATAACATTTTTAAAAGTTCGAGCTGAGTCCAAAATATACTTTCTATTACTCTCCCGATCATCTTCATCTAATTTCTTGGTTACATCACTATAAAAATCAATTACTCTGTTTATTCGGTTTTTCAATATTTTTCCATGTTGTGTCCCTATTTCTTCAGGACTCCCAGTTACATCTACCACAGGAAATTTTTCTTCCATATCCATTGTAATGATTAACGATTAATTAAAGTAATTGCCCAAATAAACTAGAATACTATTATTGCATATTAGTACTATAGGAAAAAAGTCGTAAAACTTGAATTATACAAGACTCAGAAGAAGTTCTGTTACTTCTTCAATGATTTTTGCGGTAGGCATGGAGGGAAAAATAAAGCCCCCTGAAAAGCCTGAATAATATCCCTCGTAGCATTCAATAAGTTCTTTTAATTCAGAGAATTGATCTTTTTCTAACCAGATTTTGCGCTTTAGTTTTAATACCCAAATATCAATTTTGTCTTTAGTGTGATAATCTTTCGCTATCACAAAAAATTGGTTTTCAAATAGACTCTCTTTTGATCCTCTTCTCTTGATCGGTTTTGTTGCTGTACGGACTTGATTTGGCTTTTTATTACTATGCCTATCAATAATGGCTATTATATGAGATACGTGTTCCTCAAGCTTCTTACTTGACAGATATTTTGTCAGATCATTTTTCATTTCTTGAACCGTTATATTAAATCATCCCACCTTTTTAATCAAATTAAAAATAATTTTGATATAATTTTATAAGAAATATTTCAATAAATCTGTGGGTACGGAGATGATTTATTGATTTCGGCAAGTTATAAACCTGTTTTTCAACTTCTGTATAGCTTGTGGGAAACCTATATAAGAACGCTTTTATTTTTCTTTTTGTAGATAACAAAAGAAATAAATTGATTGATATGAATAAAGAGACTAAAGTTTTATTGTCGGATTTGGAATTTCCTGAAGGACCTAGGTGGAGAAACGGAAAGTTGTATTTTTCGGATGCCGTTTCAGGAAAAGTCATTGCTGTAGATGATAAAGGTAAATCAGAAACTATTATCCAAATGCAGGATTTTACCTCAGGATTGGGTTTTTTAAATGATGGTAGGATGCTTGTAGTTTCGATGCAAAAACGACGTTTAATGCGTTTAGATCCAGATGGATTGAAAATTCATGCGGACCTAAGCAAACTTACAGATTATAACTGTAATGATTGTGTAACTGATGCTAAAGAACGAACTTACATTGGGAACTGGGGTTCTAAAACACCCGAACCCCCTTCTGACCCTACAACTATTATTATGGTCACTCGAGAGGGGAAAGCTAGTATTGTTGCGGAAGGTCTTCTATTTCCCAACGGTTGTATAGTGACTCCCGATAATAAGACTTTCATTGTAGGGGAAAGTCATGGAGGACGTCTTACTGCTTTCGATATTGAACCTTCAGGGAATTTAACAAACCGAAGAACTTGGGCAGAATTTGAAGGATTTTCTCCAGATGGTATTTGCCTTGATGAAGAGGGAGCTATATGGGTGGCAAACCCATCAAATGCAGAAGTTTTACGTATTCTGGAAGGAGGAGAAATCACTTCTACTGTTAAAGTAAATGATACTAATGTCTATGCGTGCTGTTTGGGTGGAGAGGATGGGAGAACTCTTTTTATGTGCACCAATCAACTCTTTTATGGTAAAAGAACAAGTGGAAAAATTGAATTTGTAAAAGTAGAAGTTCCAGGTGTTGAAATTCCCTAAAAGACGAAATACAACTCACAAGGAGTTTTTCATTAATGAGAAAGTAATTATTTTTTCCTTTATTTTTATAAGAAAGCGTTTGTAGAATTATCAAAGTCCTCGATTCCAAGATATGTTACCGGCATGGTTAAGTTTTGTCATTGTTATTGGCCTAGTTATGATACTTTCTAAGTATGAATTAGGCATTGTTTTAACTTTAGGAGCGTTTGGTTTTGCTCTATTGGCAGGAGTTAATATCTTGCAATCCCTAATCAATGTTTTGACTAATCCATCGATTCTAACCCTGATTATTATTATGATCTTTATACCAATTCTGGGAGGGATAATGGAAGAATCTGGGTTGATGATGGAGATGATTCAAAAAATGCGAATTTCGAAGAAATCTTCTCTAATGATGATACCTGCTTTATTTGGTTTATTACCGGTGCCGGGGGGCGCATTAATGTCAGCTCCTATTGTACAGCAAATAGATTCTGAAGAAGATGCAACTAAAAAAGTCTCAATTAATGTGTGGTATAGACATATGCTAATAATGGTTTATCCCTTATCTTCTTCATTGATTATATCCAGTTTTCTCACTGATATAAATCTTTATATACTTGTACTCGGATTGTTTCCTGGCCTTATTGTAATGTGGTTAATAGGATATATTACTCTAGTAAAGAATATATCACCTTTTACCGAACAAGGAGAAAGAGATCTTAAAAGAGCTTTTCACAATTTGGTGCCAATTCTTATTGCACCAATCTTAGATTTTGTTGGAAGAATATTTTTTAATTTCTCTGTTCCTGAACTGTTCCTTCTTATTGGTCTCGTTTTTAGTATTTGGCTTGCTCTCAGATTTGGTAAGATGAACTTCTCAAGTGTAAAGACTATCTCAAAAAAAATGAAAATATGGCGATTCCCATTAATTATTTTTTCAATGTTTATATTCTTAGAGGTCTTTGTCCTTTCTGGTGCTCCTGAGGAAATTGCAGTGTTAGATTTATCAGTATTTCTTCTAATATTAATTGGATTTTTTCTCGGATTCGCAACGGGACGTATTCAATTACCAATATCAATTGTAATTCCTATATATTTAGCACCAATTACCGTTCTTACTATGTCACTTATCGATTTCATCTTTATCTATACTTCTATTTCTTTAGGTTATCTGATTACTCCACTTCATCCTTGTGTTGCCTATAGCACAGAATACTTTGAAACAGATTTTATGAAAGTTGTAAAAGTCTTGGGGAAACCTATTTTTATATCTTTTATGCTATTGCTTGGTTTATATGGTTTATTATCATTAATTTAAAGCTCAAACTATAGGAACGCACTAAGAAATAAAAATTTAATTCCACAACTTAGAGATGTACTTTTCCATTTACAATTTCTTGATATTTTATTTGATTAAATTCGATATATTTACTTATTTTTGAATCCCAAAAATACATAGGTTCTGTAATTTCATTAAGATTAAATCCTTCTTTTCGAAGATTTGACTTTCTAATTTTTTTACTCCCTGTTACTTCTAGTTGCTGACGTATACGAATAAAAATTGGTATGGAATATTTTGGTAGCACTTCAGTAACAAAACGAGAGATTTCATCTGGTTTAAATCCCATATTTGGATCAAGTTTAATCGCTGCCATTCCTGCTTTTCCTTCATGATTTGGGATCTCTACGCCATATACAGCACTCATTAAAATTGATACATGGGAGCTCAAAATATTTTCAACTTCTTGGGTAGAAACATTTTCTCCTTTCCAGCGGAAAGTATCCCCGAATCTATCTGCAAAAGAAAGCCACATATCATCATGGAGCTGAAGTAAATCACCTGTAATAAAATATGCATCTCCTTCTTCGAAGACATTTCGAATAACCCTCTCATTTGTCTTCTCTTTATTGCTATACTTTCTAAAATTCTCAATCTCCAGAATCTTCATTAAGGACATTCCAACATCTCCCGGCTCACATTTAAGATAACCATCTTCATCTTTAAAGAGCTCACCAGTTTCTGGATCCGCTTTTACTAAAGCATGATTTGGAATATTATTTCTTCCAATCATACCTGGAACTTCGTCTACATTTATAATCGGTCCATAACCTTCTGTGGAACTATAATATTCAAAAATATGTTCGATCTGAAATCGTTCTTTAAATTTTAACCAAATGTCTTTCCTTAATCCTAAACCCAGCATTTTTTTAAGTGTATGGTTTTTTTCTAATTCAGACGGGAGTTGATTTAAAAGATAGCGAGGAATTTCACCAACATATGTCGAGAAAGTAATTTTATATTTGTGAATGTCTCTCCAAAAATTTGAGGCAGAAATTCGTTTACGTAATACAACTGTCGCACCCAAATACACAGCGATACCCCATGCTGTGCAAATTGATAAAGAGTGATATAAGGGATTTGCAATTAGAATTATATCATTAGAATCCGCTTGGGTTATCGAATATCCGTAAAATACTCCATTCCAAGTAAGTGATTGGTTTTCTATTATTACTGCTTTAGGGAGACCTGTAGTCCCTGAAGTGTAGATATAAAATCCAATGTCGGTCATTGTTGAGTTTTTAGTTGTCGCAGGATTATTTTTAGTAATATCTTTTATTTTTCTTTGGAGATCGATATACTCATTCTGAACTTGATCTAAGCTGTTCAAAATAAAAATTTCATCATCCCTGAAATGCACTTCCTCAATTACTTCAAGTAAATTCGGAAGACTATCTCCGTCAACAATAATATATTTAGCATTCACAATTTTGATTGAGTGAATTAAAGCTTGTCTTCTTTGATTAATATTAATTAGCGCACTTGTTCCCTGTATTTTATTAATTCCGGTAGTAACAAAAAAATAATTTGGGGAATTTTCCATCATCACAGCAATCGTATCTCCTGGCTTCAGTCCGAGTTTTTGGAAATAATTTGCAATAAGATTTACTTCCTCATTAAATTCCTTCCATGTCCATGAGCTATCCTCGTAAAATAAAGCGTTTTTGTTTGGGAAATCCTTAGCAAGTTGTTCGACATAAATCCCAACACTCTGATTTTCATTTTTCCACACTTCCTCTGCCTTTGCGAGATATCTATCATACGTCTCTTTTTCTTTAGGAGTAAAATTAGCTTCCAATTAGCATCCCCAATTTTATCTTACTATTTGATAACAAAAATGCAATTTATGAATTATTTATTGCTAAATTTATGGAAATTTATAACTTTTTAGATTTAAAAAGTACAAAAAGGATTTAAAAACCTTGCAGGTTGCGAAAATGGGTATAATTGAGGAAAAATTAAGTCATTTGTTTGAATAGGGCTTGAAATTCTTTCTTTACTGCTGTTAGTCCTAAACTTCCAAGTAAATCCACCGATCTTTTGCTAAGCGAATAAAATGAGCGAGGTTCAGAGCGTTTGTATTCCGTTCTTTTCTCGTTCTTAATAAAATCATTCTCTTTAAGAATTTTGAGATGATAATTTAAGGTATTTTCTGGAATAGAAGGTAGTAGTTCTCTCAGTTGACTGAAAGAGAGAGAGTTTTCACTAGCTAATAAAGTAAGTAGTATTTTATACCTTGTTTTTTCTGATATAATTTCCAATTCTTTCCTCATATTTTCCAATTTTTTTGGAGTTTCCAAATCATTTACCCCCATATATTCATATTAATTTTCTCATCTATTTTCATGTTAAATAAGCATAATCATGTATTTAAATTTAACTCAAAATCGATTGAGTCAATTATTATTGATATATAATAATTTATAGCATAAATGAATTTTTAAATTATTTTATATAAATTGGGGGAATAGCATGCAAATTTCACACGATAGTGCCTGGGATGATTTTTTAGATGAGTTTATTAATATTTTTTCAGTTTACGATTTGCAGAAAAATAAAATCTTTATTTGTGGTTCATATAGTAATGAGACATTTATTACCCTTCAAGAAGTTCAAAAAATAGTAAATTCTATAGAAAACAACCTTGGGTTTTTTGAAAAGGAATTTCATCGCACCCATCTTGAGAATCTGATTTTAAAATTCGATCTTATTGCAAAATTTTCGAATGAGATAATCATGGTAATAGAACATGATAAAGGAGGACACATGATTGAGATGGGAATTATCCTCTCCTTTGAAGAATTTTTTAACAAGACAAAAGTATTTGTGTTAAAAGATACGGATATAACTGAGGTTCTAAAAAGAGGAGGATTGCTAACTCCTTTTTTTAAGGAAGAAATAACCTTATTTTATTTTGAAAATATTGAAACATTGAGAAGTTACATAAAAGAACTATACTCTTAGAGTAATTGAACTACTTTCACTTATATGATTATTTTTTAAGTAATTTATAAAGCTTAAATAGAGAAATGACTTTATTAAGCATTGGTATAAAATCTAATGATAATGAAATTTAGTTAAGTTTAATAAATAACATAATTAGATACAAGAGGAATAATAAAATGAGAGATCTTACTGTAATTTTGAAAAATGAACCAGGAATGTTAGCTGATATGGGGGAAGTTCTAGGTAAAAATGGGATTAATATAGAAGGGTTATGTGGGTTTCCTCTAAATGAGGATGGAATCATTCACATTTTAGTTGAAGATGAAACGACAACCAAATGGGTTCTAGAGAATGAAGGGTTTGAAGTACGTGCAGTTCGGGAAGTACTTGTTTTGGATATAGGTCATATCGCAGGAAAACCCGGTTCTGGAGGGAAACTGGCTCGAAAAATAGGGAAAGCAGGTGTTAATATAGATCTAATTTATTTGACTGAAAATAACAGAATAGTTATTGGAGTTGATAATTTAGAAAAAGCTCGCGCAGTTTTAGAGACAAAATAACAAAGAAAACAGTATATATTTGAGTGAGAATTTTATTATAATTACTATTTTTTTACATTTTTATCAAAAAGCTTTCAAAAAGAATAATTAGAGCCCTTCAATCTCGATTTAGTGGAAAAGAGGAAAGATCAAGAAGAAGAACGGCTAATAAATGTTTGATAGTCATGAAGTTTTCTTAATACAATCGCAGCAGTCTCAAAATTTCCACCGAACACCATTACTTGATTTTCATCATATTTGTCATAGAGCGGATTACCAAGATTAGGGGTTAATGAAACGTAAATTAACTTCTTAGTAAGTTGGCTTTGAGCTAATTTTATTTCACTATCAACTATTTGATTTATCATATCACCCCTTCTCGACATCATCATTTCCTTCATTATTTTTCCAGATTCGTTTACAGGTTTCAACATCTTTATCCTTTCGTGAAACGTGGCGGAAGTCATAGTAAAAATAATATCAAAACAGTCAGAATCTAACATAAGTTTCATTACATTTTGATAAGCATTGGGATTGTTCGTAGCAACCATATCGACGGGATTATTATGACTCCAATAGAAAGGAAGGTGTTCTGAAATATCTTCTATAAGTTTAGGACCATTTGGTTCTGTCTGTAAATCAACTACGTTGATTCCATGCTTTTCACATAGATCAGTAAGATGTACCACAAAACCACCGCCTCCACTTATAATACCTGCTCGTAGAGGATCATGATCAGGAAGAGGGAGAAGAAAATGTGCTCCTTTGATAAGGTAGATGAATTCCATTATTTGATCAGCAAATATTACACCAGTTTGTTTAAAAACTGATTTGTAAATATCTAATGAACCCGCAATTGAACCAGTATGACTATTAGCAGCTCTTGCACCAGTTTTGGTGATACCTGCTTTGAGGAAAAGGACAGGTTTCTTTTTAGTCATTTCAGTACATATTTCTTTAAATCGCTTACCTGCGCGTAACCCCTCAGCGAATAAAGCTATAGTTTTTGTTTCTTCATCTTGAGCATAATATTGCAGATAATCTTCAAGGGTTAAAGAGGCTTCATTCCCACTTGACACAAAATATCTGATTCTCTGTAATGCGTTACACAGAATTGTTCCCATGGTTCCAGATTGTGATACAATTGAAATATTTCCAGGATTAGGAAGCATAAAACCAAATCCTAAATGCAAAGGGGAGGTTGTATCTTCTGAGGAATAAAATCCCATGGAATTAGGTCCAACAAAGATTAAACCTCCCTTTTCGGCAACTTTAACTAATTCTTTATTTTCGTTCTGTCGCTCATCGCTTTTTACCTCCCCAAATCCCGCTGTGATTATCGCTGCTGTTTTAATGTCATTTTCTATTGCTTGCTTCACTGAATCTACTACCGCATTTGGGGGCACAACTATTCCCACTAAATCAATTTGTTCAGGACATTTATCGAGAGAGGAATAAACATCAAATCCTAGTATTTTTTTGCCTTGATAATTAGGACTTGGATTAATAGGAAATATTTTCTTCTTAAATCCACAGCTTAACAGACTCATACCTACTAAAGAACCGATTTTACCCATTTTACTCGTTGCTCCCATAAGCGCAACGTTTTTTGGATTAAACATAGTTTTCATCAGATCTAGCTTTTCTTCGACATCCATAGCACAATTCTCCTAGTAGTAAATTTATAATTGTAAGTTATATTGTAAAAAGATTGATAATTAAAGAATTGAATGATTATACTATCTTTTTAGACTTATTTGAATGACTTAAACTCACAAAGTAGCCTCTTTTTTACATGGGAGAAAAGCCAAAGATTTGAGATTTAGATTCAGACTAAAATCAATAAATAATTTATATTTTAATTAATAAAATATAATAAGTAGAAGATGACTATTTTGTAGTTTATTACCTCTTTTTATTGGCTCTTAAAAAGGGTAATATTATAAAATGGAATTTTTCTCTAATATTTTATAAACGAGGTATAAAAAATGAGAACAAAAGAAGAATACATGAATGACCTAAGTAAAATGAAGAATAATATTTTCTTTAACGGTGAACGAATCGATAGATTAGATGAACGACAAATTCCTTGCCTAAATACTATCGGTACTACCTTTGATGTAGTGGATGATCCAGAATATAAAGATCTTATTTTCGCAAAATCTCATCTTACGGGGGATATAATTAACCGTTTTACGCACATACATCAAAGTACTGAGGACCTTCACAGGAAGCAAGACATGACTCGTAAGCTCTGCCAAAAAGTAGGTGGATGTATACAACGATGCATGGGTTGTGACGGAGCTAATGCGGTATATAATGTTAGCTACGAGGCAGATAAATCCAACAATGGGGAAACTAATTACCATGAGAATTTTAAAAAATGGATGGAACGATTTCAAAGAGAAGATTTAATTGCAGCTTGTGCTCAAACCGATGTAAAAGGTAATAGAATAAAAAGACCTGCAGATCAAGAAGATCCAGATATGTATGTTCGTGTGGTAGAAAAACGAGATGATGGAATTATCGTTCGAGGATGCAAAGTTCACATCTCTGAAGCTTCTGTTTCTGATGAGATCATTGTAGTACCAACTAGGGCATTGAGACCCGAAGATAAAGATTATGCTGTTGCATTTGCGGTACCTGGGGATTACGAAGGAGTAAAACAAGTAGTGACAATTCATAACCTTCGTGAAAGAGAACATTTTAAACGAGGATTTATGCCTGGGGCAACTGATTCCTATATTATTTTTGATGATGTATTTGTCCCATGGGAAAGAGTTTTTCTCTGTGGTGAACATCAACATGCTGGTACTCTCGCCTTATTATTCGCTCTATTCCATCGACATAGTTATTCAGGATGTAAACCTGCAATAGGAGATTTATTAGTAGGAACTGCGGCTTTGGCAGCAGAATATAATAATATTCATAGAGCATCTCATGTGAGGAGTAAATTAGCTGAATTAATTATGGTTACGGAATTAGGCTATGCTGCGGGATATACTGCCTCCGATTTAGGTAAGCCAGAAGTATATATGCCTGGAATCGGATTTATCCCATATGGGCCAGGAAGTTACATACCAAATTCTATTTATTGCAATGTGGGAAGATGTTTATCAGGAGAAAATGTTTTTCGTGAAGCTGAAATTATAGTTGATCTTTCAGGAGGAATTCCTGCAACTTTCCCTCATGAAGGAGATTTTGTAAATCCAGAATTAAGAGAACAACTTTATAAATATATAACTAGAAACCCTAATATTTCACCTGAAAACGCGGCTCAATTCTGGAGATTTATCGGTGATATGTATGTCTCTGCATCTGGAGGTGTACATCTCTTTGGGAGTTATCATGGTGGGGGTTCGCCTGTAATGGAAAGTATTGCAATTACTACTCAGTATGATATTGAATCTAGAAAAGATATTGTAAAAAGAATTGCTGGCATTAATGATGAATTAAATAAATCTTAAATCCAGTTAATTGCAAAATCTATTAATTTTTTTATTTTTTTTTTCCTTAAAGAGAGAATTTAAAAAAAGTCTCCAATTAGTTTTAGGTAACCTTCCCGTTTTAAAAATTCTTTAACCTGTGAACTATTGGTAGCGTACTCCTTTAAAATTTCTTGTTGGAAAATAATTTGAAATTTAGTGTTTCCAACCTTGCACAATTCTTTTAATAAGGGGAATGCCATTCTGTAGTCAATATATTTAGTAGTATAGTTATTTTCAGACCATAACATTAAATCTCTTAGTAGTTTTTGGTAAACAGTTATAGCTAAGTTCTTTTTTTGGGTCATTTTATCTAAATTAAGAGACTTTATTGAGCCTTGAAAAAAATTCTCTAAGCTAGGATATGAAGTGCTTGGGATGGTAATTAAAGGATTATTTTTAATATAAACTATAATTTTAACATCCTTATTAGAATTACCACAAGTTTCATATGTAATAGCAATATATTCATTGATTTCATTAGATTTGATGATATTGAAGGTATCTTCTTCAGTTTCGTCTTTCATTAAATTTTAAACTCTAAAGATAATTTTCAAGGATACTTCTCTGATCTTGAGGTATTTATATTCCTACAAAAAAAAGGAGTAATAACATTATAAACTTTAGCTCTAATTATTACATAGTAGATAGAGAGATTGTAGAATTCAATAAAAGTTAATATCAGTAAATGATTCATTTAAAATTAGACTCATAATTAGTAGATTAGAATATAAAATAGATTGGGGTGGTAACAATCTCTTATAAACATGGAAAATTTTATGAGGAATTTAATGAGGGAGAAGTATATACAACATCGAGGAGAACATTAAAAGAGGCAGACTTACTCAATTTTTGTAATTTATGCTGGTTTAATTTATCGATGTTCTTTGATGAGCTCTATGCTGAAAAAGAAATGCCCTATAAAACTCCCGTTTTTCCGGGCCCATTTATCATTCCTTTAGCAATTGGACTTTTTTTAAAGACAGGTATTTATGAAAAGACTGTAATTGCGTTACTTGGAATTCAAAACTTAAAATTTAAAACCTCTCTTAGAGTTGGTGAGACTATGGAAGCTGGTGTGAAGATACTTCATAAGAAGGAATCAAATAGCTATCCTGATAGGGGTATATTAAAATCTTTATTTACAATCAATAAAGTCAATAAGGATCTAGCTAAACAATTTGTAATGTCTTTTGAAATGACTCACATGTTAAAAAAACGCAATTTCAAAATGTAGAAAACCTTAATAAAAAAAGCAGATATTTTATTGTAATGAAATATAAAATCGTAGTATCGTTTCTGTCGTTTATTTATGTAACTGTATTATATATTTTAGCTTCGTCTCTCTGTCATGTCACTCAATCGGAGCCTTGTTTTATGATAAGTTTTACACTACTGATTTTAATGATTTGTTTATTGCTTGTTTCTGCTTATTTTCTTGTTGATTAAATTAATGTAATACCACACGCAGGACAAATAATAATTTGTTCCTCAATGCTCTCTCCACAATTGGGGCAATATTTAGATTTGTCTTTACTCTCAAAATTGGATTGGAATGCAACTTTTGGCTTATTTTCTTCTCCTACATTTTGAAGGAGTGAAAATAAATGAGAGAATAAACCTTTAAACCAAGACTCTTTGAGTTTTTCTACTCTAAATATGTTTCGCGCAAGCGGAGTTGCTTCCACTCTTAACAATGTCCTTTCTCCATCTAATTCATAAAATGTAATCCCAATTCTCTTTTTCCAATTTGGATCATGACCAGTATTAGTCATCATAGTCCCTTGCTTAGCTTCAATATATTTGGGAGGTGTTGATACTTTAATCTTTGCCTTATATTGGCTCTTTAACCACTGCATTGTTATATCAAATGCTTGATTAACGTCTAATTGAAAATTTTCTTCATAAACTAGATTGACTTTCATTGTTTATTTCAGTCTGTTTGTTAATATTCACTAAAGTAATGAAATTTCAAATTTATTAATATATCATGTTATAGAAATTGGACTATTTGCATAATTCAAAAATCTTAAATAATTTTTGACTCTTTAGAAATCAATCAATATTTTTTTAAAAAGGTTATTAGGTTCTAAACATGATTGTTGCATCACCGTATGACGGAACAACTCCCTCTATCCATCCTACCGCTTTTATAGCAAAAGATGTGGTTATTATTGGGGATGTTGAGATTGGTGCTTACGTAAATATATGGTTTGGCGCGAAATTAAGGGGGGACTGGGGAAAAATTATTGTGGGAGAAAACACAAGTATTCAGGAAAATTGTGTAATCCATTCTACAGTTAAGGGATTGTGTAAAATAGGAAAGAATGTTACTCTTGGCCATTTATCAATGGTCCATGGTCCCACAACTATTGGTGACAAGACATTAATAGGAATTAGCGCTTCTGTTTTACAGAATTCAAAAATAGGATCAGGAGTGATTATAGCTGGAGGGGCTGTTATTAAAGGCGAAACAGAGGATAATTGTCTTTATGCAGGTGTTCCAGCAATAAAAAAGAAAGAATATCCAACAAGAAGAATGGGCGAGTGGGGTTCTAATCTTTATGTAGAAAATGGTCAGAAATTTAAAGAAGCAGGATTAGGACAAGAAATTCCAGATGAATATTTAATGGACGTTTAGAGATTATTTAATTTAAACGAAATTATGTTCTAAATGAAGATTCTATCAAAATTATAAATTAAAGCCTTCAATAATTGGTGGGAAGACAATTTAAGGTTCTTTTTAATGAACAACCTGGTTTTAATTACCTCAAGATCAATACTCAACTTTATTGTTGATTAGGGGGTAAAAAAAAGGAATTTTTATCTAATATCAACTTAAGGAATTTCTGCTGTCCGATAATCTATGCGAGGAAGGTTTTTCATCGAGTAAGGGAGAGATGCATCATCAGGAATAGGATCGATATAGAAATGTCTGAATTCCTTGTTCTGCATTCTACAAAAAGGGCTCTTATGATTGAACGCAGGATGTTTCACCATCCTCATCCATATATTCTTTAAGTTTTCATTACGAATATTCCCAAAAGAAAGAGGAGAGAAATCACAAGGGGAAATATCTCCGTAGGCAGAAGCATAATATTGAATATTTGCAGCTAAGCATCCTATTCCGGAAAGATATGCTTCCACAGAATTTTGCCAAGCTTGCGATGATAAAGGGGGGACAATTTTTTTTCTGAATACTTCAGCTGAATATTCATGGAGTTCCTCATGTAATTCGGGAGTTAACATTTCACTTGTGTCTTTTAACATATTACCAGTAGGTACACAATCAAAATAGATTATATTATGAAGACCAAGTTCAATAGCTAACTCATGAAGCTTTTTATATACTCCCTTTTCTGTTCCAGAGCGAGTTGCATAAGATGAAAAACAAGCAAATATCCCTTTCTCTTTAACTCTCTTCAAACCTTCAAGGGCAGTTTCAAGTAAATTAGGCATTCCTCTCAACTCATTATGTACCTCAGGATCCGGAGAATCTACACTTAAGAAAAGCGAGTAAAGTCCTGCTTCTGCTAGTTTTTCAACATTTTCTTCAGTGAGGAATTGGCCATTTGTAAACATAACAGGCATCGCTTTCTTTTGATCAACGTAAGAAATAAGTTCAAAAAGATCTTCCCGCAGTAAAGGTTCTCCTCCTGTAAAAGCTATAATGGTTACCCCTAATTTCTGAGCGTCATCAATTAATCTTTTAGCTTCTTCTGTAGAGAGTTCTTTTCTATCTTCTCGATAATGTCTGCCAGCACTACAATGAACGCATTTACATTGACAATTATAGGTAATTGCAAAAGTCATTGCAACAGGAAAAGGGTAAGGCATTAGTTGAGACTTTACTAGTCCTTTTAATGCTCGAATCATAGGACGACTCCCAACGGGAGGAGCAAAGGTATTAGCAACCATTTTACCTTTCCACCTTCCTATTGTTTCATAGTTTTTGTAGAAGTTTGATTGCAATAATATCATTAAAATTAACCGATAAATACGTAGTCTATCAAGAAGGGGATTGAGGAGTCCAGTTCCAGCAACTTGACCGTTTTTAAGCTTCTTATAACTTATGAGTTTTTGCCCAAATAGTTTTAAAAAAATATGTTCTTTTTCCATAGAAACATTTCACTTTTAGAAGCTTTTTATTAATCCGCTTAGTTTAAAACATTTATAAATCTTTCTAAACATAATCTTTTAACACTTAAATACATATACTTCCAAATCTGATATATCGGAAATCGAGATGTCATGATTGATTTACCTTATTGATCTTCTTAAAAAAAGGGATTATTCACATTAATATCACTGCTAGTTATGATTAAGAAGTAAAATTGCTCTATGTGAGCAGACTTCAACACATTTTCCACAACCATCACATTTATCTAAATTAATTTTTGCTAAAGACGAGATAAATCCAATTAATGAATCTGGAATAGCACTTTTGGGGCAGTATTCGACACAAGCACCACAACCAACACAATTCTTCAGAATTAATTTTGCTATATTCGACTTATTTGTCATTAATTGTACATGTGATGTTCAGAGAGCTGAGTTCTCCAAGTTTGACGTTATTAAGGGAATATATTAAATTAAAAATAAATTTATGGATATATATCTCAATTAATTGTATCAATACGTTTGGTCTCAGGAATTTCTAATATGAAATCCGCACCAAAAGCTAAAGCAGGTGTCAACGCACCTTTTGGTCGGAGTTCCAATAATTTTTCTACAGATCTTACTCCTGCAACAGCAGTAAAACGGTAAGACTCCATTGTTTCAAGCCAAGCTTGGGCTTTAACACCTTTTGTATTATGAACCGAAGCATATATATAGCATCGATAGGTTTTTCGCTTATTTTCATCTGGGCCATGAATATTTTCTTCAATCCAACTATCAACTTTTTTCTTAGCCTCCTCGTTTTCAGACATTTCCTTTGGTGAAATTCCTAGAGAACCAAGTAAGTTAGGAAATTTCTTTGGTAATGGAAAATAAGTCGTTATATTTGGAATACCCGTTGATCGATAGGCCGTAGACAAATCACCCCAAGTTACTGGTCGTACTGTACGTTCCATATCAGAAAATTGCATTTTTCGGACTTCTACCTTCTCAAGACGGACAAGATTTCCATCCTTTCTAACTAATTGGCCAATATCATAATGTTCTAACATAGTTTTAAGAGTTCCTGGACTTGGATTACTCATAGCAGTTATCCCAAGATCTAAAGTGGTGGGATCAGATACTTTTTCACTTACGAATTTTGCTAAACAATCTGTAGGAACTACGTCAAATCCAACCCCAGAAATAATTGCAATTCCCGCATCTTTTGCTTGGGTGTCATATCTAAAATTCTCTTCAAAAACGGGGATTTCCCCTGTAATATCAACATAATTTGTACCGGCTTTTAAGCATGCTTTTACCATAGGAGCACTAGTATGTTTAAACGGTCCTGCTGAATGAAAAACAAGATCAAAATCCTCAAGACTTTTTTTTAAAGAACTATCATCCTTTAAATCTAAAACCATATAATCGAAGTTTAATTTTTCTGCTAACGGAACCAGTTTCTCTGCAGAACGCCCAGCTAATACAGGATTATGACCACGTTTACTTGCTTCTTGTGCGATTAAACTACCTGTATATCCATATGCCCCATATAACATCCAGTTTTTCAATTGTCTTCAACTTTTTTATATTAATTTTGTCGTTACTGATAAAACTTGAAAAGAAGTCTTTATAGATTGTTATTAATTATCAAAGACTATTTATTTATAAGCATAATAGGATAAGCCACATTAATTATATGTCCTTATTAGAAGCAAAGTTATTAATAAAGAATAATTTCAGACATAAGGGATAAACACTATGGAAGAAATAAAAAAACATCTTTACTCCAGAATTCCGTTCTACACCACATTAGGTCTTGAACTCCTTGAAATCGGGAATGGTAGAGCTAGTTTTGAAATAAATATCAACCAACATTTAACCCAGAATGGCATGGTTCATGGTGGGGTTATAGCATCATTAATTGATTCGTCATGCGCATGTGCAGCATTTTCTTTAATATTTCCTGAGGGGTACGTAACCACTATCAATTTACAAGTTGAATTTCTTAAACCCGTTTCTAATGGTAAACTTCTAGGAAAAGCTAAGTGCATAAAAGCGGGAAAGAATATATTTTTCTGCAAAGCAAAAGTATGGAATGAGAATAATAACCTAATTAGCACAGGAAGCTCACAGCTACTCCGAATATCGTAGATTTTTAATTATTCCGTAAGGAAGGAGTATCAATAATTCTTTTACAGTTCTGTATAAAAGCCTATATCTGACTACCAAACTTTTTTTATGTTCTCGTATTACGGAAAACAATTTTTATAGTACTTTTTTAAATTTGAAATAAAATAGTATATATTAAAATGAGAAAAACGATTAAAGTCATTGTTTCTGGAGATGGAGGAGTAGGAAAGACCTCATTTCTTACCCGTTTAATACATGATAATTTCGATATTAATAGTGGATTGACCAAAGGAGTTGAGTTTTTTTCAAAAGAAGTCCAAATCAACGGATATGAATATAATTTTGTAATGTGGGATTTTGCAGGACAGGATCAGTTTAAGAAGTTGCTATCTGATTTTGTAAATGGTTCTCTTGCAGCTTTCGTGTTATTTGATTTATCACGATTTAATACTCTTGAGGGTGTTGAGGAGTGGATCACTACTTTAAATCAATGCGGAAATATTCCCGTATACATAATAGGTACAAAAAGTGATATCATTGATGCAAGTGAAGCCCATATTTTTGATGATTACATATCAGAAATTAAAAAGAATAATAAAAATATAATAGGTTATACAAAAATATCATCGAAATTAGGATTCAATGTAAAACTGGCTTTTTACAATCTAATTGATAGTTTATCAAATTAAAAAGGAAAAGATTTATACTAAAACCATCCACCCAAACTTATCTTCAATTTCTAAACGTTGAATTCCCGTTAGAATTTCATACAACTTGGTTGTAATTGTACCCGGTTTTTTATTATTGAAAATCCTCTGTTTACCGTCAAAAGAAACTGAAGCAATAGGGGTAATAACCGCAGCGGTTCCTGAACAAAAAACTTCACTACAACTCTCTTCAAATAATTCTCTATAAGAGATATCTCTTTCTTCGACTTCCAAACCAAGATTTTTAGAAGCCAACTCTAGAACAGCTTCTCTTGTGATTCCCTCAAGTATTGTTCCTGTTTTTCTTGGAGTGGCCAATTTACCATTTATTATTCCAAAAAAATTAGCAGCTCCCACCTCCTCTATAAATTCTAAATTTATAGCGTCTAAGTATAAAATTTGAGCAAACCCCCTAGACTTTGCTTCTTTTGCGGGTAACATTGTTCCCGCATAATTACAGATTGTTTTTGTGGAGCCCGTTCCACCAGGTGCGGCTCTTGTATATGTTTTTGATATCTCTAAATCAATCCCTTTAAAGCCTTCTGGGAAGTATGGACCAACGGGTGCCGTAAAAATAATTAACTTGAATTCTTTTGCAGGAGCTACACCTAGCATGGGGCCATTCCCAAATAACATAGGTCGGATATATAAAGCACCTCCACTATCATGAGGAGGAATATAATCTTCATTAGCCTTCACTACAATTTTGATACCTTTAATGAATTTGTCCAAATCATATTCAGGCATTAGCATTCTTTTTGCGCTTTTATTAAATCTTTTTCCATTCTCCTCCGGTCTAAATAACGTAATTTCTCCGTTTTTAGCGCGTAATGCTTTCATTCCTTCGAAAATCCCTTGTCCATAATTTAATACACAAGCAGCAGGAGAAATCTCAAACTTACCAAATGGCATTAATTTTCCTTCATCCCAACTACCATTTTTAAAATTGGAAACAAACATACTTCTGGTTTCAATGAACTCAAAACCTAACGAGTAAAAATCGATATCTTTAGGGTTTATCATAACAATCACCTTCTAGTTTAAACTTGTAAAAAAAATATGAAAGGTCTATAAAAAATCTTTTTAGCAAAAAAATGAATTAGATATAAATTAAATCATTTAATGATTTGAACCGATAATTATTTTTGAATTTGGTAAAAAAAATATAAAGAAGAATAATACCAGAATATCTCATTTGATTATTAGTATAATGACGAAATACCGTTTTAAAGATATAAATAATATTATAAATTTGTATTTATAGTTATAATATATAAAAGCTTGAACATATTTGAACATTTAAAAAAAAAATATTGTGAACCATAAACGGGAGACATGTAATGGCAGAAGAATATGACTATCTTTTTAAATCAATTGTAGTAGGAGATGGCGGAGTGGGAAAGACAGCATTAACTCTCAGATTCTCTAAGGGCTTCTTTACCGAGGATTATAAGATGACAATCGGAGTAGATTTTCATGTAAAAACAATTAATATAGATTCTAATGAAGGTCTAATTAGAGCAAAGCTACAAATATGGGATACAGGTGGACAAGAACGCTTTAGTTCAATTAGACCTATGTATTACCGAGGATCTTTGGGCGCATTATTAATTTTTGATTTAACAAATTCTGCCACTTTTGAACATCTACCTGGATGGATTGAAGAAGTAAGAGCAAATGTGAAAAATGAGATACCGCTACTATTAGTCGGCAATAAAAGCGATTTGGTGGATCAGAGAGCAGTATCGTTGGATGAGATTAATGTATTTACCCGAGATTTTAATTTATTTTACATGGAGACATCCGCTAAAACAGGAGAGGGTGTTGGTGATTGCTTTTATATTCTTGCGTGCTTAATGATAGGATCTGGAATTCCCGATCAACTTATTGCCAATAATATTGTATTTAATCCGGGAAAGATTCCAATTACAGCTACAGAAGTACAGATGCCCAGCCCATATCAAGAACAACCTGATTTCGAATATTCCGCTCCTCCCGTTCCAGAACCAGGATCTGTAGAATCATCTACACCTAGTCCTTCTTTTGAACCTGAGCCCGAATTTGAATATTCTGCTCCTCCCGTTCCAGAACCAGCACCTGTAGAATCATCTGCACCTAGTCCTTCTTTTGAACCAGAATTTGAACCAGAAATTCCTATACCTGAACCAGAAATAGTTAGGAATATAAGTTCTTCGACTGATTTTGAATTTAAGACTCCTGAAGAAATATTGGCTGGAGAAAGGTCAGAAGAGATCCCTAGTGCATCTACACCTCCCTTTCAAGGATCCTCAATATCAACAAGTGAAGAAAAATATAAACCTAGATCTATTCCTTTTGCCTCAAACGTACCCGTTCCAGCCCCTACCCCGGAAGGATTTCAATCTCCTCAAGATATTCCTTCTGGCGACAACCAAGCAGGATCTACTGCACCCTTTGCCATGTTGGGGCAAGGACCACAGTCAAAGTCTGATTTTTTAGTAGATTATATGCCTGAACCGATTATTTCGAAGAAAGATAAGAAAAAACTTGAAAAACAGAAGAAAAAAGAAGAAAAAGAAGAAAAAATACAGGACGAACAGGAGAAACAGCAGAAGTTATTAGAAGAGATGAAAAGTGCGAAAAAAGAAAAGAAAGAAAAATCTAAAAAAGATAAGAAAGAAAAAGCAGAATATAGTGAACCAAAACGCTCTGTTCCATCAGCATCTAAAACTGCGGTAACTGAGCCCTCTAGCACTCCTTCTCTTTTTCAAGCGTTAACTCAAAAAAGCGAAGAAACAACTACTAATCAATCATCCCCATTTGTTCCATTCAGCGCGACAAAAAAATCTCAATTCCAAGAAGAGAGTAAACTAAGAATAATCCCTGATGCTACTGCTATGAGCAGTAAACCAAGTGGATTTACCTCACTACAACCAACAACCTCAAACCAAAATACAAGTTCTAATTCAAGCAGCAAGGAACTTATTATTTGTAAAAATTGTGGTGCAATGCTGTCATCAGATTACGCTTTCTGCAATAAATGTGGTTCACACTTATAGGTATGTTTAATATATCTGTTTCTTACTGATTGAAACAAATATTAAATAGGATTAGTCATAAATCTTTTCCACAAATTGGACAAGTGCTCCACATTTTCTTTATTTTTGAATTGCAATAGTTGCAAACTTTCAATTCAGGATCAATTTTCGTTTGAGGTTTATCAAAAATTGTTGATCCTCTTGATGTTTCAGTATTATTACTCGTGTTAGGTTGAATTGATTCTTGTGGTATTTTCGTGGATTGTACAATCATATTTTTAGTTAAGTGAGAGTTAGATTTTTGAGATTCTTTAGAATAACTCTGAGGTTCAATCGTGGAATCCTTAATTTGTTCTTTAAGAGCTTTTTTTTCGCTTTCTGAAGGAGTTTCTTCAGGTTCTCCTATGGAAATACCGACTTTATAATAGTAATATTTATTGTCATTATTTTCTATGATTCTTTCCCCATTCTCTAAATAAACTTCAATATAATATATTATAATCGAACCTGCAGGAATATCATCTATTTCTGCTATAAAATAGTCCATTTTTGTTTCCATTGGCATTTGGTACCAGGATTTCCCTTGATCCGCGCTAAAAATTAAATTCACATATAATATTGCTTTGTTAAAATCATCTTCAGTTATTTTTACAACAATTTTAATTTTTTTCTTATGATCCTCTGCGGGTCTAGAAAAAGCTTTTGCTTGCATTTCATCCCAAGCTGTTCCACACTTTGGACAATTTGTAAACCAATTTGGGTATTCAAAACTGCATTTAGAACAATTCTTCGTAAAATAACGTGTTGTTTTTATCCCAAGTGCCTTTTTTTCTTTTCCCATTTCTCTAAATCAGACTTTATGCATTATAACTCCAAAATATTTTATACTAATTATTAAATAGTAAAAAGTACTAAATATATTTTTTCATTGATAATACGATTTAGAGCAATTGATTTGATTTTATTTCATAAATTTTGTGTAATTTTTTCTAAATCATCACAAAAATTTTTCAAATGGGCTTTCTGAACATGTGGCATAACCACAACCCTTATTAAGTTAAACTCTTCGAATTTACCAGTCAACCAATTTCTCTTACGTAATTGTTCATCAATTTCACAAACACTTTCTCCATTTTCAGTTGTAATACCTACAACATTCATAACCGGTTTGGCAGGTATTTTGATTCCCTGAATCTCTCTAATTCTTTTTATCAGATAACTAGTATTATCCATGCATTTTTGAATTATTTTATTAAACCCTTTAATTCCCAAAGACTTAATTATTGCCCAAAAGGCTATAATCGTACCCCCAGGTCTTGTTCCAACAATGTGAAGATGTTTAGAAATTCCTCCCGCTAAATACGGGATTTCAAATCCAATTTTTTGCAAAATAGATTTATCTCTTAGGAAAATTCCACCAGTAGGAATTATTCCCATCCCCATTTTGTGAGGATCGGCAGTAATTGAATCCACATGTTCAACTGAAAAATCCCAGGGAGGAGTTGTGAAATTCAAGTTTTTCAGGAAAGGTAATATAAAACCCCCAAATGCAGCATCGATGTGAAAAAAAATATCTTTTCCTGAAATAATCTCTCCTATCTCTTCGATTGGGTCAACTAGACCTAAAGAAGTAGTTCCAGCAACTCCTATCGCCCCACAGGTATTTTTATTAACCAAAGACTCAAAATGGTTTATATTTATGCTAAAATCATTTTGTAACTTAACTTTACGAAGTTTTATATCCAGTATATCGGCTGCTTTATCAAATGAAATATGAGCAGAAATAGGTAATACAACTTCAGGTTTTTTAATATCAGGTCTTAATTTCTTGGCTATTCTTAATGCAATCAGATTTGCTTCTGACCCTCCTGTAGTAAAGCTACCGATAATATTCTTTCCCCCAAAAAGTTCACCGATCTCTGTTGCTAATTCCTCTTCTAATGCTGCTGTTCCCAAAAATAAACCAGGATCACCTAAATTTTTAGACACATATTTCGTGTAGATTTCAATACCCAAATTAATTGGTTCTGTACACATTGATCCTAATATTGATCCTGAATCATATCTCATATCTAATTTTAACTTTTCGTCTAAAAGTCTGAGTATTTCCTGTTTTTCTAATCCATCTTCCAACATAAGTTTTGGTTTAATGGGTAACTCATTCCAACTGCTTTATAAAATAGTAAACTCCAATAAATTAAAATTTTACACTCATGAATATTAGATTAATCTAACCTTAAGAATCGAGTTGAATCCCTCTTAGAATATTTTTCTATTATATTAATAAATTCTTTTCCCAAATCTATTTTATAAGAATTAGCAAGGCATATTACAGAAAAAAGAAGATCAGCTAATTCTTCACCAAGATTTGAATTCAATTTATCAGATTTTTTAGGCTTATATCCTTCAAGAGAATTAATTTCTCTCGCTAATTCACCCAATTCTTCCATTATTGCACAAATCATAGATAGAGGAGGCCAATAACCCCCATGTCCAAGGATAAATTTATCAACAATTTTCTGAATTTCAATAAATGAATTCTTTATTTCCATATATCAAATAATACGCAATCATATTTAAAAAATAAAAAAATTAATGGAACAGATATTCTCGTTTTCTTGCTTCCCATTCAGCTTTTTTGCCAGGATTATACCTGTTTACCTCACTATAGTATCCTGTTACTCGGGAATAAACTTTTACATCTCCAGACTGACATTGTGGACAAGTAAAATTTCCCCCTCGGAACATCTTTCTACAATGAGGACAATATGTAAAATCTGGTGAATAAGCAAAATAAGCGGTGTTTGTATTAAGACAAATATTTTTTGTAAGTTCCCATAACCCATTAATATCAGGTTTTTGTTCTCCAAGCCAAATATGTGTTATAACCCCTCCGTTTACGATTGGATGATAATCTCCCTGTTTTATAATTCGTTGCGATAGTGGTATTTCAGCGTCATATCTAAAATGATCAGAGTTTGTATAATAAGCCGATTTTCCACTTGATTGAGTAATTGCTTTTTCAGAAAAATGCTTTAAATCCAATCTAGCAAAGCGTCCAGAACTAGATTCCGCAGGTTGCTCCCATAAAGAATAGTATTTTTTATCTCTTTCTGTCATGTTGTTACATTTAGCCACCATATAGCTTAATATTTTCTTTCCTAACCTATATGAAGATTCATTTTCATGTAATTCATAACCTGTTAAACTCTTAACAGCTTCATTTAATCCAGTGAATCCTATTGAAAGATTCTGATCTTTTATATTAAAAATTGGATTTCCATTAATTGTCCCACTACATAAGGGTAAATGACCGGTTTCTAGCCTTTTTTCCATTAGATTCCATTTTTTTCTAAGAATTTGAGCGGATAGTTCCATTTTTTTGTCTAATATTATAAAATAATCATCCTCATTTTTGGATAAATAAGCATATCGGGGTAAATTCAAACTGACGCTTTGCAATGAACCAATTGTTACATAATTTTCCCAAATATTAACGTTTTTCCTTTTCTCTGGATCAAGGATGCATTGTTCAATTATTTGATTTCCACTTAAAAATTTTCTACAACATTGGCTATGGATTTCATCCGGCATCCAATCTGGGCACATATTTAAGAAATATGGAGTTCCCATTGTGGCAACTTCTTCCATTAGTTTTAAATATGATGGTTCGAATTCTTTTAACCATTCCTTTTTAATTTTAACCTCATGTTTAGGGAAAGCAAAGAGTTTTCCATTATGATCACCTTTAATATATACATCAGTTAGAGCATCAAAGATTTTAAGACATTCCTCTTTATAATCTCCATATGTCCCCTTTATTTCCCCATGTGGTCCAACTGCGGGGATCTCAAATAATCCTTCGGGTACAGTTGGAGTACAGGATATTGAGGTAAATGGAACTTGCCCTCCTCTTGCCGCAAAAATTTGATTAGTCTCATAAATTAAACATTGCATTGATTGTTCAATCTCCCTATCAGAAATCGCACGCGCATAAGGTGCCAAAAAAGTGGTTATGTAGTCATATCCCTGCCCACCACTAAATTCACCTTGAATAATTCCTAACCATTTTGCTAAATGTGTAACTGCAACTCGTAAACTACCAGCAGGACCTGATTTGCTGCAATGAGCCCAACTGTCCACCGGGGGGAGTCCATGTTCAAGAATCATCCGTGGATCCCATTCTTGACAAAATGGACGCAAATCGAAATAACGAAGCATATGAATATGAATATCGCCAAATAAGTGAGCATGTGATTCTTCTGAATCTAATATTCGTAATAGCGCATATTCATCAGAAATTCTATTAGCAGCCCAATGATGAATACTTTCAGGATTCATATCTTGATTTGCATTTTCATTGATACCATATTCTAATATAGCTTCGTAATCCATCAAAGGCATTCCAATTCGAGTGTAGATTTTCCGCTCTTCCTCAAAATGTTGTTCTGATAAAATCGAACAAACGATTTCTCTGATATGTGGACCTGATAAAAATTTTATTCCTGAAGAAATAATTCTTCTAACAACAAGTTCAGTAATTCTATCAGCAGATTTTTGTTCTAACCCTGTTTCTCTGATTAGGCTATTTTCAATCTTAACTGGATCGAAAGGGGAAACATCACCTTCGGTTCTAAAAACTTGAGGTAACAACTTTGTTAGGTAATCTCGTTTTATATTTTCATTACTCCTTTTGTCTATAGTTTTAGGATCTGATAACAATACCACAGTTTTACATCTCTTTTTTTAATTACTAATAATCTATAACAATAAAGAACTATCATATACGGATTATGGAAGTACAGAATTTTGTCGGTGGTATGATCTGAATTAAGAGCATTATTAATTCTTTATTATCGTTAATATTTTACCTCTTTTGATATAAAAATTTATTCTTTTCTCCAATTTAAAGTTATTTTATTAAGCCTTTATGTGCAATTTCTATTCTTGTGCAGGTAAATCAAGTTAAAATTCATATTCATTTGGAGTCTAATTGATTTCTAATTTATTATCTTGATATTTGCTAGTATTATCAAATTATGTCGAAGAGACTATAGTTTCTCTGAAATTCAACATAGATAAAATACATTAAAATTAGACATGAACATATTTAAATAAAAAAATTTATCAAAGGGTTTTGTTAAAGTGAAGTTATTATGATAAGAAATATCACCAGTAGAAATAATGTCCAGGCAATAAAAGTTTTTGAAGGAGTTTATCGAAAAACATTATTATATAATAAACAACTTATGCTATGTCATTTTACACTTGAAAAAAATGCTAATATCCCCTTACATACTCATAAAGAACACCAAATTGGATATGTCATAAAAGGAAAATTACAATTCATTACCGAGGAAGGAGAATTTATAGCTAAGGGAGGTGACAGTTATATATTTGATTCAAATGAAAAACATGGGGCAGTAGTTTTAGAAGATTCTGAAGTGATTGATGTTTTCAATCCTGCTAGAGAAGATTATAAATGATTATTTTATTTCTATAAAAAACGAAGCAATATAAGAAGAAATAAAGGAAAACTTCACCACTGATATGCCGCTACAGCAAAAATCGCAAACATTGATAATAAAAACTCTCCTATTAACCAATCAAAAAGTATTTCTCTTTTTTTGGTACGGTCATTTTTAATTTTTGATGCTAAAGCAAAACTCACGGCTGAATTTGTTCCTATAAAAATAATAATGCTGAAAGTCATGGCATTTAAATTTAAATCTATCATCTCTAAAACCATATCAAGAAGAAACCAACCTCCCATAAAAACAGCTAGAGCCAATAAAAACATCCAACCAGAAAATTGAATAATTTTTTCAAATTTAACGTCAAATTCTGATATATCTTTTTGACGTTGTTTCTGTTTTTCCCTAACTTTTGACATTTGTTACCAGTTAACCTTCTTTTTGAATATTAAAATTTTATAATTCATAATTTTTATTATTTCTTATTTTTGAAAAAAGCACTTCCATTACGGTCGATTTTTTAGCATTAATATTGCTTTAGCAATGTCACCATCACATTCTTTTAAAATAGTTTCTGCCTCTTTTTTATCTACATTTGCTTGAGCGGCCACTAACATAATATCATTTTCTGTTATAGCAGACTTATATTGTGTCTCTTCTAATATGTTATCCTCATCAATTTTAGAATCAGAAACAACTGTAAGATCTTCTGGGGAAACTTCTTCAGCGGTACCAATTATTTGATAAATCTCTTGACCAGCTTGTTTCATCAGAACAACCTCAGGGTGTTCTAATACTAATGTTTTCTCTATTCCTTCGATGATAACTCTCGTCGCTTCAATCTGATCCATTTCGATTCCTTGTTGTTGCATTTTTCTTCGCATCTGTCTTGATCCAACTTGAGCACTATCTCTCTTTACCGCTGGTTGCGGTCTTCTAGGTTTATTTTTTATTTTATCTTGCATTTCTTTTGGTAGTTTTACCAAAATCTTCACTTTTTAATGTAGTTTTTATATTACTATAGAATAGTTTGCAATTTAAATTTTTGATTTGTAGATTCCCTTTCGAACATTTACAGCAACTCCACTCGTAAAAGATTTAACGTAAGAAACCGGTAATTTTAATTTCCCAATAGCTAATAGTTTATCATTTTGATTAACAACAATTACTTCATCAAACGGCCTTAAATCCTCATCTAAATCAACAACGTGTTTACAAAACACATTTCTACCTCTCTCAATAAACTCCGAAATTTCGTTTAAAACGATTACTCTCATCTTTGGAGAAACACAATTTTGAATAATAATATTGGCAGAATACAGACTTAATGTAAAGAATCCGTTATTTGGTCTTAAAGTAAGCATTAAATTATCATTATGAAAAATATATCTTATTTTATCAGTAGAACGAGATCTTTCAAGATGAATATTCTGCATATTTTCAAATAGAACATCCGTTACTGGTTTGCCAAATTGATAATCTGAAATTGCTTTAACTTGTCTTAAGCCTATTAAGCGTTTAGGATCCATATTTAGTTTTAAAAAAAAAATTGGTTATATTGAAAAAAGTATATAAAAAATAAATAGTTTTTATTGTATTATGAATATAACCTAGATTCAATACATTTATCTCTTACTTTATTCATAACTTTATCAACAGCATCAATAAAATTTTTACCACTAATTATCTCAGCGTCATTTCTAATAGCAAACATACCTGCTTCCGTAGCGATAGCTTTTATATCTGCACCAGTAGCGCCTTCTGTTAATTGTACCAATCTGTTGAAATCAACTTTTTCTACGATACTCAATTTTCTAGTGTGAATCTTAAAAATAGCTTTCCTTGCTTCATCTCCGGGAATAGGAAAATCTATCATGCGATCGAATCTACCAGGCCTCAGTAAAGCAGGATCTAAAATGTCAACTCTATTTGTAGCTCCAATTATTTTCACATCCCCTCGTTGCTCAAAACCGTCTAATTCACTTAATAACTGCATAAGAGTTCTCTGAACTTCCCTATCTCCAGATGTAGCTATTTTTAATCTTTGAGATCCAATTGCATCTAATTCATCAATAAATAATATAGTAGGAGCCTTTTGTTTTGCTAGATGAAAAATCTCCCTAACTAAACGAGCACCTTCACCAATGAATTTTTGAACAAGTTCAGATCCAATGATTCTGATAAAGGTAGCTTCCGTTTCATGAGCAACTGCTTTTGCTAATAATGTTTTTCCCGTACCAGGGGGACCATACAATAATACACCTCTAGGGGGTTCAATCCCTATTTTTTCAAACAGTTCAGGCTTCTTTAATGGTAATTCAACTGTCTCTCTAACTTCCTGTAACTGATCTTCCAATCCCCCGATGTCACCATAAGAAATATCTGGAACTGAATCTATTACTTCCATACCTTTAACAAATGGGTCTAACTTTGTTGGTAAAACTTCCATAATTGCGAACGTTCTCTGATTTAGGGCAACTCTCATTCCTGGTACTAATTTTTCATTTTTCACTTTTCTACTAGCATTAACAACGAAACTTGGGCCTGTAGAACTTTTCACTATTGCCCTTCCTTTATCATCTATAAAATCTATGATTGTTGCGGAGACTAAAGGAGGTTCTCTTAATCTATCAATTTCATTTCTCAAACTGTGTAGTTCTTGTTCTAATCTTAATCTCTCTGCATCCAATAACTGCTTTTCAGTCTCTAAGTTTCTCAACCTTTTCTCTAGATGTCTGGTATAGGTTATCAAATACTCGCCATCTTTAACTTCTTCTCTCTTTCTCTTATCCTTAGTCGTAGTCAAAAAAATTGTACCCCTTTGTTTCTCAAATTTCTATTATCCTTAAGAAAGTGCTTTAATTTAATAATAAACTTTTATTCATTTAAATTTAAGGTTATCACTTTACTAATTCTTAAAAATCTCGTTTTTTAAAAAATTTATAGATTATAAAATATAATGGGAAAAAAAGCATAAATTTTAAGAGTTCTCAAGTACCTTCTATATATGAAAGTGGATTCTAGCATGTAGTAAAACTGGAGTTGAATTTATGCCAAAACCTAGATATAATGAGTTAGACAAGGAATGTCCGGTATGTGGTGGTATAATATGGGGAAGAGGACAAAAAGTTCTATTAGAAGGCGCAAATATCACCGTTTGTGATAATTGCGCACAACATGGAAAGAAAATCTATAAATCCCCCTCCAATGCTAAAATAACAAAATCGAGACAAATTAGATCCCAATCAGCACCAAGAAAACAAACCTCAAAACCTAGGGGAGTTGAAGCGCTAGAAATTGTTTTGGATTATGCTAAAAGAATCAGAAATGCTAGAAATAATCTTAAGCTTAACCAAGATCAATTTGCTCAGAAATTAAATGAGAAACCCTCATTACTTAAAAGAATTGAAGCAGGAAAAGTTGAACCAACTATTAAATTAGCCAAAAAAATCTTAAAAGTGTATAACCTCCAATTAATAAAGAAAGCTGAGAATACTGAGTTCAATGTTCAAGATACCAAATTCATGAAAAAATCAACTGGTGGTTCATTGGGAGATATCGCTTATATTAGAAAAAAAAGTAAAGACTTAGATTCCTAAATAGAACCATGAAATTAGGTTTAATCCAAGGATTTATGTTTTAATTTCTTAACTTGTATTACTGTAGAATTATAGGCTCCAGAAAGCCCTGATTCTTCAGGGGTGTCGGGAGTAAAAAGATTAACATTCAAACTTCGATTAAGGGGTGATGATGCTCCTGAATAAATTAAAGCTGTCCCTGGTTTTAAAGATTTGAGGGCACCTAAAACATAATTTGCGGAACCATATTCATTATAAACTCGCACGTTTTCATCAATTTTTAAGTTAAGTTTCTTGATATTTTCTGAATTTAAAAAAACTTTACTGAAATCTTCATAATACATAGAATTCAATTGGCCTAGTTGAGAGTGTAGGAAATTTGCATGAGAAGGTGAAATTAGAAGAAATTCATTTATTTTGCGTTTAAGCCTTTGATTTATCATATTCTCCCCAAATCCCAAATTTATATCTTGAACCTGAATTTTTTGATTTTGAGTAGGGAAATTATAATTATTAAACGGAATCTCTGATGGGTCTAACAACAAATGGTACCCTTTAGAAATAAGATCTTCATGTATTTTTTTTGGTAACATCTCTAATCCTTTATAAAATATTTCTTCACCCGATTCATTAAAAATTGGTGATTCTTCATAACCAATTTTCCAAGCTAATTGCTGAAAAAATTCATAATTTGACATACAATCGGAATAAGGACACGGGCCTCCTAAATTTATAGATATACTTGGAATATAATACGGGGCTATTATATCAGTTGATTCTAAATCAAATTTCGCAGGTATCACTATATCAGCATAATCTGTAGTTTCATTCAAAAATAAATCTAAAACTACTACAAATAATTCTTTATTTAAGAGAGCTTCTCTTAATAAATTTTGATTAGGTAAAGAACTCACAGGATTGATATTGTAAATGAATAATAATTTGAAATCCTCAGTAGATAAAACCTTACCAAGATTAATTAAGGGTACCTTTTCTAAACTGGGAAATTTTGTAGATTGAGTGATATAATCTAAAATTGGCTTAGTTATAGGTTTTACAAAATCACTTTGAGAGTATATTAATCCCGTTCCAGGTTTAGCAATATTTCCAAGTAAAATTTGAACTAATGCGATAGATTGAAGGATTCTTCCCCCATAATAATCTTTCTGAACACCATAACCAACCATGAACAAGGTGTGATGTTTATTCTCAATTAGTAAATCAATAAATTTCTGAAATATTTTTTCATCTATCCCTACTTTTACCAATAATTCACTTTCATCGATATTTCCGATTTCTGAAAAAATAGCTGAATAGGAATCAACATGTTCTTCTAGAAATCCTACATCACAGAGCTTTTGTTTAAGAAATTCATTTACAATAAGTTTAACTAATAACTGTTCAGTACCAGGATTAACTTGCAGAAAACAATGAGAATATTTAGCTATCTGAGTTTTTCGAGAGTCAATGACAATTATTTTTGTTTTTTCTTTTAACGCTCGTTTGACCATAGTATAAGCATGAATATTACTATCTGAGAGATTACTTCCCCAAATCACAATTAAATGGGTTTCAGGATTATTTATTTGAAATGGATTTGTTATTGAATAGGTACCAAATATTTTTTTTAAACCTTCACAACCCCCTTCATTACATAATCCCGCACTGGTAATAGTAGTTCCAATTTTATTGAAAAACCTTAGAGGTGAATTCATAGATATTAGGCCAGAATTTCCCGCATAATAAGCTCCAATTATAGATTTTTGTTTTTTATTCTCTATAAGACCACGTATTTTTTGTGCTATTATATCAAGTGCTTGTTGGGAAGATATAATCTCGAATTCGCTCCCAGGTTTTGAACCAGTCCTAATTAACGGCTTTCGCAAACGATTTGGATGATAAAGTAATTCTTGTCTATTATTATATTTTGGACAAAAAAAACCATTAGTAAAAGGATGATCCTTTATAGGTTTTGTATGCAATAATTTATGCTCTAAAGCATCATCATTCCAAACTCCATGAAATACGCATGATCCATAACAATCTTTTGTACAAGTTCCAAACCTAACTAATTTATTCATAAATAGATCCCAATGTATAATTGTTTTAAAGCTAATTACAATGAAGCTCAAAATTTATGCAAATTAAAGCTTAACTTAATCAATTGAAATCTTCAAGTTTCGACTTAGTGCTATTTTGTTTTTTAAAAGTTCAATGATTTTCTGGTTGTCTTGGGCTTCTAAGGGACTTCCACAATCAGGACATCTAAAATTAAGTTCAAAAGCTTCATCAAAATTATATTTAATATTAATTTTTTGACAAGTTTTACAAAAGAAAAAATAATTCTTCTCCTCAAAACTTAATCGCTCTCTCAATTTACTCTCTACTACTTTTTTCTTCTCAATAAGGATTTCTTCCAATAAATCAAATTCATGCCACCAATAATAAATAAACCACCCTGTAGATTTATCTCGTATTCTCCTAAATTGAGCGAGTTTTTCTGAATATAATTTGTAGAGTGTTTTTCGCACGGTATTCAATTTTAAAACTTCTGAATCATCAGGTTCGAAATCAACTTCTGTATCTTTAATCTCGCGCTTTATACTTTCTGTTATATCTTCATCGGTTATATCCTGGGATTTAGATTTTAGGAGTTCAATCCCAACATAAACCCCAATATCCCCCGCAATGATATAGAGAAAAGATCGCAAGAACGGATTTATTTCTTTAATGCAGCTCTACCTTGTTCACATTTAGTATTAAATTGATAATTAAATATTTTTTATTAGAATTAAATTTTTTTAAAATAAATGAAAAAACTTCCAATCAATAGTTAGACAACAATATTATATTGCTTTTCTATAATTTCACCATCTATATCTATCGATCGAAATAATTTAGCTTTTCTGATTCCTAATATTCTTTTTAATCCCCAATTATCGACGTCATCAGGTAACACAATATCAGTAATTTTATAGTTATTTGTAATAATTATGCTTTTCCATTTTGTAGGGAGTTCCGATTTAAAGTCATGTAAAGTTAGATTTATTGTGTTATTTAAGTTTTGTTCAGAGTAATTCATAACTCCAGTACAGAATGATATTCTCTTACTTACGTCATCTTCCTCCACTTTCTTTTTAGAGGGTTGTGGGATATTCTTTTTAGTGGTTACCTTACATGTAGGAGTAATATTAAAAGAAATTAAATAATAACTGGTTTTTCTAAACTCTTTAATACTTTCTATAAGGGTATCTTTATTAGTTGTACTTTCGAAATTAGCTTTAAAATTCTTTGTTTTACCTGTTGATTTTTTCAAAGCCCAATCAAAACCCAGATCTTCAATTAGATCACCAACATCACCCCCAGATATTAATACACCCTTAATCTCTACTTCCTCTTGAGAAATAGTATCCGCTACAGCCTCAAGTATTAAATCTTCATATTCATGACTACCTTTTAGTGTTATTCGCGAGCTACTTTTTGAAATCTTTAAAGCAGGGCCGATAAATTCTCCTTTTGAATATCTATAAAAATGACGATGAACATCTATATGTTCTCCAGCAGGATCTTTTAAAATTGGGGTTTCTATTATTTTTTTTAGAAAATGCATCATAATTATATATAAAAATCTTTCTTGAATAATAAAATAGATTCTATTTAATAACTATCAAAAAATCATTATTTTAAATTTCATTCTTCAATAAAATTAAAAAAAAATCTAACATAATTACATATACTAATTACAAAAAAAATTTGGTTATCTATAAATGGCTCAAGTTCCTTCATTATCATTATGGGTATTAGCATGGATTTTTCTCTTCATAGGATTAGCAGCTTTAACAATTTTAGTAGTATATACAAGATATGGGAGAGAAAAATCAGTTCGGTTATCGGTAATTACCATAATTATAGCATCGGTATTTCTAGGATTCTCTATTCACTTCTTCTTGTTGAACTTGGGAATATAGGAAGATCTCAAATTTAATGGTGAGAAATTTATAATCATTTTATTTATAATTTGAGAACTCAATCTTTAAAAAAGAAGAAGTGTAATATTTTTTATTACTTTATTTATAAAAATACACTTCATAGGTCATTAAAATGTTGTTTCAAGATGCTGAACCTTTAATGTTTGTAATATGGTTAATACTTGCAACGATTATTGTGTTTTTAATAATATACATCGTGGTACTTCTCTTAGAATCAAAGACAAAAGCTTCTGATAAGAAGTTCTTGATAGCAATCTTAGCTTTTATTATTGTGTTACTTTTACCAGTCGTTTTAAATGCGATTAATAACGTGTTAAGTGCTATTGGAGACGCTTTAGCGGCGATTAGGGACGCAATTGACGACGGCGGAGCAAATTTCTTAATTAATTTAACACCGATTATTGGATTTCTTATTTTGTTAGTTCTTGTAAAGTTCCTAATTGATCTTCCTTGGGATAAATCTGTATGGGTTTCCTTATTGACATTATTCATACTATACATACTATACTGTTTAATACCAGAACTATACACATTCTTAGGATTCGGATTCTAAGTAATAAAAAAATCTTAAAAACTAATTTTTTTTCTTTTTTCTCACTTGAATTAAATAAAATTTCTTTAAAAAAAGAAGATATATTTTAGAGTAATTTAAGTAAAACCTAAATTTTCTCTTTGAGCT
This sequence comes from Promethearchaeota archaeon, assembly GCA_019894975.1. GTDB lineage: Archaea > Asgardarchaeota > Lokiarchaeia > Sigyniarchaeales > SOKP01 > Loki-b32. The sequence goes on along the minus strand of JAGXNO010000022.1, from coordinate 21,393 downwards.
TGAGTCTTGGAGCAAGACCTAAACTCATCATCTCTTGTAATAACAATTTGAAAGCATATGAGCAAACAACCTTTGATATGATTGTACTTTCTCCACATACAGGACAATAACGCTTATCTCGATTTCGATCATACACCGCTAATAGCCCACATTTTTCACAAACTAGTATAACTGTTCTATCTGACTCATCTAACAATCTCTCCTTTAGGAGTAATGCAGATCCATGTCCTACAAGACAATCTCGTTCCATTTCACCAAACCGTAACCCGCCTTCTCTTGCTCTACCTTCTGTTGGTTGCCTTGTTAATATTTGAACAGGTCCACGTGCTCTAGCATGAAGTTTATCTGCTACTAAGTGATATAATTTTTGATAATAAATAGGTGCGCAATATATACCCGCTTCATATTTTTCCCCTGTTATTCCATTATACATAACTTCTCTACCATTAAATTCGAACCCAGATTCAACTACTAACTCTTGAAGTTTCGTTATATTTGTCCATTCAAAAGCAGTAGCATCACCCAATTTCCCATTCACACAGGCAATTTTACCACTTATTCCTTCAAATAATTGTCCTAAAGTCATCCTCGAAGGCATAGCATGCGGATTAACAATAATATCAGGAATGACGCCTGAAGATGTAAAGGGCATATCAGATTGATCAACTATTAAACCAAGAACACCCTTCTGACCATGTCTGGAAGAAAATTTATCTCCTAATTCCGGAATTCTTAAATCTCTTGCCTTTATTTTAACTAGCTTGTTTCCATCTACGGTCTCTGAAATAATTACGGTATCAACGATTCCTTTTTCATTATGTCTCATGTTTTTCGAGGTTTCACGTCTATTTGGTTGCATTAATTCAAACTCTTCATAAGATTTGATGAACCTTGGTGGAGAAGTTCTACCAATAAGAACATCTCCTCCATTAACTTGAGTTTCTGGCTCTATTATGCCATCTTCTTCTGATAAAAGGCGATAAGATTCAGCAGATTTAAACCCTCTTACTCCTCTTTCTGGAATCTCAAACTTATCAACTTCTCCTCCAGGATATTTTCTTTCTTCAGCATCATAAGTTCTAAAGAAATGACTTCGAGCCAGACCTCGTTCAATAGATGCTTTATTAATGATTATTGCATCTTCAATATTGAATCCCTCAAAGCTCATCATCCCAATAATGAAATTTTGTCCTGCTGGGCGCTTATTGATTCCTATTATTTCCATTGGGCTTGTTTTTACTAAAGGTTGCTGAGGATAATGTAATGTATGTCCTCTTGTATCAAGCCTAAGATGCATATTCGCAGCCCATAATCCTAATGCCTGTTTTACCATTCCCGCTTCATATGTATTTCTTGGTGATTGGTTATGTTCTGGAAATGGAATGATTGAAGCGCAAATTCCGAGTATCGCTGCCGGGGAAATTTCTAAATGAGTATGTTCACTTGTTAAATCTTCTTCAAACATAGCTATGTAAGCATTTTCTTCTTCTTCAGCGTCTAAGTATTCTATTACACCCTTTTGAACTAAATCAGACCAGATGTATTTATTTTGTCTTAATTTCTCAATATCCTCTTTTAAAATAAGTGGCATTTTATTTTTTAAAACAAAAAGTGGTCTTGTTGCTCTCCCCGCATCACAATTAATTTGAATTTCACTGGAGTCATGATAATAACCGATATTTACATGCTGACTAATTTCCCCTTTTCTTCTTTTTTCTCTAAGTTGTCTAATAAACGGATTATACTGCTGATGAATACCTACTAACTTTCCATTAAGAAATACTTTTACTTTGTCCCCTCTCACATTTTTTACTTCATTTATGGGAATAACTCCTAAATCAAATAAGATATTTTCTATTATTCTTTCATCAGCTCCCACCGAGATTATAGCAGCTAACGCAAGATTTTTAACCAAACCACAATTCGGCCCTTCTGGTGTTTCTGCTGGACAAATTTTTCCCCATTGAGTTGGATGTAAATCTCTAGCTTCAAAATGAGGTTGACTTCGACTTAAAGGAGAAATTACTCTTCTCAAATGGCTTAATGTTCCAACATGATTCTGTCTATTTAACAATTGACTCACACCTGCTTTACCCCCAACCCAATTTCCTGTAGCTAAAGCATGCCTGATTCTCTCTGTAATTACATCTGCTCTAACTGCGGTCTTTATATTTGGTGCTCGACCTCGAACTGCCGTCCTCTCTAATTGATACTTAATATCCTTTACTAGGTTTAGAAACGCAACCCTAAATAAACCCGTAAATAATTCTCCAGCTAGTTTTAATCTCTTATTTGAGTAATGGTCTTTATCATCTGGTTCTCTCAAACTTAAAGCAAGTTCCATTACTTTTTGTGCCATTTGGCCTAAATAATATGCTTTTTTAAGCCTATCTTCTTCAGCATTTCCTATATGTGGTAATAAATATCGATCTAAAACTTGAAGTGCTCTTCTAATACGATAGTCCTTAGTCTGCCCGATAGCAACTCTTTTTCCAATATAATCGAGAGCGTTTTGTTGAGATTTCTCTGGATCCTTTAATACTTGGATCTCAGAAGCAACATCTATGACAGGGATTAATTCTTTTTGAATTTCTTCATTTTCAGATATGGCTTCAAAAATCTCTCTATCTGAATGTAAACCTAATGCTCTCATGAGAATTGCTAAAGGAATTTTGCCAGGAACAGAAGGAAAAGAAACTCTTAAATTACCATCCTTTTTCCTTTCAATTGTGACAGGTGCTCGGAAACCACTTCTCGTTGAAAATACTTTTGCTTGGTGAGTTGCACTTGAACTTCTACTTGCTTCTTCAGCAAGTATTCTATTAGGCGCTAAGTCTTCTTGGGTAACGAGAACTCGTTCTGTACCGTTTATTATAAAATATCCCCCCGGATCCAGTGGGTCTTCACCCCGATTAATTAATTCTTGCTCAGACAAACTTTCTAAAGGACATCGACAGCTTTTTAGCATTATTGGAATTTTCCCGATATATATATCAAGGGTTTCTTCTGCTTCTTCTCTCTGTGTGCGTTCGTCTATAGTGATCGGAGTCATTTCTAATGTAATATCTGCTGCGTAACTTAATTCCCTTATTCTTGCTTCAATAGGGGTTATTTCCATCGTAGCTCCATCAGCTTCTCTAACTTTTGGCATACCCACTTTAATCTTTCCAAATTTAATTTTAAAGCCAGGAATGTCAGGAATAACTTCTCCAGACTCATCGACAATAGATTGCATTTCATCTTCAATGAATTGGTTGTAAGAATCCAAATGTTGTCTAACTAAGCCCTTTTCGTCAAACAGACTTTTTAAAACAACCCATTTATCCTCATTTGATAATTTTTCAGTACTCAAAATTTATCTATCCAAAATATTATTTAAAATAATTGTATTTATTTCATGCTTTTTCCTTCTTTACATATCGATAGTAATCCATGTGACTTACTGTCGTATATGAATCTCGGATTATTCTCACGATATCTCCCTCTTTTGCTCCGATAGCTATAGCAACCGGATCTTTTTCAAATACCTGAGGTAAATCAGTTACCTCTATTTGATATTTTTCTAAGAGTTCTAGAGATTCTTCTTTAGTTAAAAGAAGATGTCGTGGAACAAATTTATGTAGTAAGACATCAATACTTTTTTTCTTAGTCAAGGAAAAATCCTCTTACATAACGATTAATATTGAAAGAAATATACCTTTTCTAAAAAATTTTACCAATTTTACTTATTTTTTAATAATTTATTCATATTGAATTCAACTTATATCAATACAATACCTAAAAACCCAATAACCGCTTCTTTTACAAATGATTTCAATATGATTATTTGGATAAGTTTGATTGATATAATCTAAAACATATTGGGCACCCATCTTTTTTTTAATTACAAATTGAAAAGAACCCTGTGGTTTTAAATAACTTGGGATAACTTCAAATAACTGTAAGAATTCTTTTCTGCCTTGTCGTAGAGGAGGATTCATGTAAATCGTATCAAATTTTACATTCTTTTTTTGTAATGGTTCAAAATAATTACCCTGCAAAACTTGAATGTTTTTTTTGGTGTTATTTAAATTTATTTTTATATTTTCTTTAGTACACCATACTGCTCGTTTATTAATATCAATTAAATACACTAAGCTATCTGGAGATTCATATCCTAAAATAATGCCAATAGGCCCATATCCACATCCCAAATCGAGAAATATACTAGGTTCTTTCGAAATAATCATATGTTCTACCAGTACTTTAGTTCCTAAATCTATCTTACTAAATGAAAACACTCCGGTAATAGTCTTAAAAATATAGAGATGCCTTCTTAGGCTCTCTGAAATTGTTTGGATCTTCACCTTTACATCAGGAAATTCATCAAAATAATGTTGATTATTATTTTTCATAACAAGAAATAGTTTAGAATATTCACTTTATTTTTTTTTCATTCCATCGAGGATATACTCCTCTGTTCATAAAAATTTTATTTGTTTTTACTAGGATACCCGATTTAGCTTTATATATCTGCATAGCATTTTTCAATGAAGTCCCATATCCAATTAATTCTTTCTTCAAAGTCATTAGCGCAACCGACAAATTTGGTTTTATTCTAGCATCAATAAAACAAATTCCTGCTGAAGCTAAATCAGCACCATGGCAAATTGCATCAACCGCAGTATCTCTAATATAGATTTTAGGCAAATGAGAAACCATCTTTTCTATAGGAAATATAATTTCCCTCAAATAACGTTCATCGTTCTCCAGTTGGAAAATTGTATAAGCGTCCTTCAAATTTTGGAGAGTTATTAATTTCTCATCTTCAGTAAAATATCCTACTCTAGTTCTTCTTAGCTCTAGCATATGAGCACCTGAACAGAGAGCTTCTCCAATATCAAAACAAAACTTACGTATATAGGTACCTGCTTCACATCCTATTCTAAAAAGAACGTGATTATTATTAACCTCAATTATTTGACTATAATATATTTCTCTTATTCTAAGCTTTCTGGCGACCGATGATTTTAATGGTGGTCTTTGATATATCTTGCCATTGAAAAGTTTAAATATTTTTTCGATTCTTGTCAAATTTTCAGGAGAATGGAGATAAAGTACACCTACATACTCTTTACCAGCTTTCAATAACGATGACAAAGCACGTGTAGCTCTTCCAAGGGCACATGGTAACACTCCTGTAACTTTAGGATCCAGAGTTCCTCCATGTCCTGCGTTTGAAATTCCTAGTACTTTACGAACCCACGATACCACTTCATGACTAGTTGGACCACTCGGTTTATCCAAATTTATTACTCCAAACTCCAGAAGATTAGTTATATCCCTACTTTCTGGGTTACATCCGTAATTAGGATTGCTGGTATCTTGAGATTTAACCATTAACTGCTCAGGTTCATCAGAAGGTAATTTAAATTCTGGAACATCCATTTTAAAATATAGTGAGGGGATTTGTTATGTAAATATAAACTTAGACCTTACATAAATGTTTCTTTAAAATTATGAAGTAAATTAATTTCCATAAACGAAAGTAATAGAAAATAAGCGGGCTATAGGGGAATTGAACCCCTGACCTTCCTTTTTATAAGAGATCATCTCATAAATTTCAGGTTAAAAGCCTGCTGCGCTACCTGCCTGCGCTAATAGCCCATATCTATATTTTTGTGTAAACAAACCTTGATAGTATGTGCAATAAATCTATTATAGTATAAAAATTTTATTGTATAGAGAATATCTTCTTCTGTTTTAAGACTATATAGAAAAATCTATTAATAAATTAAACTTAAATAGTAAAATGTTCAAACCCATAGCTTTTTAGTCTGCTTCTTTTATTATCTTTCAAGATATATATATATTCCTCAGGAATTACTTTTCCTATTTTAAAAAGAGTTCCACCCTTTTTTTGAATTTCTTTTTTAGCCTTGAAAAAATTGTTTGCTTTAATTGTAAATAAATGAATGTATTCTTCCCCCCCATTAAAAACAAGATTTTCCAATGGAATGTTAAACTCTTGGGAATATAAGATAGCCTCATTATCAATTAAATTCTCATTAAAATCAATTTCAAATCCTATGTCTGGATTAGATATCATTAAATCTGTTAGAGATTTTGTTAAACCATCCGAAGAATCAATACTTGAAGTTGCTAACTTCTTCTCTGAAAGAATAGATGCTTCCAATCCCGAAACTCTTGGTTCCAATACACTTTTGATGGATCTAATATAATTTGGAAAAATCTCAATTTCACTGCCTCTGTTTAAGAGAAGGTCAAATCCAACACCTGTTAATCCAAATTTTCTATTAATCACTAAAATATCATCAACATTTATCCCTTTTCTTAAGATTATATTCGAAGGACTTTTTAAACCAAACACGGTCGGGGCTATTATGATTTCTTTTGTTTCATTGATATCTCCCCCAATAAGTTTAAGATCAAATTTTAAAGAACAATCGATTATCCCACTTATAATTTTTATGAAAGATTCTTTTTTAAGCGTCTTGGGTAAACCTAGAGATATGATAATTCCTTTTGGACGAACTCCTTTCACTAATAAATCACTAATATTCATTATAACGGATTTAGTCCCAACTTGATAAGAATTCATCTGTGGTGGTATATCCGTGGAAGAAACAAGCATATCTGAATTCAAAACCAAATACTCCTTAGTATCTTCATCTAAAAGTTCAAAAAAAAAAGCATCATCTCTTATTAAAGCTTTTCCCGTTTTACTTCTTACCAAATCTTCAATAATTTTTATTAATTTTATTTCTCCTAGGTTACCTATCTGAGGATTATCACTCATAAGTAAAATTTTATAATTTTTTAATAACTATTATTTTTGAATAAACTTATATTTTTAAAAATTTCTGTGCCTCTGTGGCTTAGTGGTAGAGCTATTGATTCGTAATCAATTGATTTTTTAATTCAATCAATCAGGTGATTCGGTCGGGGGTTCAATTCCCCCCAGAGGCTTATATTACACTTCCTCAGTGAAAACATATTCTCTTATTCTTTGTAAAGCAAGCATTTTAAATGCATCATTTATGTTTTCTCCGGTTTTTGCTGAAGTCTCGATATATGAAAGATTTAGTTTTTTCGCGAATGCTTCTCCCATTTCAGTCGAAATTACCCGATCTTCTGTTAGATCAATTTTATTACCTACTAAGATTAAAGAAATGTTCGGTGAGACATCTTTTATTTCACTAAACCAATTTTCTACTTTATCAAGAGTATCTTTACGAGTCACATCATAAACCAAAATACCTGCTTCAGCATTTGATAAATATGATTGTCTAACACGCTTAAATTGTGCTTGTCCCGCCAAGTCCCAAAGAACAAACCTTACTTTTGAATCTAAACCTTCAAAGTCACATTCTTTTTTCATTATTGATGTCCCTATCGTAGATTTGTAATCAGTTTGAAACGCGTTTTCAACAAAACGATGAACCATACTAGTTTTACCTACTCCTCCTTCCCCTCCCAAAATTAGTTTGTAAGCATATTCCCCGGATTTGACTTTAATTTTTTGAAGTTTATCCACTTTTCTTTCGATTTTTTGAGTATCATGGTCAGAAATCAGCTTTGGAATCACAGGACTGACTGTTCTCCCATCAAAAATTCGAGCTATTTTCTCTGCAGCTAAATACGCATATGGAAAAATGGGATCAACCATTGCAATTGAATCTAATACTGTTACAAAAATTGCTTCAGGTCCCGCTTCGCAAAAAATAATACGTTGTTCTTCTGTATCAAACGTGCCTGTTCCGAAAGCCCCTGAACTGAACTCTTCTGTAATTCTGGTTAGAACAGGTTCTACTAATGCACTTACACCAGCAATTACATCCTCTTCTACTTCTGTTTCTGATTCTCCTTTTACTGCTGCCATTACTAAACCTTCCCTATTCACAATAATAGCCGCAATCAAATTTGCACCAACTTCCTGCCTATACCATTTTAGCAACGCTTCTAATTTGTTTCGATCAACTGACATGAAATTCATAACCTTTGTATTATGTTTTTAAATGCACTATAAAATAACTAAAATTTTATTATTTAATATAATAAGTTTATCTTAAAAATTTATAGAAAACGATAATCTTTAACATTTTTTGAATTAAGCATTAAAAATGAAAATTAAGAATAATTTAGGAATAAGATTTTAAAAATTGGATACATTATCTAATTCAATATCAATAATGCAGTCTATTCTTGATATCAAAAAAAAGGTCTAAAATACAATTAATTCAAAGCAGGAGTTGCCAAGCCTGGTCTAAGCATTGTTTGGTATATAGAACAAGCGGCTATCGGCGCTAGATTGAGGTTCTAGTGACATAGGTCTTCGTGGGTTCGAATAATGATAACGGATCATATCGATCTCTTTCGAATATCCCACCTCCTGCATATTTAAGCTTAATATTTATTTTCATGTTAAAATATTGAGAAAGATACCTCTATTCGTATTACCCATTTAATAATGATCAAAAAATAGAAGAGTTAAATATACAACAGAATTTGTGATTTCTATTACGAGTGTAGTAATAAGTAAAGAGTTAGAAACTAAAAAGCATGTTGAATCATTAGCTTTTAATAGATCGGCATCAACTACAGGGGAAACAAAAGCTATAAATTATATTGAAGAAGAATTGAAAAAAGAAAATATCAAATCTCAGCGTGAATATTTCCACTGGACGGGACCGACAAGGTTATTAATGAGAACTAGTTATTTGATACTAATCACGTATCTCCTCCTCTCACGTTTAATTCTAATTTTGGTCATTTACTTTGTAATAAAGCATTTATTTGAAAGAACACGTAAAATGACCTTGATAAAAAAAGAATCCTCTAAAAATATATATGCGGAAATTCCTGCAAATAATAAAAAGGAAAAAAGACCGATTGTTATATTAACAGCACATTATGATTCCGTTTCGGCAAATATTCCTTTTCGGTTCCAAGTATTTATGTTTTTAATTTATAGATTGATAATAGGTTTTTATCTACTTATCGTTGTAGTTTTTTCCATTTGGTTAACTCTTGACATACTTCTAATTTTTTCTCTCCCTACTAATATTATAATAATTATTGCAATAGTATCCTTATTTGGAATTGTCATTTCTTTACCCATTCTTTATCTTGTATTTAATGAAAAACCTGCCTCATGCTCAATTGATAATGCTAGCGGAGTCTCAATATTAATTGAGTTAGCAAAATTGTTCAAAAGAAATCCATTAGATAATATTGAATTGCTTTTTATCTGGACAGGTGCTGAAGAATGGGGCTTAAAAGGTTCAAAAAAATTTTGTTCTGAACATTTTCGTGTATTGAATGAAGATTATAACTTGAATAAATCGATTAATATCAACATAGATATGGTTGGTACTTATATTGGATTATTAGACAAAGCAGGTTTTCCATTAAGAAAACGGATGAATAAGGGTTACAACGATCTTATCGAAGCAACAGCAAATTCTTTGAATATACCAATTACTAGGTTTAGTAAGTTTTTTGAGCCAAAAAGTGATCATACAATATTTAGACGGTACGCTAAAAGGGCTAGAAAAAAGCTTCAAACTATCTTTTTTCATTCAGATAAAGATTCTAAATATATCCACTCCTTAAGAGACACACCTGATAAAGTTTTACCTGAAAATCTGAATGGGTGTTTGGCAATTTGTTACCAAGCTCTAAGAAAAATAGACTCAGAAACACTTTAAATTAAAAAAAATCACCTAGCTTATATTGCTTGATTTTAGGATTGTTTGTTAGACTTTCTACATATTCCTCAATCAATTCCATTCTTTGAATAGTATACTCATTAAGATGAAAATCTTCACAGAGTTTTATGGCTCTAGAGATATATTTTTCAATTCCACCTCGATTAACAGTTAAAATTACTTTATTCCCACATTTAGGACATTTTCCTGAGTTTGAAAGAGGAGGTCTTCTATATTTCGAATTACATTTAACACACCTGAATGTCTGTACACTAAATTTTCTTAAGTTTCCTAAAATATCTGGATTAAAATGAGTAGAAAGAATTTTTTCAGCAACTTTTCTCGCATCAACCGCTCTTATTATTTCTGCAAGATGTAACTGAGCATCTATTTTTTCATCTATGGATTCATATAATTTATAAGCTGTAGTTTTAGGACCTTCATTGATATTTCTTGTAGGGATGTTAAACCCAATGTTCTCATATTGATCTACTGTACCTAAATGACTTCTAACTAAACTCATCATTTTTTCTATTTTTGATGGAGTAGTATACTTTTCAGTGGCCTTATAGAATTCTAAGGGATACTGAAATAGAGTGTCAACATTATGCGCTTCTGGTTCAATTTCATTAGGATCTAATAAAGTACCAATAACTAATGTAGCATCCATCCTCCCACCAATTTTATTTGGTAAATAATGTCTTGAAAAATTTAATAAAGGATCTAGTAATAACATTATTCCATCCTCATCTCCATCACAGTTTCTTCTTTTTGCGCTATGCCAGAAAGGGTGAGCATAAATAGATCTAGCTGGAGAGAACCCAATTATTCTTCCAATTATTCCCGCGCTAGTATGTGGTGCTAATCCTACTGCAAGATGGCCAATTAAGTCTTTTGAATCATCAATGTTATAAAAGCGATTCATTCCGTAGAAATACTCCAACTCATCGTCTAAAAAATTTGAAACTTTAATAAAATATTGACCACAGTCATCTGAGAGTATAACATCCTGAACTTTTAGCTCAATAATCTGATCTTCAGTTTGTAAAGGTTCTCCTTTATAATCATGTTGATATCCTAAATCCTTAAGATCTTTAATAGAAGTTCCAATTTCTTCTGGTTTAAAATGTGATAAAGGAATATCAGTAGCATCGTATCTTATCTCAGCAGTCTTATAAACTAATACATTGTTTTTAGCTCTTAAAATTCCTTTTTCTAAAGGTTCAGGAACTTTAAATTGATTTGTCAAACCATAAATACCCTTTAATTTCTTTGGAAGGGGTATCTGTAAGGATTTCAAAATTGAGTTTAGGTGATTCTTAAGATTAAAAATTGCCTCATCAGAAGCTTTCACCCGACCATTACAATGAGGACATCTATCCCCACTTTTATGTTCACTCGGTCGAAAAAATTTCTTACATTTCTCACAAATTGATCCTAATTCTGTATGGGTAGAACATTTAGGGCAAATATTGAATATACTTATGGTATCACATTTTGGACACTTTTTTCTACACACATCAATCCTAATTTTCTGGAGTTCGAGTGCCTTTTCTACTTCCCTTGAGCTTCCTACTTTATCACTTAAAGGAAAAAGTGTATGAACACCCTTCATGCTTTTTCTTTCAGATTTTTCGGGTCTTCCCATTCTAGATCCTATGAAATGGGGGGCTTTATTCTTAATGTCTATTGAAGAAATTTTATTAAAAAATGAAAAAATATCCTCTTCCCTTTCATAATTTACTTCTTTTTTATCTTCAAGCCGAAATATCTCAGAGTAGATAAGATTCATATTTTTACTGAATACTATCCGTTCCTCCCTTATTTTATGGATAATAAACGCTTTTTCTAATATAGTTTTAATATCTTCATCTTTGTTTAGAACAATTTTTTTTTTCTCTGTAGAAAATCCTTTGATAAACGCATTTCTTAAGATAGAGAGTTCCTCAACTGAAATATTCCCCCAGAAGTCTGTGAAAGATGGATGCAAGGGAATTTGAAACTCTTTCGATAATCTAATAGCTTCTTCAGCTGTTGGTTTAAAAGTAAAAGGATCTTTTATCAATTCTAATAATCTGGAATCATTGATTTCTTTATCTTTTAGGGCATTTTTTAATTCCAATGCCCACCATTCTTCAACATATCCAGAGGGCATTAATATATGATTATTCTCAGCAAATTCTCCGAAACCAAAGAGAATATCTCCTAAGAATAGAATTTCGTCAATGTTTGGAAATACTTTTCTAGCCAAATTATATGAGGTAACCCTGATAACATCTCCATTTTTTAACTTTATAATGGGAGGCTCAATAGAACTGACAGGACAAATGCTAGTACTCTTACCCGGTCTTTCAATTCTAAGTTGCGTACCAATAGCCGCAAAATCATCTAAGATTCCCATTGTTGCGGGATGAATACCTCCCGCGGCTAATCCAGTATTCCGAGATCGTCCATATCTTATTCTATGACCTCCAATCTCTGAGGGGTGACTAAAAACAGGTCTTCCAGCTATAATATCTGCAACATATTTAAAATTAGGAGAAACTAATATATCCTTTTCACTTTTTATTTTTGATTCTTCTTTTTGACCTATTTTTTTCAGATCATCTAACCAATCCCAGCCTTCTAATTTCATAGATTTAGCAATTTTCAACAGTTTTGGGGCTTTTAATAAGATGCCATCATTCAAAACAAGGCAAGCTCCCCCCCTAATATTATTTGTTTCAATTCTAGGTAAATCCCTAAAAGCAGATACTTGTTCAACCTCAGTTGCATCACCATTAATTTCTATTGGCAGATTTTTAACAGCGTATCTTATCTCCCGATTTGAAGATGGATATTGTAAATGGACATTTCTATCATAGAGCTTTACCTCCTCCACATATCTTCCTATTTCTGCTTCAGTGGCTTCATATTTTGGTATGTTTGATTTCTTCCTAACGAAATCTGCAATAAGTACACATAGTGCCGCAGTTGTTCCCCCTGCAGCTCGTATTGGACCTGCAAAATATAAGGATAGATATTTTCCACCAGATTGATCTGTTCGAATTTGAATTTTGGAAATTCCTTCAAGTGGAGCACTTACTACACCCATTGTCTTTATAGCTAATCCTGCTCTTATTGCTCTCTCTACACGTTCTTCTAGAGAATCTATATTTCCAATTTTTTTATCTAATATATTCGTAACTATTTTAAAAACAATTTCATCATCATTTAATCCACTTTTTTTTAGCTCTCTTATTTCTTCAGCAATACCTTCTGGACCAACTAATTTTTCAACCCTTCCTGCTAAATCTTTTGCTTGTGGACATTCTACATATTTTTCTGGATCATATCCCTTGCTGCGTGCTTCCTCTGCAATCGAATAACAGCAATCTACCTGATTTTGAATTGAAGTGAAATATTCTTCTATTTCCTTACTCATTTCAGCCATAATGTACCCATTCTAAAAATTTTATATATATGATGAGGATCGATTTATAGATATTATTATTGATATTTCCTAATACAAATTAAATTCATTTATTAATCAGCTATTTCATTTAAAAAGGGGATGAGAACGTTAATTTATAACACTCCATTGAAATAAAAATAAATAATGTTTTTCCTTTAATAAAAAAGGCTTTAATTTTGTCATGCAATAATTAATTTAATTCAACCTTGGAATGGGGAACCCGTGAAAACTGAAAATATAGAGATAAAAAAAATCATTGTAAAAAAACTAGTGAATTCTGGCATAAATATAACTCCTTCTCTTTTAGACATCATAGTAGATTTAGAAGATCCTTTAAATAAAATTAATCTCATCATTAAAGACTCAAGCTTTATCCCAAGTTTCAAGAGCCATTTAACCGAAAACATCTTAAACAAAACATCCAATGAAGAAATAAAGAGAATAATGAAGAGAAAATTACTTAAACAGGAAATATCTTCTGGGAAAGAGGAGTTAGATGTAAAATTAGAATTTGATAAACCTCAAAATGAGCTCTCTGAAAGAGTTAGTAACAAACCTTTTGGATCAAATTATACTGAGAATAATGAAATAACTCCCAAACGACTTAACAACAATCCTATTAATGCAGTAACTTCTCCCTCCAGGGAATATAGTAGTAGTGCCACTATCATTGAAATAAATAAAAGACCTAAGATAAAATTATTAGGAGGTACTAATTCTCCGCTTGCATTTAAACCAGTGGCAAAGGATTATAATTCCCAATTTGAAATTCTTAAAGATCCTACTGGAAAATTGTATACCAACGGAAATTACAAGGATTTTTATGACCTAACCTTTGATAAATTCAATAAACTTAGGAATTTAATGAGAAAAAGGACAGAAGTACACAATGCTGATAACATCAATAATATATTAAGACTATCCAATAGGGTAGAAGTATCCGTAATTGGCCTTGTAAACGAAATCCGAGTAACAAAAAATGGATTTTACTTCATTACTTTGGAGGATCTAACGGGGCTAGTTAATGTAATAATTAGAAAAGACACAGAAAATCAAGATAATGTAAAAATTGCCCAAAGAACTCTTAATGATCAGATGCTTTACATAGAAGGTACTTACAACCCAGGAGATAAAGGTAAAACTGGGATAATTTATGGGAACTACATTTCACAAATTGATATTCCAAAAGATTTTGAACCAAATAAATCAAACGATCCATTATCCATTGTCTTAATTTCGGATACACATATTGGCAGTAAAGAATTTGAAGCTAATCTATGGAATCGATTCACAGATTTTTTAAACGGAAAAGTAGGGAATAAGTCTCAAAGAGATAGAGCTGGTAGAATTAAATACATGGTAATCAATGGAGATTTAGTTGATGGAATTGGAATTTACCCATCACAAGAAAACGATCTCCTTATTTCTGATATTTATAATCAGTATAGCAAAGCAGCAAAACTGCTTGCTGAAATTCCTGAATATATTAAAATCTTTTATAGCTCTGGAAACCACGAGCCAGTTAGAAATGCTATCCCTAGACCCGCTGTACCTAAAAAATATTCAAAAGAACTTCTTGATATCGGAGTAAATTGTATTGGTAATCCTTCTCTTATTAAAACTCATGGTGTCAATACATTAGTTTTTCACGGTGATAGTCTTCTCGACTTGAATATGTTAATCCCCGGAATGGAAAATACAAAATCTGCTGAAACTATGAAAGAATTCTTGAAATGTAGGCATTTAGCTCCAATATACGGAAAGAAAACACAAATTGCGCCCACACGTAAGGATTGGCTCGTAATTGATAAAATACCGGATATTTTTCACACAGGTCATATCCATATCAATGATTTGAGCACTTACAACAACGTTGTATTGGTTAATTCGGGTTGTTTTCAAAGCCAAACAGATTTTATGAAATCTTTAGGGATTCACCCTACACCAGGAATTGTAGCTATTGTTGATTTAGATTCGTTAAGAGGAACTCAATTAGATTTAAAGAACAATATTTAATAATTTAATTTTAAATAAATATGAAAAACTTAAACTTATGAATTTCGCAATTCCTCGGCAGGATAACACGGAACTGTTATTATATGTTTGGAAAATTATTGATTTACCCTACATCCATTTAGATGATCTTTTATATAAAATTTCATATGAATTATTCCTATTCCCCCCAGAAAGAGCAACGACATTTATAAAGACCTTGCTTAAGGAGAATTTATTGATTGAAGATGAGAATGGAATGATAAGTCTTTCAACAACTCTAAATAAGAGATTGTTACTCTGGCAAGCGGATAGGAAAAACACGGTTTTAGGGAATATAAAATCAGTTAAAAAAAGAAGACTCCTCACCACTAAAATAGAAAATGATGAAAAATCAAGTTTTAGTCTCATATTGAAATCATTTTCTGATAAAAACACATTGAATAGAGCAGTAAATATATCAGATAAAGATTTTGATGTACAAGAGCTTGATAACGAAAAGGGTATGATAAAATCATCAGTTGCGGGTTCTAAGGAAAATTCCTATTATATAGAAATTGATCTAAAGAAAAAATTGTTAAAACACAATTGTCATGATTTTGAGACCCGAAGGAGCAAAAACAAACAATTTTGTAAGCATTTAGTTAGATTATTTCTGCTTTTAAAAGAGAAAAATGAGCAATCTGCTGAATTCTTCCTTAAAGAGTTAGCAAAGGACGTTGAAGAATGGGAGTTCAGTCCTTAAATTAGTTTTTTAAAGATATTATTTTTTAATTTCACTTTATCTGTTTGCAACAATATAGGTTTATGGTTTAAGATCCCTTGAATTTTATCAATCTCACATAGGACTTTTTCAATAATATCTATTCCGATATCAAATTTTATAATTTTTGTTCTACCGTAGTGCCCCATAGATTTGACATCCGCTGTAATTATACCTGCTAATGCCAACTCATTTATATAATCACTAATCCTCCGTTTTGTCAACTGACGAATTCCCGGGATCAATCCTCTTATTTCAGAATGAACATCATAGATATCTCCTGAAATAATTATATGATCAGGATTGAATTTTGATATTAAATAGATTGAAGTTAATATTAATTGAGCTTGAAGGGGGAGACCTTTTATGAATTCCATAATATAGTCTCTTTCAATTTCTTCTTGAGCTTTTTCAACATATTCTGACGTTACAATCTTGCTTTGAGCCCTTTCAGCTAATTCTCCTGCCTTTCTCAGCAATTGTAATGCTTTTCTAGCATCTCCATGTTCCTTTGCTGCGACTGCCGCACATAAAGGAATTAGATCTTCCTTCAATACATGTTCATGAAAAGCAATTCTCGCTCTTTCATTGAGAATGTCTCTAAGTTCACTTGCATCATAAGAATGAAAAACTATATGTTCCTCTCCTAAACTTGACAAAATTCTTGGGTCTAAACTATTTCTAAACTTCAGTTTATTTGAGATCCCTATTAGGCTAGACTTGCAATTGTCTAAATTTTCATTCAATCTGGTTAAATCATATAATATTTCATTTCCACCTTTTTTATCAACTAAAATGTCTATCTCATCCAACACGAGAAAACATATTGAATCCTTTACCTTAGAATCAAGTAAACCTAATAATTTCTTGAAAATAATATCTTTGGGAAGCCCCGTTGGGGGAATTTTCTCTTCTCTTGAAATTGTATTATATATATGTGCTAAAATACGATATGGTGTGGAAACTACGTTGCAATTGATATAAATCCACCACGGTTTAATCTCCGAATTTTGTTGTGCTAATTTTTGGCTTACATATCTTATCGTAGCAGTTTTTCCTGTTCCAGTCTGACCATAGCATAAAAAGCTCGGAGGTGCATCGCCTAGTAAGGCACAAGCAGTCTTTTCAGCTATATCCTTTATCTGAACATCACGATGAGGTAATATTTCAGGAATATAAGAGGGATCTAAGGCATTGCGATTATTGAAAATTTTCGGGCCTTTAAGGTAGTTTTTGTAAAATTTATCAATATTAAATTGATAATTATAATCATGATTTTTCAACAATTATGACACCAGTTCTTCATTTTAATAGGAGAATTATTTTCCACTCGAAATAATATATTATACAATATTTCTACTGCATTTATAAAGTTAATTATTAACCTTTAATTTAACGGGAAAATATTAAAGCTTTAATATTTGATTTTGAATAACCTTTTCAATAAGTTATATATTTATTGTCGGTACATTAAAAGAATATTATTTAGGAAGCAATATTTATTAAGATCTAGTTAATAATAATTACTTCATAAAAATTTAATTTAATCAATAATTTGGATAATTATCAAATTAGATAATAATGTCTTTTTACATAGGTTAGAATAATATTTTGAAAGAATCAAGTACATTAGAAGAAGCAGAAAAAAGAAATAATAGGATCGCATTTATATTAGCTCTGTTTTTCGCTTGTTTAATCCTGGTCAATTTCATAGTCATTTCGGTATTGTTTTCATGGGCAGACTGGGTTAGTTTGTTAATTTTCTCACTATTATTGATATTGCCTGCCTATCTCTCTAACGCATCAATGGTTTTCACAGGGGGAGGACGTCCAATTGACAATGGCAAGCTTTTTAGAGATGGAAGGAGGATATTAGGAGATCATAAAACTATCAATGGATTAAAAGGACCCTTATATGTTGGTATCCCCCTAACATTTATGGTTTTTCTACTTTTTATAATTCTCTGGGAACCGATAAAAGAAACAATAATTCAAGCTTCAAGCGAAGGGCAATATATACTCTATAATGACATAAACATCTTTCAATATTATTTTATGGGTGGACCCATACCTATGAATTTCTTAGTATTACTAATAAGAATTGTTCTTGCTTCTTATGGGGCTGTGTTAGGAGATTTAGCTGGTTCCTTTTTAAAAAGACGATTTGACATCAGTAGTGGAGCACCTTTTTGGATAATAGATCAACTAGATTTCGCTTTAGGTGCAACACTATTTATTGCAATTCCAGGATTCATTTTCCCCTCAGTGTTTTTATTACCCGATATACACATTTTCATTTTTTTAATGATAATAACACCGGCAGTAAGTATTATTGCTAATACTGTTGCCTATTTAGTAGGGCTGAAGTCTGTCCCTTACTAGAAATGTTAACCTAAGAATTTGCATTTTATTTCTAACGGTGTTATTTTATTTTCAAGAATTATATATCTTTGACATAAATCATTTAAACACTTAATATACTCTCCTTTTCTTCCAATTGCAATACCTCTATCCCTATAATTCAAAAAATATAATGTAACTTCTCTTTCTCCTGTTGTATCATCAACTTCTATCTTTATATCATGGATATATAAATCTGGAAAAAAACTAAACAGTAAATTAATAAAAACATTCTCAGCTCTTATAATTAAAACCTTTCTTGGTGAAATCTCTCTTCTAATAGAGTCCAAATAGATTTTAGAAGTAAAATACCTATCTTTTCTAACAAAAAAAAAGATAAATTTGTCAATTACCACAATAAATTCTGGAAATACTCCATTAGTTTTATTATAAAAATATTTGCTTAACTTAAGCTCAAAATTAGAATATTTTCTTACAAATGATAGCATTTGATAAAAATATAAATCATCAATTATGGTGTAGAAATTCATGTTAATAAAATTTCTTAAAGGAAAAATTTAAAGTACTAAGAAATTCCTCTAATTGGTTATAATTTTAAATCATTAACACTTACTAAAGTGGAAAAATTTTACTTTTAGGTTTAAAATAAAAATGAAGGAAGCGGGATTTGAATTTAAAGATCATACTGCAGACGTTCGCGTTAGAAGCTGGGGTAGAACTCTTGAGGAAGCTTTTTCACAAACTGCCCTTAGTTTAATGACCACAATTACTCCTAACTTAAGTAAGATTTCTCAAGAAATTGAAAAACTAATTGAAATTGAGTCAGAAGATAAATACGCCTTATGTTTTGATTTCTTATCAGAGTTCCTTTATATTTTTGACGTAGAAGAATTAGTATTTAATAAAATAAATGTCGAAACTATAGAAAAAACTAATACCAAGTTTAAATTAAAAGCTGTAGCTAACGGGGAAAAATTCAATAGAAATAAGCATGAAATTGGGACAGAAGTGAAAGCCATCACGTATAGCTTTATGGAGATCTTAGAGAAAAAGAACAGAGTAGAAATTGATATAGTATTTGATATTTAGAAAATCTTAGAGTTTTTATCCTTTAACAACCCCTACTGGAGTGAGTCTTACAATTTTTTCAACAATTCCTAGATCGTGACTTACTTGTACAACTTGATCAATATCTTTGTAAGCTCCAGGACTTTCTTCAGCTAAAACTTTCATAGAAGCACTCTTTACTAATATTCCTCTCTTTCCTAAATCTTCTTGAATTTTGGTTCCCCAATATTTTTTAACAGCTTTTGATCTAGACATTACTCTACCAGATCCATGAGCAGTAGAACCAAAAGTTAAATCCATAGCTTTTGGTTTACCTACACATAAATATGAAGCAGATCCCATGGTTCCAGGAATTAAAACCGGTTGACCAATATCCTTATAATCTTGGGGCAAAGCTGGATGATTTGGTGGAAATGCTCTAGTTGCTCCCTTACGATGGACATTTAACATCACCTTTTTACCCTCTATTTCATGTTCTTCTATTTTTAGGATATTATGACAAACACCATAAATCATATGCATGTCTAATGCATCAATATCCTTATTAAATGTATTTTGAAATGATTCTCTTAACCAATGGGTAATTAATTGACGATTAGTAAATCCAAAATTGGCAGCACACGCCATCTGCTGTAAATAGTTTTGAGCTTCAGGTGTATCTGCGGGTACACAAGCCAGTTCTCTATCGGGCACTTTGATTTTGTATTGTTTCATTGCTTGTTCAATTTTTCGCAAACTATCGGTACAAACTTGATGACCTAACGCTCTGCTCCCCGTATGAACCATAACAGTAATTTGATTTTTTTCTGTTATTCCTAGTTTTTCTGCCACAGTTTTATTATAGATCTGATCTACCTTTTGAATTTCAAGAAAATGATTACCACTTCCTAAAGAACCAAGTTGTTTAATGGCTCTTTGTTTTGCTTTTTGGGATACTAGGCTTGCGTCACCATTTTTTAAACAACCATTTTCTTCTAAGTGTTTAAGGTCTTCTTCAACTGCGAATCCTTTTTCTAAAGCCCAGTTCACACCGTGATTTAAAACATCATCTAAATCTGGATAACTTATATTCAGTTTGCCTTTAGAACCTAAACCAGAAGGGATATTACTAAATATTTTATTTAACAAATTTGGAAGTGCATTTGTAATATCACTGAGAGCTAGATTTGTTCTTAACAATCTTACCCCACAATTAATATCATAACCTACTCCTCCAGGAGAAATCATCCCTGTCTCGGCATCTGTTCCAGCTACTCCACCTATACAAAATCCATATCCTTGGTGGGCATCAGATAACGCAATTGCATATTTTCGTATTCCTGGTAAACATGCTACATTCGAAATTTGATCTAATGTGCGATCCTGTTTTATCTTCTCCAAAATATAATTGTTGGCATAAATTCTAACAGGAACTCTCATTTGGAACTTCTCTATATTCCCTTGAATTCGCGCCATCAAAGTTTTAGGAGGAATCTCGTAGATATTCTCCTCAACTTTATTAACATTCATCTTACAATTATAAGTCAATCAGTTTTCAAAAATATTTTCATTTATAATTAAAAAGTTATTCATTTTATATTGAAAATCAAAATTTTGGTAATTTTTGATTTTAGAAATATGTATAGTTTTAATTTCTATAAATACTAAAATCCAATCGCATAATTTCTGGACCAAAACTACTTTAAGCTAAGCTATTATATATTGTTAATAAAGCGGTAATGATCATTTTGTATGTTTGTCATAAATCTATATGATTATTATTTACCTCTTCAAATCTTAGGGATTCTTATAGTTCTTGGTTTACCTTTAATTATAGTTGCTGAAATAATCTTAATAAGACTGGAGAAAATAAAACATACGAAAATAATATTTGGGATTATTTCGATTATTTATGGCTCAGTAATAATAATTATTGCGATTTTGATCTACTTCAACTAAAAAAAATTTAAAAATTTTTAAATTCTAATATAAAAGACAATGGAATCCAAAAGAGGTTGTAAAGACGGCTGCAAAGACGGTTTAATAAGAACAGATAAGGATAAGAG
>JAGXNO010000021.1 GCA_019894975.1 Promethearchaeota archaeon | reverse complement strand
GTTATTGCCGTTATTGAATCGATATTAGAATTAATAGGGTCAGGTTTAATGCCGTATGGATTTGGTGTGCTAAGTGGAGTTCTGGGATTACTTTTTGCAGTATTAGTTATTTTTTTAGCTATTAGACCTATTCATTATACTCCCGTTTTTTTAGGTATTTTAGGGATTGCTCTGATAGTTTTGGCTGTTTTAATCGGAGGTATAGTCGTATTATTGGCAATGTTTTTAGGAGCTCTAACGTAAGTTAAATTTATTAATTCTTTTCTTTTATTTTTTCATGATGGAAAAATTGATAAATTTCAAGATCTATACCCTCTTAACCTTAAATATATCAGAGGTATTTATGAATTGAATAATATATAATGTATTATTATTAAATAATATCAAAATAGAATGAGCGAAATGGTCGATAAATATAAAATAACCACTTGTGGGTTGAGTTGTGACCTATGTGATTCAAATACAACAAACCTTCAAGATAGTGCTAAGTATTTTTTAAAAGTACTAAAAGATCCGATGTTTAGTGGAATTATATCCATGATGAATCCAAAATCAAGCTTCAATGAGGAAAACATTACAACTTTTAAAAATATGTTAAAGGAATTAGAAGGTTTCCCCCCATGCCCCGGGTGTGCAAGTAGTATGCATTGTAGCATCAATCAATGCGCTAAAGAGAAAGGAGTAGAAAATTGTGCTAATTGTGAGAGTTTTGATGCAAATAAAGGTATTTGCACAGCACCTCCAACCCCACAAGAGTCTGCATTCACACCTCCAGCTCCAATTTATCTTGGATTCCTAAGTAAAAGATACCAAAATACTAACCTAAAAAATTTACAAGCAATTGCTAAGGGAAAAAAGAAGGAAGTTCAGTTATGGATTGAAGATATGATAAAAAATGGAAAAACAAGTAGAGATTTAATTGATACATCTGTGAATTTATTTGAAATGATGAAGAAGTAAGTTCTAACATCAGACATTCGGAGAATATTAAATAAATTATAGGTATTTAGGGAATACGGGTTTAAATGTTAGTGAAATAGGTTTGGGAACAGACCCTCTATATAATTAGTCAAAACAAACTGTAAAGTAATATTTAAATTTTTAAGATAAAGCTAGTGCCAAGAGAAGAGCACCTTGAATTTCACTTTTTTCACCTACTCTTGAGGTATCAATAATGACATGTTCTAAGTTCATATAGATTGCACCAAACGCTTTTCCCCCACCCAAGTGAACCAATGTCCTATAGATTAAATTCCCTGAAATTCCATTTGGAGCAATAATTAGATTAGATTTATTTTTAATTGCGTTCTCAATTAAAATTTCATCATGGTGGATAGCTAAACCAGGATATAGTTTTTTCATTTCTAATACAGTATTTTCTGCATTCTGAATGGAGATATCGACCTCTTTATTTCTTCCCACATCTCCTTTTCGACCACCACTTAAAACACTAATATTAGGAGTGATATTAAGAAATTTCAATTGCTTTATTGAGTTTACTATAAATTCAATTTTTTCTCCCAAATTATTACACTCATCGACACCAACTGGTCCATAAAAAAACTGATCCCCATTTACAGTTTCAAGAAGTGCTAATCGATTAATGGTTTTGGGATCGAGAGATTTCCTTAATTCCATTAAAAATTTATTTGAACTTAATGAGCCTCTAATAACACCATCGATTTTCTTACTTAAAAGGCACTCAAATATATCCTCTTCAGGATTTGCAGATTCATTAATTATTATCCTAGATTTATAATTTGGATCGATTAGAGAATTTATATGACTTAAAGATTCTGTAGTACCAAAAATATAAATTATTGATGAGTTTTCTCGCAAAAAGTTGGTGATTGCTAATAAAATGCATTCATTTTGATGATCCGATTGTCCGAGACCTATTCCTATGTTAGTACTTTTTTCTTTTGCCATAACCTTGAATTTATTTAAAATTGTCATAAGATTAATGTTCTAATAAAATTATAGAATCTATTAAAATGCCACATATATTAAATAAGCTAAAATAATTGTTATTGCATCATAAACTCCGTGCATTATAACTACTGCTATTAAATTTTCATTCCTCCAATGAAATAAAAATCCAAGCATCAATGAAATTGCAAAATAGGGTAAGAATGTTAGAATAAAGGAAACTATGAAAACTATTGGTGATTCGAGGGCCAAAAAGAGAATACCAATTAGATGAATCATTGAGAATATGAAAGCAGTAATAATTATTCCCCATTTATTACCTAAACTCCTGACTAATCCTTTCTGCATAAATCCTCTAAATAGTATTTCTTCAGAAGTTCCAATGACTAATATCATGATTATAACAAAAACTATTAAGCTAGGTATATCAATAGGTAAACCTACATCAGTTAATTCGCTGGAATCTTGAATAATATCAACGTTAAAAATATTTTCTATTATTAATTCTAATAAAATTGATACAGAAGTAACTAACAATACTCCAATCACAGCAAAACTCAATCCTATTAGAACTTCTTTAATTAGGTTTCTTCGGTCATATCCTCTTGTTGTAAATCCTAATAAAATTAAATTATTTTTAAAACTTGGATTCTCGAGATACCTTTTAACATAAATAACAGGAACAATTATAAAAATTAGTTCAAAAAGTGAAATAAGAGAGATGAAATAAGGATTAGATATTAGATCATAAATAATTTCTATATCTAAAGTAATAAAGGATACAAAAGCCAAGAATCCTCCAAGTATTATATTCATAAATAGGAATGCAAGCAAAGATATTCCAATGGAATGGAATGTTCCCCACAATTTATGCTCCTTATTATCAACTAATTCTTTATCTGAAATTTTAGGAGGACCATAAGAAATAAGAGGTGGTTGATACTGACGAGGTGATATTTGAGATTTATATGGATTTACGTTTTGGGAAGATGGTAACCTTTTATTTTCTTTAATATATTCAATATTTGTACCACACTTAGTACAAAACTTAAGTTTTTGAACTTTTGGTAGGTTGTGTCCACAAATAGGGCAAAACATCCAATCTGATTCAGGAGATTCTTGTTTCTTATCTTTATTATGAAGTTCTTTATTATCCATAACTAACATAAAAAAAGATTTTTAAATACAAAAAGCTTTACATTTAAAATTATTGACTACAATACAAATCTACATTAATTATGCCTTATCTCTAACAAATTTGAATATGTTACTTGCATTTACTTGATAATATTCTTCTCTAGAGTATATTGGATAATGAATAAATTTCTTAATCTCCTCAACTTCTAATTTGAATTTGATTGAAGGCATCCAAAAGGTCTTATTAATATGTTGGTATTCTATCATTACCATTGAAGAATAAGTGCCTTTTTCTTTAGGGTTAATTCTAATTTTGATTTTTCTTGTCTCATTAGCTTTAAGTTTTTTAATACTCGTAAATTTCAATTTATTTTGGACAGAATCAGGTATTATGAAATGAATCCTTATATTCTTAATATCAGTTATATTTGGGTTTTCAATCAATAATGTTAGAACTCCAGGATTATTAACTTTAAATTTTCGACTGGGAATTATAACATCAATAAAAAGAGGATAAGGAAGGATTTCTTCATTTAATGTAAAGCTTAAATCGATTAATTTTTGAAGGTTAGGCTTAATTTGGGAGATAAATTGCTTCCGCTGTTCAACAAGAGATAAATCACTTTTTGTTCTTACTTCTTCGAAATCTTTTAACATTTGATTAATATATTTTAAGATATGTCTATCAAACTCACTATGTTTACCAGAAATAATAGAAATCAATTTTTTATAATATTCTGATTCTAGATTTCTAAGTAATGGTTTTTTGAATAAATTAGTAGCAAATTTTTGTAGTACATCATCCATCTCAATTATTTCATCATGTCTAATTTTTAATTTATCAAGCAGATTTCTATTAAAAATATTTTTTTGCATAAGATGCCGCAGAGTTTCTAATGCTTCAATAGTTTCATTATTATAAGATTCTAAAGCATTGTTAATCATTGTTCCCAAAATAAAATCGAATTTCTCGGCATTTTTTTGCTTGTAAGAGATAAATTCTTCACGATAAGAGCCTAAATATTTAACAATTCTCCCAGAATGTAATTTTAGAAGGCTATTCTGATATTCTTGATATTTTTCAGAAATGTTTTTAATCCAATTTCTTACTCGATTTAATTCATTAAGGTTTTCCTCATCTATTTCTGAATTAGCTTCATAAAAAGAATCAGTTGATTGGAAGGGATCGTCTACTCGAATATTTTCTAGCAAAATCCACGTGTTTCGTTCCAATTGAACAATATTTACAATTTGATTATAAAGATTATAGATTTGGATATCATTTTTATAGATAGGATCCAATTCTTTAAGTAAGATTTCCAATTCATTTGTAAAGAGTTTTGGATTTTTATCTAAAATATTCCGAATAATTGTAGTGAATTTCACTAAAACAGAATAGAATTTACCGATCTTAGAAAAAAGAGGTTGGATATCGCTTAAATTAACAATATTGCAATAATCTACTACGTGCTGGTAATTTTTCTCTGCGTACTGATAAAATCTAAATGATCTGTTATATCTATTTGTATTTTTGGCTAAGTAGCTATAATATAATCCCAATAGTGATTTATTAATAATATAAGCCTTATCTCTAAATTCCAGATATTTTTGCTTGGAATTATCCTCCTCTAAGTATCTAATGAGGAATCTATCAATGATAAGCTCTAAATTACCTGCAGCTCGAATTAAATAAAATAATTTTACAGGATTGATACTAACTGAATCTAACTTGGTTATTATTAAATGTCTATATTCCTTAAAGTTTGACCTAAGGTTTGTAAAATACGTCTCGATAAATATTTTTCTTCTTACTATCTCTTTTTTATCAACCTTTTTCTCTTTCCTTAATGAGGAGAGCTTCAGTATATCAGACATGTAATATTTTAAGGTATAGAAAGATTCCATATATAAGTTTTCTGCTCTACAATAAGGACACTGAACAACTGAACCCTTCACTAAGGATAAAGAGGAACCACACTTTTTACAAGGGAGATGAGATATCAATATTAGTGTCCTATATAATTATGAAATTTATTGCAATATTATTCTTATACCATTATAAATTTATTCTTGATTTTTAAAATTTTATCATATAATTGCATAATATCATAATATTTTGATGTATTATTTGGAAAGTAAAATTAGAAAGATTTAATGAGAAAAATAACAGAAAAGACAATTCTCTTTTAATTCAATGGGATTAACAAAACCAAAACGCTCAAATTGTATTGTTTGATCCATAGGAATTTGTAAAAGATTTAATTCTCCTAAACCATTTGATGTGGTACCATCAGGGTTAACAAGTATAACTTTGATATTCTCATCTTTAGGGAGCCAGTGAATTATTGAAAATTGCCTATCCAGCTCCTTACTATGAAAAGAACTTTGAATTAATTTTTTATTGAGATCAACCGAATTGATTTTAATGTTTACTAAATCTTTGAAGCGAAGAATTTGATTGGTTTTTAATTTCTCTGCATCTGAAAAGGATATTACCAAGGTTAATTGATGATTTTTTGCAACACATCGAATTTTCCTCTTCCCCCTTTTTGGATTTGAAGGATGTAATAATGGTTCGGCTATGTATTCATCAGAAGGAACATTATCAACTACGACTGTAATTGGATCCTCAACATAAAAATATCTATCAGATATTTTATCTATGATATTCTGATTTTTGGAATACAACCAATTTACTGAAAAATTTATGCCCGTTTGAGACATTCCCAGATCCAATAAAGATTCTCTTAATGCTGCTGCCCTTATTCCTCTTTTCTTGAGAGATTGCATACTCCATGTCCTGGGATCTTCCCATCCTGTATATTCTCCACTTTGAATTTTGTTACGAGCTTCAGTTTTACTTAATTTCAATCCTGGGAATCTTAATCGTCCATAATACAGCAGTTTTGCTTTTTTCCAACCAAAATGATCCCATACAAATTCTTCAATGATTCCCTCTTTAACCAAATCTATACCTCTAATTATATGGGAGGCTCCAATTAAATAGTCGTCTATAGCCCATGAGAATTCTAGCATTGGCCATATGATATATTTCTCTCCAACTCTAGGATGTTTTGCTTCTGATATTCTCATAATGATTTGATCTCTTAGAGCAGGATCTTTCTGATCCATTCCAGTTTTTAGTCTTACTACTGCTTCTCCCTCATGATAAGCCTTATTGAGCATTGCATTCCATTCATTTAAGTTTTTTTCGATTGTGTGCTCTCGGTGTGGGCAACTCATTCCTTGTTCTTTATATTTTTCCCTAAAATCAACAGCGGAGCAAAAACACACATATGCTATATGATCTTTGATTAATTTCGCACAATATTCATAAAAAATATCTAGACGATCACTCTTATACAGAATCTTGGAATATTTTACTCCCAACCATTCTAGTCCCTCCTTTATCAAATCATAAGCTTCTGGTAAAACATACTTCGCTCTTGGACTCTCCCTTAGTACCATTGGACTTCCAATTGTATCATCATAGAAGAGTATCAGCTCCCCATTGTATTTTTTGACATATTCATCATTTAAAACAATCATTCGAGCATTTCCAATATGAAGTGCGCCACTAGGGTAAGGTGCAAGACGCATTACTATTTTTTTATATTTTTCTATTTCAGGTAAAGGAGGCAATAATTTTTCTTCTGCTTTTCCTTCTTTTTTGTCTAATGCTTTTGGATCAAGTTCTAAAAGTTTTCTTTTTTGTTCTTCAGGATTTAGATTTTTTATTTCTTCTATTATTTCATCTAATATGGGTATAATTTCCTTAGCATGAGGCCGAAGATCTTTTCTCTCAGCCATTAATTTTCCCATCATTGCTTTTTTATTTGGTACACCTCCAAATTCTAAAGCATTTTTTAACCCACTAATCCAAAGGATTTTTTTAATCTCTTTTTCTTCCATAAGCTCTGAAATTATAGAAAAATCAATAATATTTCAAATTTTTATTATATATATCTATAAAGAACGATTACATAAGTATTTTAGAGAATTGTTAATAATTAAAAATTAAGTATAGAGAAAATTTTGGAAATTTAGTTAATATTTTTTCGACAGAATTGTCGAGAAATACTAAATTTGGCCTGGTAGTCCAGCTTGGATAGGGCGCTGGCTTGCGAAGCCAGAAATGTGAAATCGTGTTTCACAATGGAAATCGAGGGTTCAAATCCCCCCCGGGCCATATTAACTTATTTATTGCATGTTTAATTAGTCCAAATGTTTTAAAATTTCAGAAATATCATCAATTCTTATCAAATCTTGTACATCTAGCTCTCTCTCAAAGGGAAATTTATATTTTCTTTCGCACAGAATGGTTTGCATACCAGCTCTATCGCCCCCTACTACGTCAGCGTATTCATCTCCGCATACGAGACATTCATTATTTATTGTTAAGCCCATTTGTTCTAAAGTATAATAAAAGATTTCTGGATCAGGTTTTCTTTTACCAAACTTAGCAGAAGTAACAATAGCATCGAAGTATGTAAAAAGATTATACTCTTTTAACGAATTTTCAATCATTGTATGGTTAGGGTGGTTAGATAAAACGGCCAGCTTTATATCTTCATACTTTGATAGTTTTTCTAGCGTTTCTTTTGTCTGAGGAAAAGGTTTCCATTCTTTTTGCTCAAAGGAGTGATATATTTCAGCCAATTTTTCATATGCTACTTCATCGAGGTGATCAATTTTGTCTATTAAATTCTCTTCTTGTAGAGATTCAAGCACTTCCTTATATATAAAAGAGGTTGGAAATTCTTTTTTCGTTTTTCTACTCTCTCTCCAATATTGCTCTCGTTTCTTTGAAAATCTTTGTATAAGTAATTCATCTGTTAGTTTATCATTCCAAATACGCTTCTTTTTTAACAATTCAACGGATTTTAACAAACCATTTTTAAAACATTCATAATATCTTTCCACTGAAGGATTATCAAAATGAAACAGAGTAAATCCATAGTCAAAAATTATTCCTTTAATCGACATTGTATAATTATATTAGAAATTGATTCTCAATTTTAATTTATCGCTAATGTTATTACAGCTTTAGTTTCTGTTAAATACTTAATAAAAAACAAATTATTAACAAAATCATTTATAATAAATGAGAAAAAAGATGTCAATTGATAAATGGCTTTCTGAGGAGGACTCAAAGGAAGAAAGGATTAGAAAAGAGAAAGCATTCAAAAACCTTTCTGAAGGCGAAGTTAAGGAACTAAAGAAAAAAAAAATCAGAAATATAGTTATGAAAAATGAGCAAAAATCTATCGAATCTGAAGAGAGTGATAAATTTATTGATGAAATCCTTGAATTTAAAGAATGGTTAAACCAAAGGACATATTTAAAAGGAGATATTGATAAAATCGAAACATGGATTAAGAATATGCATTTAAAAGTTTCAGAGCATATTTCAGGAAAAGAAGATTCAAATTCAAAGAAAAAATTGAAAGAAGATTATAAAAAGATTCCTCTTAACTTTTTGGATGAGAAAACAAGGATAGCAATAAATAAGAAGATTAATGGGACAACAAGAACAAATTCTGATAATTACTATCTAAGGAAACTAAAGAAAACTGTCCAAGAAAAACTCAATGAGTCGAAATATTATGAGATTTTAGAAAAGATACTAAATTTACTGTAAAACTTCGAGAAAAATTCAAAATAATTTAAATTTTATACATTTTTATATTCTTTATACAAATTATTACGCTAGATGAATTTAGATGTGGCTTATTTGTCCTATTGCTGGTGTTGGGAAAAGATTACAACCTTTTACTTATTCTAAACCGAAGGCATTCTTAAAAGTAGCAGGGAAAAGATTAATTGATCATATTCTTATAAAATTGAAGAAGACCTTTCCAAAAGACACAGATATTTGTTTTATTGTTGGATATAAAAAAAGACAAATAACAGAATATCTTAAAAAAAACCATTCAGATTATTTTAATCTCCATTTTATAGAACAAAAACCACTCGGTTATGAAGCAGATACTCCCTTTTTTAGTGGATTAGGAGATGCAATATTACTCGCTAAAGAATTTGCTGAAAATGATGAAATTTTCATATTTCTCAGTGATAGACTTCCTATGGAGGATCATTCACAAATTTTATTAAACTTTCATCAAGATATATGCGATGGCGTAATAAATGTGAAACATGTAGATAATCCCGAGTATTATGGTGTAACGGAATTAGATGAAAATAAAAATATTAAAAGTATTGAAGAAAAACCTAAAAATCCTAAGTCAAATTATGCAGTATCAGGAGCCTATTTATTTGGAATGAGTATTACTCCCCGTTTATTTGAATTATTAGAAGCTCAACACAAAAAACCATTAGCAAACGGTCAGGAACATGCGATAACCCCCGTTATTCAACAACTTATCGACGAAGGATTTAAATTTAAAGTCAATGAGATGAAAAGAGAAATTCTAGATTTTGGAAGACCAGATAGTTTGTTAGCGGGAAATCGTCTTTTACTATCCGAAACAAATTTAAAAGATCCTACTTATGAGAAATTGGTTCAATCCGGTGATATTGTAGATTCCAAAATAGTCTCCCCTGTATTTATTGGAAAGGGAACAAAAATTAGCGATTCTGTTGTTGGTCCTAATGTATCTATTGGTGATAACGTTACTTTAAATAAATGTATCTTATCTGATTGCGTGATTGGGGATGGTGCTAACTTAAAGAAGATTATTTCTTCAGAAAGTATTATTGGGGATTATTCGGTTTTAGAAGATCTAATCAAGAAAAGAATAACAATAGGCGATTCCTCTTATATTACTACTTCGAGATCATAGTTTTTTAAGAAAAAGAAAGAAATTAAAAAAAATTAATTAAACTTTGGTCTTTTATCTTGCCAAGGAGCTACTTCTTCAAACGCTTTCGAAACTTGAAGCACAGTTTTTTCATCATAACGTTTACCCACGATTTGCATACCAATCGGCAATCCGGAATTAGTCCATCCAGATGGGATTGAAGCAGCGGGTAAACCCGTCATATTAAATGGGTATGTAAATGTCATCCAAGTTGTGATATTTAATGCTTTTTTACCAATTATTGGAAAAACCGTCCCTGAGTCTAACCAACCTGGTTTAAAAGCTGGACATGGAATTGTTGGAGTAATCAGAATATCATACTCCATAAAATATCTGAAAAGCACCTCGTACAATTTTTTTCTTTTTTCTTTTGCTTTTCCAATATTCATAGAGTTATTATCTAATCCTAATCTTATAGTATTAACTAAATCTGGGCTGAGATCTTCAAGTCTATTATTAAAATCTTTTTGAAGATCGTAGGCATACCCTATACTAACTAGTGTCTTGAATGCTGTATCAGGATTTCTTATCTTAATTTTTGCTTCTTCTACATCCCATCCAAATTGCTCAAACATTTGAACTCTATCAAGAACATTATTTTTAACCTCATCATCCAAAATCTTGCCAAATCCTAAAGTTGTAGAATAACCTATTTTTAATTTTTTAGGTTTTTCATTTAAGATTTCTAAATAATCTATAGTATCATCTGGGAATGAATTAGGATCCGCAGGGTGATACCCTTTCATAACATTCAACATTAAGGCTGCATCTTCTACATATCGGACAAGTGGACCATAATGATCCATTGTTATAAAATGTATACCTATACGGGGATAACTTGGAATGCGTCCATAAGTAGGTTTTAACCCATAGACACCACAACAGCTGCTGGGAACTCTTATTGACCCTCCACCATCAGAACCTAACGCTAAAGGACCTAAACCCCCTGCTACAGATGAAGCAGCACCTCCGCTAGAACCTCCAGAGTTCATCTCTGCATTCCATGGATTTTTTGTTTCCCCGAAGATTTTATTGTTAGTAAGTGCAATATGACCAAACTCAGGGGTATTTGTTTTACCAAGCATTACTCCCCCCGCGTCAAGTAACCTTTGGACAGCAATGTCATTCTGCTCAGGGATAAAATCTTCATGTAATTTTGATCCATGAGTTGTTAATATACCCTTTGTATCCATCAAGTCTTTAATTGAAGTAGGAATTCCATTTAGTAATCCTAATTTCTCACCTTTTTTTACTGATTCATCAGCCCTTTTAGCCATTGCTCTTGCTAGATCGAATGTAGTAGTACAGTAAGCATTTAAAATTGGATTTATCCTTTCGATTCTTTCAATTATTGTTTCTGTGATTTCTAGTGAAGTTATTTCTTGCGATCTAATTTTTTCTGCCATCTCATAAGCAGGCATAAAGCAAATATCTTCTTTATTCATTATTTCATCCACTTTTTTTTTATTATATTTAAATCTGTTGAGAAAAAATATAAAACTTGCTTTATTTGCAATATAATCAACATCTATTCTAAAGAGAATTTAGTCATGCAAGGGGTTTTTTTCGATCTTTTCGGTACTTTATTGATCTATACTAATAGCCGGAAAGCCTGGGAAGATTGGTTGTCAGTTTTATATAATAACTTAAGGAATTGTGGTTACAAAGAAACAAAAGAATCATTTGCGATTAAATGTAATGGTATTATGAGTAAATCTGAACCAAATTATAGTAATCTAGATTTGACTATTTTTGAGCAGAGAATTTATGGTTTAACAAATGAATTAGGTTTAGATGTAAAAGAGAATGAAATAAGAAGAATTTCACAAGAAGCAGTAAACGCTTGGCAAAAATACGTCCCCTTAGATCCAGATACTGTCTCTGTATTAAATACTCTTAAAAAAACAAAAACTCTTGCATTAATCTCTAATTTTGATCACTACCCTCACATTTATTCAATATTATCTGAACATAAACTTAAACATTTTTTCGATTCCATTATTATCTCCAGTGAAGTTGGTGTTAAAAAACCAGATCCATCAATTTTTTCATTTGCCCTCAAGCAAACCAATTTAAAACCTAATGAAGTGTGTTATATTGGAGATACAAGAGATGATGTGACCGCTGCGGTAAGAGCAAAAATACTTCCAATTTTAATCCAGCGTAAAGTTGACACTGAAGATGAACTATTATATGATTATAATACAGAAAAAGTATTACTAAATACGAATACACTAGATAAGGAAATTAAAGACGTTAAAGTAATTAAGAGTTTAAAAGAACTGGTTGGATACGTCTAGGAATTAAATAATTGTTTTGCCATTTTTTCTGAACCATTATAGATGATTTTGGTTTGAACCATTTCTTGAGGATAATATTTTATCCCAGGTGGATAAGAACTATCCTTCCAACCACCTAATGCCGTACTTATGTTAGCTTGCATTGGTTCTGAATTTATATATAAACTTCCCGCTTGTAATTCCGTAGAAAATTTTTCAATATGCTCAGATGGGGTATATACAACTGCTCTCATCCCGTAATTGGAATGGTTTGCCAGAAAAATGGCATCTTCAAGGCTATTAGCTTTGGTTATACTTCTTACTGGTCCAAAAGCTTCTTCCCGCCATAAAAATGGAGCTTTATCAAAATTAAGTATATTTTCTCTTGGAATTTCAACTAAGGTTGGTTTATAAAATAGTCCATAACTTTTTCCTGTATCTATTTTTTCAGCACCGCATAAAACTTTAACTCCTTTATGTTCTTGTGCTTCACTAACCATTACTTCCATCATCATTAAAATTCGACGAGAACCAAGAGGCCCTAAATCTGTTTGAGGATCTCGAGGATCTCCCATTTTCAATTTTTCAATCTCTTTTTGCAGTAATTCAATATAATCATCATAGATATCTTCATGAACAATAATTCTTTTCATTGAAAAACATTGTTGTCCTGAATTTGTGTAAGAAGCGATTATGTTCCATTTAGCAACTAACTCTAAATTGACACCAGGCATAACTATTCCCGCATCGTTGCCTGCACATTCAAAAACAAAATTTTTGAAAGGTTGAGTGATCATATTTATGCCTAGATATTTTTTTATGTTTTTTTTCAAGAAATCCGCATAATCAATTAAAATTTGCTTAGCAGTATGTGAAGAAGCTACGCAAACAATATTTTTCACTAAATTTGATTCAATAAATACTTTTGTAGCAAAATCTCCTGGACTAATGACTAAATCATAAGCATCGTTAAAAGGAAAATCGCTTGCTTTGATTTGATCTATACAATATTTCATAGTTAAAGGACATGCTGTAGAAGGTTTAATTATAGCAGGATTTCCAGTTAAAAAACTCGCCCCCCAAAAGTACATTGGCAAACTCATGGGAGTATTCCTAGGTGTTATTCCAATCGTTAAACCCATTGGTTGCTTTTTTATTATTGAAATTTTATTAGTATCTAAATCTGGAATCGTTTCGTCATTAAGAGGAAAGATACCACTCTCAAGCAACCAATCAATATTGTTATATGCTTTTGTTATCATCTGGAATTCCCATTCGGAATACTTAACAGGAAGTCCTCCCTCTGCCACAATTATTTTTTTAATTTTTTCTTTGTCTTTTATTAGAACTTTAGCAATATCTTTTATTGTATCAAGCCTTTCATCAAGAGTTGTATTTAATAGTTTATATTCCCATTTGGCAGTTCTCTGTATCTTTTCTTTTATTGTTTCCTCTGTATCGGCTTCAAGAGAATCTATTAATTCTCCAGTATATTTATCTAAAATATCTAATTTCATATTTATTTCAGCAAATTTTTTTATTTATTTTAATTTATTTTGAGATTCAGAATATTCTCTATACCATGAAATTGTTTCTGGTAAGCCAACTGCTAATGGAGTAATTTTATAATTTAACCGGTTTATGGCTTTATCTGAGGAATAAGACCAATTATGATTAATCATTTTTACAGTAGGTCTGTTGGTATAGGGCATCTTTTTAGTTATTTTCGTTTTAACTTCACATAGCCAGCCATAAAATTTAGCTAAGCTCATTGGAAAATGGCGAGGTTTTTTCTTATTTCCCGCAATCTCAGAAATCATGTTAATCCAATCCCCAAATTTTATATTTACTCCACCAAGAATGAATTCTTCGCCATTTAAGTCATCCCTTTCAATTACACTTACAAACCCATCAACAACGTCCTTTATATAAACAAAACTCCCTATAGCTTCACCTCTTCCGGGACAACCTAGAAATTTCTTTCTAGTGATATCTAAAATAGTTTGACCAAAAATATTAAAATCTCCTGGACCATAAATTATACCAGGATAAAAAATTATTGCATTTAAGCCTTTACTAATATAGTCCTTAACTACTTTCTTAACTTGAAATTTAGTTTTTGCATAATCCAGCAGTAAACCTTCTTCACTTTCAAACAATTCATCAACTGGTTCGATTGGCGTCGCACCAAGTGCAATAAAAGAGCTGATGTAGATAAGTCTAATTTCTTTTTCAAGTGCAATTTTTGCAATATTCGTTGCACCTTTAATATTAGTATCTTCGAAAACTGATTTGTCTCTTGCCCACATCCGAGTATATGCAGCTAAATGATAGATTAAATCAACGCCATCTACTGCCCCATATAAACTTTTCATATCTCTAACATCCCCCGTTATATACTCAATATTTTTTAGTCCTTCAAAAGGGGTAATATCACTACTTTCTCTAACCAATAATTTCAGCTGATGACCTAATTCATGAAGTTTTTGTACTAGTGGGATCCCTACAAAGCCTGTACTCCCCGTAATTAGAATTTTGGAAACCATAATACCAATACCACAATTTCTAATGAAAATTATGTATTTAAGAGTTACATTCAGTGTTAAATCTTATGAAATTCAAAATTTGTTTTTATCAAAATATCAAACTAAAAACTAATCGAAAAACTTAATTTCTTCAATTCTTTTACTATTATAATTTATTCAGAATTTATTTTAGCTTGAGGCTATGGCTATTTGAAAAATCAGAATTTACATGATCAAAATCTAAGAAACGATTCTGAGTTTAACTTCGAAGAGGATGATTTTTTAAAGGCTAAGCGCAAGGGTACAGGCCGCTGGGTAATAAAGCATATTTTTTATAAGTCGAATAAATATTTAATGGTATTATTCTTCACTTTAATTATTTTAACATCATTTTTTGGCTCGTATATTTATGTTGTATTCGGGAAAGCGATAGATACTTTTCCTGGGGGTACATCTGACCAAGTGGTTAGCTATACATTCATTGTATTATTTCTTGGATTGGGAACCCCATTAGCGGGATTATTAGCAAGAACGTTTCGAGAAATTGTTGCACAGAGAATAGAACGAGATGTGCGTAGGGAATTTTACTTAAGTTTGCTAGGTAAAAGCCAATCTTTCCATGATAATCAAAGAATAGGTGACATAATGGCAAGAGCGACGAATGATGTAAGATTTTTAAATTTTTTAATATCACCAGCCTTAGCCATGATTTTGGATGCTGTAATTAATCTAATTATGCCAATCTATCTAATTGGTGCCGAATATAGACTTGAATTAATTTTGATCCCGATAATATTTAGCGTTATTTTTATTGTATACCTTAGAAAATTTCTAAAGAAATTGGCACCTCCAACAATAGCCCGGAGAATTGCCTTCGGTTTTATGAACACTGTGTTAAATGAATCCTTGAGCGGTATCGAAGTTGTAAAATCTATGGCTCAAGAAGAGGATAGTGTTGAAAAATATAGGGATAGTGCTCAAAGTTATCGAGATGCGGGTGTTGAACAAGGAGATATACAAGCAAAGTATCTTCCAATCTTACTTCTTTCTGTTACAGTTACTTTAGGTTTAACAATCACTGTATTCTACGATAGAGCAATAATATCTATTGGTGATATTCTTGGTATAGTGGGATTATTATTACGGTTACGATTTCCTGTTAATGCTTCGATCAGGTCATTTCTAATGGTACAAGAAGGGATGGTAGGCGCAAGGAGGCTTTTAGAAATTATGAATACGAAATCAGAAATTTACGATTCCGAAGATGCGATATCTAAAGAGATAGGGGGTACAATCAAATTTGAAGATGTTACTTTCTCTTATCCCGGTACTCAAAATAAAGTATTAAAAAAGATTAATTTTGAAGTTTCAGAAGGACAAACTGTAGCAATAGTGGGAACAACAGGATCTGGGAAAACTACCCTGACCAAATTGATTTCACGTCTTTATGATGTTAATACGGGTCGAATTTTAATAGATGGGATTGACGTAAGAAACTATTCTCTACAATCTCTTCGCGACCAAATTGCTTACATTGAGCAGGACATTTTCATCTTTTCGGATTCACTTTTTGACAATATTTCTTTTGGACGAGAAACTTCCGAAGAACAAGTAATAGCTGTCGCACGGGAAGCACAAGCTCATCAATTTATTGAAGATTTACCAGATATGTATCAAACAGAGGTAGGTGAAAGAGGGGTACAACTAAGTGGAGGAGAACGTCAACGAGTTGCGATTGCCCGTGCTTTCCTTACAGAACCAAAGATATTAATTTTAGATGATTCGAGCTCTGCAATAGATTCAGAAACCGAAGAAAGAATCCAAAAGGCGATGTTTAAGATTTTAAAGGGAAGGACTACCTTTATAATAACTCATAGACTTTCTCAGATTAGATGGGCCGATTTAATATTAGTATTAAGTCAGGGTGAAATTGTTAATCAAGGATCACATGAATATTTACTAAAAAATTCAGAGGAATACCAAAAAATCTTTATAAAACGTTTTGATAAATCGTTAAATGAACTTTTAGGAGGAGAATAATTAAGATGGCAGGAAAAATGGGATATTTTGGATTGGGCGAAGAAGGTTATGATAGAATTTATTCAGATAGAGAATTATTTACAAGAGTAGTAAAATTATTCAGACCCCATAGACGTCAAATGATAATTGTAATTACTTTCCTTGTACTTTCATCAATTACTTATGGTTTAACTCCTTTTTTAATGAGTTTAATCATAAAACAACTTGAATTGAATTCAGATCCATTCATTTTAATTTTGTTTATTATTACTACTTTACTTATAAATTCGTTAGGATATCTTTTCAACTATGTAAACAGGCGTACCGCGAATCGTATGGTTTATGGTGTTTGCTATAATTTACGTAGACAAACCAATTTAAGAGTTCTTGAACAAGATCTTTCTTTCTTTGATAAATATCCAACTGGGAGAGTAGTAAGTAGAATAAATTCAGATGGACAGAAGTTCGGTGGTTCAATTACAATGTTTACGGACTTAATTGCCTCATTTTTAATGTTAATAATTGTAATCATACCTATGATCTTTATAAGTCCCCTATTAACAGGTGTATTTATGATAATGGTTCCTATAGTATTTGTGTTTACACTCTCTTTTCGAAAGGTTTCAAGGAGGAAATCTGTGTATGGTCAACGTTCTTTAGCACAAGTGAATGCATTTGTACAGGAATCAATGGCAGGTATTCAAATAATAAAGAGCTTTCGTCAAGAATCCAGCCAATTCAATAATTTTGAAGCAATTAATAATCAATCATATAGAGTGAATATGAGTAGGGCTTTATATTTGTCTATTCTCTTTCCGAGTTTAGATTTTCTTATTGCTGTTTTATATGCTTTACTTATCTTTTTTGGGGGCAATTTTATCATACAAGGAGTACTAAGTGGATCAGATATTTATCTGTTCCTTCAAAGCTCTTTAATTTTATTCCAACCTTTGCTTCAAATTGCTAGTTTTTGGCCTCAATTTCAAGAAGGATTATCAGCTGCAGAAAGAATCTTTGCACTACAAGACTCCCAATCATATATTAAGCAAGGGGATCATGTCTTAGATTCAATAAAAGGAAAAATTGAGTTTGAAGATCTAAAATTTGAATATGTCCCAGGACACCCTGTATTCGATGATTTTAATTTAAACCTTCAGCCCGGAGAGACCGTTGCTATTGTAGGACATACGGGTGCGGGTAAATCTAGCTTAACTAAGGTTTTATTACGTTTATACGAGTTCCAGTCTGGAGATGTTCGTATAGATGGCCATAGTATACGAGATATTTCACTTTCAGAATTTAGGAGATCAGTTGGATTTATACCTCAGGTACCATTCCTCTGGGCAGACACGATTGAGAATAATGTCAAATATGGCTCACCAAATGCAACAAGAGAAGAAGTAATATGGGCTCTAGAGCAATCAGGTGGTATGGATTGGGTTCAACATCTTGATAATGGGATTGAGACATTTATCCTAGAGAGAGGGAAAGTGTTATCGATGGGACAACGACAATTAGTTGTATTTGCTAGGGTTTTATTGCAGAATCCATCAATCTTAATATTGGATGAAGCAACTGCTTCTGTTGATCCTTTTACAGAGCTACAAATTCAAGAGGCTATGGAAAAAGTTATGCAAGGACGAACTACTATTGTTATTGCTCATAGACTTACTACTGTTAGGCATGTAGATCGAATAATTGTACTCGATCATGGAAAAATTGTAGAGGAGGGTAATCATGAAACTCTTTTACAAAAAAACGGATATTATGCTAGATTATATAATACGTATTTCAGGCATCAATCGTATGAATTCTTAGACGAAATTAAGTCAAAACAAACTGAAGGAACTTCCTAAATTGTTCCATAAGATTTAATTATATTTCAATAATTAATGAATATGAAAATTTTATAATTTTAAGAATTTTAAACTATAAGATGCCCAAAAAGGATTTTTATAAATTTATTTCTCAACTTGATTTGCCTTTTTTAGAAACCAAACAGATCCATCTGCAAAATATATTTGAATCTCTCAAAAACCAATTTGGTTTAAAAGAAGATTCAAATCAGGTTTTTATAGATTTAGGTGCGGGAAATGGACAAGTTATTATTTATTCTGCAATAAACTATAGGATAAGATCAATTGGTATTGAAATTGATCCTGTTCTAATAGAGGAAGCTAAAAATTCTATTAAATCATTAAAGAAACATAAAAAATCTGAAAAAAACTGGTTTAAAAAGATTAAAATAATTCATGGAGATTTTTATCAGCAAAATTTAGAGACATTTGATTATATATATATTTATTCTTTACCTACAATGCAAAAATATCTGAAACACGTCTTACTAACAGCGAAATGTGGAGCTATTATTATTTCTCATATTTATCCAATACAAAAACTTAATCAATTCTTAGAATTAAGGTATAAAGTAGAACATGAAATAGAAGATCAAAAAATCTGTACATTTATCTATAGAAGGGTTTAATTTGGTTGGAAATCCTAAAATAATTATAATTAGAGAACCTTTAGACTTACAGCTTCAAACATCAGATTGTTTTATAACTTCAAAAAATATATTTATAAATAGAAACAAAATAAATAAATATATAATTTTAAATTTAGAATGATATTTTTATAAAAAATGGTGGAATGAACAAATGACTATCGCGTTTGAAGGTTGGTTGGATGGATTAACCGCTTCTGGTATAGTTTTATCAACTGCGATTTTTGGATTGCTATCTCTCTATAAATCAATTAAATTGAAGGCTAAACTACTCTCTATAGCGGGAATAATGATATTTTTTGTTGGTTTCTTATGGCTTGGACCAACAGTTGACTTTCTGTTCAAATTGATCGCAAATAATAATATTGAGCCAAGACAGGTTTATGTCCTTTTAAGTTATACATCAGTTGCACCTGCTTTGTTTTTTGCGATGTTTTTAGGGGGTGAACTTCTAATACCTAAATATAAATGGCTACTTGTTGGAATCTTCATAGTTTTAGGTGTAATTTTTGAAATGTTTCTCTGGTTTAGCCCATGGCAATCATTTGACTACATTGAAGTTCAAGTAGTGGACGGTTTGATTGATGCAAGTTTTAACAGAACTCACCCGACATTTCTAATGGTTGCTGGATTCTTAGTTTCTGCTTTAATTTTCTTAGGAATAGGGTTTACAATCAAAGCTAAGCAGTCAACGGGCCAATTGAGAAAAAAATTTATATATTTAACTATAGGGTTCTATGTTTTTGTCATTTGCGGAGCATTGGACTCAATCCTTACATTACCCTTGGCTATTGGATTTGTTCGAGTCGTTATGATGACTTATAGTGTCTGGATGTACCTAGGACTGAGGACGTAGAAACTTACGTCCTCTAATAATTAAATCAATTTCTTTTTTTTTAATATTTTTATTTTAAACGATTGTGATATATCAATTTGTTTAAAAAAAGAACATTCCTTAGTCAAAGTTAATATTAATTATTGGTTCTTTAATTTAACAACAATTTCTTTCATATACATTTTCATGAAATATCTTTGACTATCGCAGTAGTCTAGTTTTTGATCACGAGATAAATCAGGACAATTAGCTAATATAGAATGAATATCATTAGAAATTGAAAGGTACTCTGTTTTTACATCGGAGGCTTTTGTCTTAAAACTATTTATATTAATGTTATTAATAATTTCTAATGTTTTTTCATGAGTTGATTGACTATTTTCAATCGAATACGTCTTTTTATGTTTACTTAAAGAAGTAAGAAGTAAATCCGAAATGAAATCAAACGAATCTTTTGATTCAATATGTTTAAATAGCTCAGAAACAAGTTCAGAAATAACGCTGTCATTTTTACTCTGAGAATCTAACTGGCCAACATAAACTGTCCTTATTAAATTTTGGCTATTTAGAATCGAAATTTCCGAAATTTCTTTGTTAGCAAAGCCTTTTGAAATAATATCTCATCTCGGAGAAAATTACAGTTTGATATATATTGCAGCAATTACATATTTAAAATGAAAGCCCCTAGTAGTTTAGTGGCAATTCGACAAATTTACATCTTAAGGGCAGAATCTATATGTATATTAAAAGAATCAAATTTTACACAAGTTTGACAAAAAGCAGATTTTATTAATACTAATAGCAAATTAATATACAAAATTATTGCACGCTACAAATTCTGATTCAGAATATAATAGCAATGCGCTTCTTTCCAATAAATAAAGAAAAATATGATCAATTAACTGAAGATGTGCAAAAACTATACTCAGATAAAAAAGCAAAAGCAACAATAGGTAGAAAATTATAGGAAATTTTAGTTAAATCTTTTTTATTTTTAATTTGTAAATATAAAGCTTCTATTTGGTATTATCTTTATATCCGTGGTTTTTCAGATAATTTCCATAAGTCCATAAATGATAAATGCTCTTGGCCGCTGCCATTGCTGAATCATAAATAATTATTCCATGTTCTCTTGTTTTTAGATAAAATTCATCAATGATATCTATTGTTTCTTTCCGGGCTCTAGAAGAATTATAAATACTAAACAAATTTTTATTCGAATTAGGGGATATCGTATTAGCTAAGCTCTTGACGACATCATCCATATTTAATTTTGAAGAATAATACCATTCAGGATTATTTGTAATCATTATTGAGGATATATGAGGTTCTTCATCAAGAATTTTCATGACTTTAACCATATTTTGATGACCACCATTAGCCCCGAATTCTAAAGGATTTGAAAGATTTGAGTTTACTTGAGGAATGAATTCATTTATCTTCTTCTGGGCTATTTCTGTTATCCTTGGTACTTTAAGACCATATGCTTCACACTCATCTGTAAGTTCCACCGCAGGACCTCCACCTCCAGTTATGATAGCCGTACCAAGATTATCAGGAATCTTAAAAAGTAAACAAGTTTGAATCATATCAGCTAACTCTTTGAAGTTATTTACGAGAATAACTCCTGTTTGCCGTGCCATAGATTTCCATAATTTAATATTACCTGCTAAACCTCCAGTGTGGCTCCTAACTGCGCTATGGCCTGCTTCTAGTTTACCACCTTTCCATATTATCACAGGTTTTTCCTTTGTGGTTTCTTTCAGTAATTTGACGAATTCATTTCCCCCTCTTTTTATATTTTCAACATACATAGTAATAACCTTAGTATCAGGGTCAGATCTGAAATAATTCAAGAAATCGACGAGATCGATATCTATCTGATTACCAAGAGAAATGATTTTTGAGAAGAAGTAACCCTTTACAACTCCCGTAAACGCATGTCGATGTGCATTTCCACCCGATTGACTTACAAAAGCTACAGGTCCACTTTTTAATGGAAGTCTATGAGTAAAACCGATACGACTCTTAGGATTATAAATTCCCATACAATTAGGGCCGAGAATCCGTATATGATTTTTCTTTGCTTTTTCTATTAGTTGCTTTTCAAGTTGCTTACCTTCTTCTCCAAGTTCTGAAAATCCACTTGAAAATATATGGGCAAAAAGAACTCCCTTCTGTCCTAATTCCTCAATTATTTGTGGTGTAACTTTTGCGGGAACAGCCACTATTCCAAGATCGATTGGTGGATCATCTGGTAAAGAAGCTATTGACCCATATACTTTGTATCCATGAATTTCTTCTCCATCATATTTAGGATTAACGGGATAAACAGGTCCTGAATAATTATATTCTCTAAAAGTTTCTAAATAATGAGTTCCACCCCAATCCCTTCCTTTACTAACACCAACAATTGCTACAGCTCGGGGATTGAACATTAAATTAAATGGGATATTATCTCTTTGAAAGGGGATATTGTTATTTTTAATCTCTTCATCTGATCTGAAATCAGTTTTTTTGCCTTCACATGTCGTAATCTTAAATCACCAATAATAGAAAACCCTAATTCCTATATAACTAATTTAATGGTAAGTAAAAAATTTTATTAAAAACAAAAAAAAGAGGATTATAAAAAAAATATCTATAGATTAGAACCACAATTAGGACAGAAACTACCCTTTACTTCGATTTTATGACCGCAGTAAACACAGAAGTTCTTACCCTCTGTAGGTAAGGGATTTTCTAATTTTTTAGCAGGAGCAACATATTCACTTGCGGGTTCATATGTTATTGTTTTTCCCAAGATAATCTGTCCCGTCTCTGAGTTAAAGCTGTATTGTGCAACACCTTTAGTTCTTAAATCTTGCAGGACGCGTAGTATATCCTTTGGTCGCATCCCGATTTCTAATGCAATATGTTCTAGTTTGTGGGTCCCTTCAAAATTTCTTTGAGCTAAAGCACTTTTGACTAATTGTTTATATTTCGTATTTCTGTACAACTGTTGAAATCCACCTATGAATATAAAGAAGGCTGGGATAAAGA
This sequence comes from Promethearchaeota archaeon, assembly GCA_019894975.1. GTDB lineage: Archaea > Asgardarchaeota > Lokiarchaeia > Sigyniarchaeales > SOKP01 > Loki-b32. The sequence goes on along the minus strand of JAGXNO010000021.1, from coordinate 36,770 downwards.
GCCAATAACCCCAATATCTCAAACCAAGGAAAGGACGTTCAAAAGCATTCAATACTAATGACATACAAGCAACAAAAAGAAAGACTAAAGCTGTTGCGAAGGTTCCTATAGCAGCCTCATAGGACTCCTTGTAATAATAACGATTTTTATACTTATCATCTGTCATTGTGAATCACACTCATTTATTAATTTAGAGATATATAATGTATAACTACCGTTATAATATAATTTACTTCTATAGTCCATAAACTAGTAAATCTAAAAAAATAATATTACGTTTCTTAGAAATATAAATATAGTTTCTTTTCAAATTTTTGACTCAATGAATTGCTATGTAAGTAATATATCTAACCAGTTTTTTTCTTTACTTAGTTGTTCATACACAGCAATATTGCCAAAATCTCCTCTAAACTTTGTTTTTATCATTCTTATCTTCCACTTTTTATATTGTATCCCATAATTAATTGCCTCTACCAGTTCAATTTCCCCTCTTTTTGATGGTTTTAACATCTTTAACACTTGGAATATGTCTTGGGAAAAAACAAAAACTCCGCTATTATTTAGATTTGATCTCGACTTCCCTAACGGTGGCTTTTCAATAATATTTGTACAATAATCGTTTTCATGATAAACCGCAGCACCTCTATAGGGATCCTCTGTTTCGTTTGCTACTAAAACAAAATTTTGACTTTCTGTATTGAAAATGTCGATTACTTCTTTATATACTTTATATTGAACCAAAATATCTCCCCATGTTAAAAAGAAATGGTCATTTTTTATTAGATCCTCGCAAATTAGTAAAGCACCCCCAGTGCCGTTTAAATCTTTTTGTTCTATATAATCAATATTAATCCCCCATTTATCGCCCTCTTGAAAGTAATCGATAATCTGATCTTTACGATAACCTACAACAATTATAAAATCTTTCAATCCCGCAGACGATATTCCACTAAGAATATATTCTAATAATGGTTTTCCGTGAATAGGTATCATCGATTTCTGATAAGTGTTAGTATATGGTTTCATTCGCTTTCCAAATCCAGCACATAGTATAATGGCTTTCAATCTATGTATTCACCAATTAGAATTTTGAATGTAAAGGTTTGTAGTAGCCCTTTTTTTATCGGAATATTATATTATTCCGATATTACTTCAGTATTATAATTCTTCTTTTTTCCACTATCGTAGATAATATTATTTTATTTTAGGCAGTTTTATTATTTACTGTTAAATATGGATTGTTCTGCTGAGATTAATGATTTGCGACGTTCTGATTATAAAAGATGGATTACCGCTATTGTCTAAGAGCTTCTCTAATTCTTCAAATGTAAAAAATATGTTCTCAGAAATAGACAATCTAATAATGGTGTCTGGCTTTTTCTCTGCACTAAATTCTTTTTCTGATTCATTTGAAGATTTAGGTACAATAAGCGAGTTGAAACTCTCGAATAACAATCTTAAGCTATCTTTTCTAAAAGATCCTAACATTCCAGATTTAATTTTCCTCGCAACTTATGATAAAAACTCAGAACTTATGAATGTACAGAAGTTTTTAAGTAAAATCTCTAATCTTTTTTTAAAAACCTATAGTTATAATCAAATAATAAACTGGAACGGAAAATTAGACCGTTTTAAAGATTTTCTCAGTGTAATTGAAGAATACAATGAGAAAGAAGAAAAAGTAAAAAAAGTAAGTTATGATAATAGCGTTGTTAGTTGGTTGAAAAGTTTCGAAGATAACATTGATGTACCTGTAAAACTTGAGAGCGATCTAGAAGGAATTGAATCGAATCCCGATTTTTATGATTTTGTTCCTAATTTCACCTCTACAAAGAAGATCAATCCCAAACATTATTTAACAGGGAATGTCTCTTGTAAGATATATGATAATATTGATGGTCAGAAAACTATTAACCAAATCACAGAAGAACTTAATGTAGAGCATAATAAGGTCTATAACATTTGTAAAAATCTCGTTAAAATGGGATTTATCTCTTTTACATGAAAGTGCAATAATTTTTACCACAAAAAGGGAAGGAAATCTTAATTTTATTACGTTACACTAACAAGAACAAATTTTTCTTCCCAAAATTTTATTATGCATTAATATATAATGCATTAGAAAAAATTCAAACTATTTATCGATTTGGTGTAAATTATTTCGCTACCAGCTCTTAATCCAAACTCCATTGACCTATTGATAAGTGAATTAAAAAGAGCTACTGGAATGGAATTTGAACACTATCAAAGAAACTTTCTAGAAAAAAGAATTCATTATAGAATGAAACATTTAAATTTAGAACGTTATCAACAGTATATAAACTACATCAACTCAAATCCTAATGAACTTGATTTATTTTTGGATAAATTCACCATTAATTATACTTACTTTTTTAGAAACTTTAACGTGTTTGAGAGTTTTGAGAAATATTTAAAAATATATGTTAGAGATCTCAAACGACCTCTTAACATATGGTCTGCTCCTTGTGCTACAGGAGATGAACCATATACGATTGCAATGATGTTAGACCAATATAAAAACTCCGTTAAAGATTTTCCTGATTTTAAGATTGTGGCTTCTGATATAGATAAAAATGCTTTGATGGTTGCTAAAAAAGGAATCTATGGAGAATATGCGGTACATGAAACTCCCAAAATTGTATTAAACGCCTACTTTTCAAGACAAGACACAGCTATTGGCCCAAAATATACAATTAACAACAATATCAAAAAAAAAGTAACGTTTTTTCAAGAAGATATAATCAAGGGACATCAAAATAATGAAAAATTTGATATTATTTTTTGTCGTAATTTCATTATCTACATTAATCAATATGCTCGAGAAAAATTAATGAGAGTTATAGAATCTCGATTACGTAATGGTGGATTGTTAGTATTAGGTGGATCAGAAACCTTTTCGCCCCAAGGTACGTGTTTTGAAGCAATTAATATTAGGGATCGTTTTTATATAAAAAATTTATCCTCTCAGAATGATAGTTTTCAACGTAAAATTTATAATGCATTTCAAAGTAGTGAAGCAAGAAATATAAGAAAATCCGTAGATAATAAAAAAAGAGAAGTTCATAATAAAAAGAAGGTTGGTATGGTCCAAAAAGGAAACCTCATCGAAAAAAAGGTAAAAAAATTTGAGATAGAAAAGCACCCAGAGAAAAAGAGTATAGTAAATAAAAAACAAGTTAAAAATCGAGCTCAAAATACCCCTAAATCTCAGAGTGATCCAATAGTTAAAAAACTAGAACCCGCTGAATTAAAATTTACTGACATCGTTGTAAATAATGGATACAATAATTTTGAGTCTAAAAGTAAAGAGAAACCAAAACTCCATCCCAAAATAAAAGAAAAATCTCTAATTGAAAAAAAAGAGATTTTACTAGGTAAAAAAGAAGAAGATCTAAGATTAAAAGAAATAAGTTTAGAGAGAAGATTAGAGGATCTTGAGAACAGATCAAATTATCTAGTATAAGAAAGGGAAAAATTAGAAATACAGAGAAAAAAAATACAGAAATCTTATACTAATTCAAAGGAAAAAGAAAGACAGATCGATAATAAGAAACAGTCATTAGAACAACTAAAGAAACGATTAGAAAAACGAGAGCAAGTAATAGAACAAAAAGAAAGACAGTTACAGGATCGTTTAAATCATATAGGACAGTACTCTAGGAAAGTAATTCAAGGAGAAATAAAAAATAATATTAATTCGAAGGAAATTGAACTTAGAGAGGAAAAAAAGGAAATTATACCTCCGTTTGATGAAAAAAGGTATGATCGAGTTGAAAAAACAAATAGCAAGAAGGAATACATTATCCCGATGGGATATTATGGTTTAATAAATTCTTTTGACAATACAATCCATGGCAATAAATTTTCTATTGAGGGGTTAGGGTCAAGTATAGGTCTCATTCTTAAAGATCCAATAAATAATATATTTGCTATGTCGCATATATCTTTACCAGACTCATCAGCTTCAAAACAAGGTTACCATTTATTATTTCCTCATACCTTCGCTGATACTTCAGTAAAGGATTTATATGATAATTTAATATATAATGGGGCAGACGAGTCAAATATCAGAGCTTTAATAGTTGGTGGGGCTAAGTTATTCTTAGATTATGATCTGACTTATCAGGAAAACTTAGATGTAGTTAAAAAAGAATTAAAATCATTAGATATAGAGATTGATGCAGAGGATACAGGAGGATTAAGTGAACGATCCATTGTCTATGATACAATAAATGATACATTGTATGTTCGAAAGTCATGGGAATTTCAATATAGAAAAATTATTCAAGAATCTATTGCCTAATATCTAAATATATCAAATATCCAAGCTCTACCACCAGCATGATTGATTGCTTTGGCGACTTCTTCTTGATTTCCAGGTGCTATTGCAACTATACAGCCTCCTCCTCCAGCACCCATTTGTTTAGCACCTAAAGCCCCGGCATTTTTTGCAGCATTACATAAATCATCAATCTTTTCGGTGCTGGCTTTAATAATTCTCTCTTGCTCTTGTTGAATATCCATCAATTTTCCTAATTTGCTATAGTTTTTTTGTAACAGAGCATCTTTAGCTTCATAAACACATTTCTCTATTATTGTAAATGCTTTTAGCGTGGTTGAATCTTTTTTCTTAATCTGAGCTTTAACTCTGTTTAATATCAATGAAGCCTTCCTATCTTCCATGGAATCTCCAACAACTATAGGTAAACTTCCTACATCTAAATATTCTACACTAGGATTCTCATCAGTCTGAATAAAGACTATTCCCCCATATACTTCAGTATATTGATCGAGTCTACCACACTGAATACCAAGATCGTGATTTTCACCTAAATATGCCAATTCCGCAATTTCCCCATTTGAAAGGCCCAGATCAAGAGCTTGATTTAATGCCTTAATAAATCCTATAGAAAGTGCTGCGGATGTGGATAATCCCGCCCCGATCGGAATTTCGGAACTCACATCAATGTAAAATCCTTTTCTAATATGATGCTTCAATCTTTCATATAAAACACTCCAATAAGCAAGATCAATATTTTTAGGAGGGGACTCTCCTAATATAAATTTCACTCTTTCTTTTGTGTCATGACTGTAGAATTCAATCTTTTCATCTGTTCTTTCTTCATAATTAATCGTCATCATTAAATTAATAGCCATTCCAATAACGGGTTTACCCAACAGATCAACCTTATCTCCCATTAAGCAAATTCGGCCAGGAACTTTTAAAGAAACTTTAGATTTCATAACAAATAGTGTTTGATATATAGGATTAACAATCGATTCCATAGAATAAGAATGACGATAAATTTACTGCTGTTTTCGTTTTTGTTGGAGTTTTTTCTTCTTACGCTCTGCGTCTTGAATTTCTTCTTCTAATTCAGATAGCTTTAAATCCGCTTTTCCCTGTAGTTTAAATTGCCCAACAATTTTGCTTTCGTCTCGCTCACCAGATTTTGAAATTTTTTCAAAAGATATTTCGATAGGTAGATCTTGACCATGAGCTAGATTTATGAAATTGATAAAACCGATATGTTTACTTGGAGCAATATTAAATTTTAGAATTATATCTTTATTTTTCTTGGTTTTGGTTTTCAAAATTAAGCGTAATTTCAAATCCTTCCAATCTCTTTGTTGTGTGTGTGAATATTTATATAGTTAAAATAATCAAAATAAAAAAACTATGTTATTTTATAATGCTAAATATATTTTAATTTATCCTATAAAACGATATAAAACATGCCTTCTCAGTTTCGAGTAAGAAAAATTTTTAGGTGGTTGGTAAATCTAATCGCAAAAGGTTTAATTAAACTTAGAGTCACACCAAACTTAGCTACGATTATAATGCTTCTTTTTTCTTTTTTCAGCTTTATATCTTTAGTATGTTTTCGAAATCTTTTATATTTTTCAATTTTTGTGTTTATTACGGGAATTATGGATGGGTGCGATGGAGCAATCGCCCGTTTAACTAATACAGCAACAAAGTTCGGTGGTTTCATTGATTCATTCATGGACAGATTTTCAGAATTCTTTATTTTCTTCGGTCTCCTTATTTTTAGTAAAGATCAAGTCTTATGGGAATGGTTTGATATGAAATTGATAGTTTTTATTTCTTTTTTTACCTCTATTATGATTAGTTACACCAGAGCAAGAGCAGAAGTTATCTTCAAAGGAGATTTCGACATTGGACTGATGGCTAGGTCTGAAAGACTTTTTTATTTATTTTTAACAATGCTAATCTCTTTCTTTTATGGTTACATGCAAGTATTCCTATTTATCTTCATGTGGTTAGTTATTGCAACTTTAGTATTTAGGATAACACGGATCTATAGCCAAATAAACAAAAACGAAAGTATTCAAAAGATCTAGTAAATTAGATTGTTCTACTTATTTTTTTGAGAATTCTATTCTAATTCTATCTCCATCTTTTAACTTCAATATCTCTCTTAGATAAGGTTCTGCAATAATCTCAATAATATTTTTTTTGTGGTGTGTTCTTTTAATTCTTAAGATGGCTGCGTTTATTTTTTTTTCCTGGTTATCTAGACAAGATATTATACATTTATAACAATCAACTGATCCATAGGTACGCTTTCCATATTCTCCGTTCTCTTTTTCAAAACCTTCAATTCTAACTGGAATCTGATTATTTAAGCTTTCTTCCAGCAATTCTTTATTAAGATCATTAAATTGTAAATTTAGTGTTCCATACCAAGGTTTAAATCCTAATTTCTCTTTAAATTGAATATAGTACTCTTGAATTCTAACATAATATCCACCTTCTCCCATACCCTCTGTTACTTCACCTACAATTAAGATTTCTTCAAGAATTTGTTTTAAATTTTTGTACATTGTTAGCATAACATCAGCTCCTTTTTTAGTAATCTTAATTCTCTGTCCTTTTCCAATTGTTTTTCGCTTTATCCAATCAATTTCCTCTAATTGATTTAATCTTCTAGATGCTGTTTGTTGAGATAAATTGATTATCTTAGCAAACTCAACACTGCTCATATGAATTGCTTTCTGACTACCTATATTTTGGCAAAGATGAAAGAGTGCAAACCAATTTGCGTAATGGTCTGGTGGAATTTCTTCTTCATCCATTATTATCATCTTTTATTATTTTTTTTTGATCGTTCAATAATTTTTTGTTTTATTAAGCTTGAGCTATGTAGCTTATATTTATCATAGTATTTTTTTAGTCTTTTCACTTCGATATGTTCTTGTCCTATTTCTTTAAGCCCTTTACTGAGTATTTTAATACTATATCTTTGATCTGGACCAAGGAGAATTATATCTGGATGTATTTCTTTTACCGTTTTAAGAGTGTCGTTATCATTTCTTCCTAATCTTGCTTCTTTCACATTTTTTAGGTTTCTAATAATTTCTAATCTTTGTTCTTGAGGAATGATTGGGCTTTCACCTGAAAACAACTCACGATTTCTATCTGTTGCTACTATAACATAAACGTCACCTAATTTTGCAGCTTCATTTATGAGATAAATATGCCCCGCGTGAATAAGATCAAAAGTTCCGGCTACAAGTATTCTTTTCTTAGTTTCATTCATTTTCAAAACATTTCTTTAAATCATTCATTTGAATAGCTAAAGTCACATCTCCCCTAGTCTTTTCAATAATGCTTCGTGCTACATCAACTTTGTGTCTTAGATCTTTAGTAACTCCTACGGGATAATCGATAGAAAAGAGATAAGTATATATTTCGTCCATGTTTTCTAAAATATTATTCAATCCTTCAATGTTATCATTTCGTATGTTGTCCAAAGCATACCTTCTCAACTCCCCAATGACATCTGCTAAACCTAATGCGAAATTCAGAGGATTTATCTTCATTTCTGAGGGTGTGGGAATGTCTTTATTATTAATTATGGCATGAAAAGCAACTAATTCGGTATACTCTTGCTCTGGAGTTTTCAGATATGTAGAAAAAAGACCCGGATTGCTATTCACTAATTTAACTAAATTCCCAAGATTAGATTTTATAACATTTACTTTATCTTGAAATTTTTCTCCTTCTTGACGGTGGATGTTTTTTATACCTATGCTACAGTCTCGCACAATATCACGAGATAAATGCAGAATTTTTTCTCTATCATGGTATAAAACGTCTAATGAATTGGATATTTCTTTAAAAATTTTTTCAAGATTCATAAATATAGAGATAAATTCTAGTAAAAATTAATTTGAATTAAGTATATAATTATATATCAAAAGTAAGAAAAGTATTTAGAATTTATTATAAGGTATTAATTACCACGCAAAAAAAATGATCTATCATGAAAATCTTGCTAATCCATTCTAAGAATGTTGAAGTCACCAAAAATAAAGAAGCTACCAGCAATCCTCAAGAGTTTGCAGAAGATTATATCAAAATGGAGGGCTTGATCTTAGTTTGTTATATATCCGTTGAAGATCAAGACACCTATGATACAGATTTAATTGCAAAACAAGGTGCTGAAGAGATTGAATCTGCAATATTGCAAATTACAGGATTTCCAGAGCAGGTGAGACAGAAGAATGAAGAAATAAGAAATATTAATCTAAAGATCGAAAAAGGGGAGCTCAAAGGGAAGCCAAGAAAGTCAATAGAATTAATAAAAGAAAGGGATGAATATCGGGTAGATAAAGTTTTAGTATATCCTTGGGCGCATTTAAGCAAGTTCCTTAGTAATGAAGCAAACGCGATGGAAGTGTGTCCTAAAATTGCGAATCTTTTAGAGGAAAAGGGCATTGAAGCTAAATTTTCTCCTTTCGGTTGGTATAAATCCTTTAAAATCAGTTGTTTAGGTCATGAATTAGCAGAAATGTACCGAGATGTCAAATTGGCAATTAAACCTGAGGAGGAACTCAAAAATTCAGTGTTTAAAATAATAACTCTTTCTGGGAAGGAAATAGATTTAAATTTTGATGAAAATCGCAAATTAATACTCCCAAAAGAGATAAAAGATGAGAACTATGTTGCATTCCTAAAATCAGAATTAGGTTCTAGAATTGTTGATAAAGCCATTGAACCTGCTCACATAAAAGTCATGAAAGAGTTCGAACTAGTGGATTTTGATCCTAGCACTGATGCAGGGAATCTAAGGTGGTTTCCTAAAGGGGTAGTGATGAAAAATCTTATGAAAAACTTTATTGAAGATAGGTTAATAGATTTTGGTGCGATTTTAGTAGATACTCCTGTTATGTATACTGTAAAAAATAAGAAATTAACAGCTCAAACTGCTCGATTTCCTGCAAGGAGTTATTGGGTTGAATCTGGAAAAGATAGATACCTATTAAGATATGCAAATGATTTTCTTCTTTTTGATTTATTCTCTCAGATGAATTTAAAACCACAATACCTCCCTTTAAGGGCTTATGAGTATGAACAATATGCATTTCGACGTGAACAAGAGGGAGAATTATCGGGATTAAGACGACTTCGTGGATTTACCATGCCGGATATGCATACAATGTGTAAAGATTTAGAATCTTCTATTGACGAGTTTAAAAAACAATATGAATTAATAAAAAATCTTGAAAATGATTTAGGTGTTAAGAGTTATGTTATTTTTAGAGCTACACGAGATTTTTATAAAGAAAATAAGGATTGGATTATTAATTTAATAAAATCAGAAAAGCACCCTACCTTATTAGAACTGTGGGACAATAGATATTACTATTATGTTCTGAAATTTGAGAGAAATGTACTCTCAGCCCAAGGTAAAAGTGCTACATTAGCCACAAATCAAATAGATGTAGAGAGTTCCTTAGAATATATGAGAGATACTGATGGCGTAGAACGACAGAAATACAATATTTCTTTCACAGATACAGATGGTCAAATAAAGCATCCAATTATCCTTCACAATTCTCCAACTGGTGCTATAGAAAGGATTTTGTGGGGACTGATTGAGTCAGCTATACGAAATAAGAATACAATAGTTCCAGGATTCAAAACTTGGTTATCTCCTATCCAAGTGCGAATTATAACTGTGTCAGATGATCAAAATGAATATGCAGAATCAATTCTGGATGTAATCAATGGTGAGCAATTTAGAGCAGACTTCGACAATCGGGAAGAAACCGTAGGTAAAAAAATAAGACAATCTGAGATTGATTGGATACCTTATACACTAATACTGGGTAAAAGAGAACAAGATAACCAAACGATCTCAGTAAGAAAGAGATTAATTGGTGAACCCTATGGTCCAAAAAAGCAAACTTCTAGACAAATTAATGATATCAAATTAGATAACCTATTTGAAATGCTTGAAGATGATACAAGGAATTTTCCTCGATATAAATTACCGAAACCCTTCAGAAGGTTTTCAACAAGAATTTTCTTTCGAAAATAAAATAATTGGGATTCTATAGTGATGGTTAAAGCTATAATTTTCGATCTAGGTGGCGTAATTGTTGACTTAGATTTCTCGAATTTTTATAATAGCATTATCACCCAATCTCCTCTAAACAAACCCCAAACGCAAATAATATTAGAGTTTTTCCGTCAGTCTGATATATACCACCAAGGCTTGATAGGGGATGAGGAGTTCTATCATTTAGCTTGTGATTTGCTTCAGGTTTGTGAATTAGATCAAAAAAACTTTTTTAAGGCCTTTAATAGTATCATTGCGGGTTTCAATCCAGAGATTGTTAAACTGATAAAAACGATTAAACAAAATAAGAGAATCAAACTACTTTGCTTATCTAATATAAATTCCAGCCATTGGGAATATCTAATTAGCAAAAAATGGGGTTTTCTTAAATATTTCGATGAATTTATCTTATCTCATGAAGTACATGTCACCAAACCCACAAAAAAGATATTTGAGTATTCAATTGAAAAAGCGGGATGCAAACCTGAAGAGATTGTTTTTATTGATGATGGAATGAACAACATCCTCACTGCTCGAGAACTAGGAATTATCTGTATCAAATTTTTAGATAAAGAAGATCTTGTAAAAGAACTTAAAAAATTAGAGATTCTTCAGGATTAGGAATTAAGATATTAGGCTATATTACCCCTACATCTTGTAAACATGCTCTAGCGATCTTCTTAAATGCTTCTTCCACATTTATACCAGTTAAAGCGGAAGTTTCTAAATAATCACAACTTAATCTTTGTGCTAAATCCTCCGCCTCTTCTACCTCAACTTCTCTCTCCAAATCGACTTTATTACCTAATAGAATCATAGGGATGGTTTTTTTTACCGTTTTTTTGATAGAGCTAATCCACCCTGGTATTTTTAAAAGGGTCTGACTAGACGATAAATCAAAAACTCCTAAAGCGCCATTGCTACCCTTAAAATATATGGTCCTGAGTTTGTGAAATTGTGGTTGTCCGCCAATTTTAGGGCAATCTAAGAATCTTAGATTAAGCTATCCCATAATAGCAAACGGACGTTTTTGCCATCAATGTCCACATCTTTAATCAGGAAATTGCTTCCTATTGTCTTTTTAAGGTCATCACTAAAATAATCCTTAATGTACCTTAATAATAGAGAAGTCTTCCCTACTCCGCCTGGACCGAATAATGTTATCTTGAATTTATATTGTTCCTTCCCTGACATATTTAAGCTCCTTACTAAAAATATATATTAAATATCTATACTTAGAAATTAAAATTTTTTTTAATTTGATTTAATATGAAAATAATGAATTATAGTAATAAAAATTCACTTATTCATATTTCATATTATTCTTGTAAGATATTTATATATTTATAAAAAGTAAAAATCTTATAACCCCATTCATGAATTCGTTGAAGATTACTTAATGTTCTAGGATTAATTCTACCTGAATTAACAAAGGGGATACTAAATAAGATTTTATTAATAAGTTATTTAGATTTTTGTCCCATTGTTCCAAGTTTAGTCATCAACCATTCAGGACTGCCTACTCCATCGAAAAATTTATACCATACATACATTAATAGCCCTAGAAATCCACAATATCCAACCCATACAATAGGGTAAAATATTATTGAGAATTGGCCAATAAAGAGAGGAAGAAACAAATATTGAATTAAAAATAGTGATAGACTGGTTTTCCCATAAAAAATTACCATCTTAATTACGTTATTTTCTTTTCCCTTAATATCTATAAAGTAAAAACTTATGGCAATAAGAAATAAAGCTGCCCCTAGGTTATAAAACATATTCGCCATAGTACTCCTGATCATGAAATCTGGCATACCATCAAAATGATAATAATCTTGTTGATTTGCAATTCTAAGTAGATCTAAGTGTAAGTATTCTGATACGTCCAGTGTGGCAGGTGTGTGCCTACCCCATCCTAATATAAGTCCTGTTACAACGAGCGCAATTCCACTATAAGCAAATATTCGAAATAAGCGATAATAAGCTTCTTTGGTGCCTTTAATCATTGCTTCATATAAGTATTCGCCAAATAGCGTAGAAATAAAACAAATTGCAGCCCAAGGGAGAAAAGGAACTTGAGGGAGAGGGGAAGTTATGAGGAAATGTAAAATCCAGATTCCAGGATTAAGATCCTTATTAATAAAGAGAAAATCCCGGATAAAAGGTGAAATTACAATTATTGTTACTCCTATTATCACACGTGGTACTTTTTTGATTTTTAAGACATAATAAGAAAATATCTGGGAAAATCCAATAAATACTAGAAAATTCCAGCCCCATAAGTTAAGAGGAAAACCAACACTTACTCCTGAAGTGTATAACGACATTGGATTAAATAAGATTCCGATAATGATTATTATGATACCTCGAGTAAAAATTCGATTCCGAATCATTTTTTCTGATACCCTCTCTTTCTTTTTCTTGATACTAAAAATCACACTAAGTGCGGATAAAAAGACAAATAAAGAAGGTCCTAATATATCTAAGAAAGAAAAAACAAGTCCATAGATATAACGCCAATCATCATCAAGCCAGGCAAGCGCTGCATGGGCTAAAATAATAAATACCATTGCAATGCCTTTTACAAAATCTATTGACGCAATTCTTTTTGCTTTTGAATTATCTGCAAATCCTTCAGTAGGAATTTCAATACTTTCTGCATCCTGTTTAATATGGTTGGAATTTGACATTTGAATTCTTCTAGGATTTATTTTTATCTACTTTGAAATTAAAGAAAAAAATTTAATTTCCTAATTAAATATTTATATATTTTTATTTAGGACATAAATCATAATAAATATTAAGGTTTAAATTGGTTTCCTTTAGAAAGAAAGGAGTTTTTTTGAATTTTTGTTGTTTTAAACCATTTTTAATGGTGTTTGTTTCTAAAGTACATTAACACATTATAATATAGGAGTATTAGTAATACAAGCCCACCTATGTTGAATGGGAAAATTTTATAAGTTAAATAAAATAACAGCCAGAAACCTAATATTATTGTAACAAGTAGGTAATGTATAGATTTAACAGCGTTAATGCGTTCAAAATCTTTATTTAAAATGATGAAGAGAATTAAAAATGGAGCTAATACTATGAGATGATGAGGCCAAGTGTCGAAATATACTATTGAAATTATGAGAATTCCCGCAAAATAACCAAAAATTAACCTATTTGATTGGTCTGATGAGGAAATATAAAGAAAATACATTGGAAGCCAAAATAGAAACATTATTGCAATAAACACTAAAAAATTACTAAAGTTCAATCCAATTAGACCGAAGAAGGTTAAAACAATTCTTGTTAAACTAAAAGAGGGATTAATTCCTACATCATCCCCAAGATTAGAAGTATATTTCCCCGCAAAATTAACTTCAATAAAATCAGTTAACATCTTAGGATAGATTAGGAAAAATATTCCAGAGATTACTAATAAGACAATTGTTCCACAAAACCTTAGAATTGTTTGATTTAAACCGAAAAGAAGTTTCTTATTATTTCGGTTATAAGTTAAAGGGATTATAAACGGCAGAATTAGAATTAAAGTTGGTTTAAATAGAATCCCAAACCCCAAAAAAAATCCCCCCAACAAATCATTTTTAGTTCCACCTTTCAAAAAATAAAAAACAGAAGCAAGAGTGAAAAAAGTTACTAAAATATTTATCTGTCCTAAGAAATAATTCATAAATTGTGCTGCCATTATTAAATATACTGCATTTTGATGAAGTATTGACTCATTTTCAGAATGACTGAAGATTTGTCTCGGGGAATCTAATTTATAACGGAGATCTATCTTTGGATTTATATTTTTATAAATCTGAACTATTTTAAAAATTAAATACATATTTATAAAATTTAAAAAAAAATTGAAAATTTGAAAGGCAAAATACCCCCCTTTTAACCCCAATAAAGAGAAAGGTATAAAAAAATAAGCAGAAAGAGGAAAATACCTGAATGGAAATAAATAAAGTGAAGGATCATATAAATCAGGCAAATCCTCTAAGATTATTAAACCCGCGTCATGGAAGGTTTTGTAATCATTATTTTCAAAACTCATTACAGGATTATCCAAGAAGTAGAAGAAAATAAAGGTAATTAACAGATAAATCGTGTTAGCAAATATAGCTATAAATAGAAACGTTTGAGTTTTATTCATAAATTATTCTATTTGTAATAATTAGATACTAAATAATTTTTTGATAATTAAAAAATAGTAAGATAGATTAGTTATTTTATTTTTCATCATCTTTCGATAATTTCTTCATGAAGTCTTCCATTTTTTTTACTCTTTCCTTTTTAATCTTATTGTAGACTATTTTAGTTGTTTTCACTACAGCTTCACCAGATTTCTGACCGATTCTACCCATCTGGACCATCAACCATTCCGGAGAGCCAACACCACGCCCAAATTCGTTCCAAATATACATGAAAATCCCCATAAATCCCAAATATGCAATACCAACTATTAGGAAAAATGTGATATTAAACTGACTGAAAAAGATAGGGATAAATAAGAAATGAAGCAAGAATAAGCTCAATGAAACTTTTCCATAATATATTAGCATATTGATAAAACTATTTGATTTGTTTTTAATATCAATAAAATAAAAGAAAACTGCAATGATAATTAATGCACACCCTTGGTTATAAAACATGTTTGCAGATGTACATCTTATTAAAAAAAGTGGTACCCCTGGGATTGTAAAAAAGTCTTGATTATTTGCAGTATCTAATAATCTTAGATGTGGATATTCAGATAATCCCCCTACCATAGAATCAGCGGTTTGTAGTGCCCAACCAGGTTGCCAGTTAGTTAAACTAAGACCGTTTGGAAAATAGAAGAAAATTCCTATTGCTACAAAAAATATCCCCCACACCAAGAAAATGCGGAATAATCCTATGTAGGCATCTTTTGTTCCCTTATTCATCGCGTCGTAAATATATTCACCAAAAATTGTTGAGATAAAAATATACGAAATATAAGGGAAAAAAGTCAGATGAGGTGTAGGAGATGTTATAAAATAATGAACAATGGTCAATAAGATATTTCCTGCTTCTTTTCCTTCATAGAGAATGGCTCTAATCAGAGGGGATAAAATAATAATTACTAATCCTAGTATAATCCGATTAGTTTTTTTTAATTTTAAAATATAAAATGAAAAAATTTGAGAGAATCCGAGAAAGGTGATGATGTTCCATCCCCAAATTGCAACCTTTACCTCTTCTCCTTCGAGAACAACGATATTTGTCAACATCCCAATAACAATCATGACTATACCTCTTGTGAAAATACGGTTTCTGATTATTTTTTGCGGTAAAATACCTTCCTTCCTTTTTATACTAAATATTACGCTCAATGCTGAAAGGAAAACAAACAATGAAGGTCCAAGAATATCAAGTAGAGTAAAAAGAATCCCATACAAGTATCTTGATTCAGAGTTTAGCCAGCCTGAAGCTGTGTGAGCAAGCATTATAAAAATGATTGCAAATCCTTTTACAAAATCAATTGATTGAATACGCCTAGGTGAAGCATAATCCTTTAAATCTTCAAGAGGAATTTCTTGCTTAAGATAATTGAAAAGTGGAGGTGATTCCGTTGATTCCGTTTCTATATCCGTCATAATGATTGGGGAATTTAATTATTTTATAATGAGATATCCAAGTTAAATTAATATTTTCAAAATTTATTTTAATATTATTCTTTTTGAATTTTTAAAGTTTTTCAATTATGGTTTTTTAAAGATTATAAATAATACAAAATTTGCTCTCAATGAAACCTAAAAACATATATCTCGTATTGCTTCTGGGTTTAAGTGGCCCAATTCTCCTAATATTTTCCGAGTTTTTCTCTTGGTTTTCAGATTATAATTTAATTGAATTATATGTTATAGTTACTGATTCACAAATTGAAGATTCATTCTTATTTCTTTTTCCAATTATAAGCGGAGTTATTTGCCTTATAGCAAACGGTTTAGTTATATTTAATTCAGAATATAGGATTAAATCCATAATTTTATCTTTTGTAGGAATAGGATTTCAACTTCTCTTCTTTATTGATCATATTACTCAAGAGATTGAATTTATCTCTGATGCAAGAATCGGACTCTATTTAGGGATTTTTGGCTTTCTTTTAATTTTGATTAATTTAATTTATGTTTTAACTACATTAGAAAATCCATCAGGAGGTTAATTAGCTATCAGCAAAGAAAACAAGGAAAATTCAAAAGATCGTAAAGACTTAGACTTAGAATCAAGTTTTTATTATGCTCTCGGTCATGAAATTCGAAGAAATATCATTAAAATCATTGGGGATAACAAATTTACCTCCTTTACTTATCTAAAAAAAGAGTTAGAAGTAAGCACAGGTACGATATATCACCATCTAGAAACATTATCAGAACTAATTGAACAAAAGGAAGATAAAAAATATTATTTAAAAGAATTGGGTGTTTATGCCTACAATTCCTTGAAAGATAATATTGATTCAATCAAAACTCCACAAAAAGATCTTAGAGCTTCATTTCTAAAGAAGTCAATGGTTTTAACCTTAAAACGATTTATTCTATTTAAAGAAGAAGATAGAATCTATACGATATTAATATCTCTTTCGATAATTATACTAGGCGCCATTTTCTGCAATTTAAATGGACTTAGCTCCTTTTTATTAATTTTCCTTGAGACTAATCAAAACACTCTGCCATTATTCTTTCGATTATTAAGTAAAATAAGCTTTATTTTAAATTTCTTTACTTTCTTTATAATAGTGGAAACTATTGTGCGCATATTATATAAGAAAAACGAGAATACACTTAGGTTTTTAATTTCTTTCGCGTTAATTCAATTTCCAATGATTTTTTATCTCATAATTCACACTATTTTTGAATTTACAGAGCTTATTTCCATAAATGTGTTTAATTTTACAGATAATATCTTGATGATTATCTTTCAAGTATGGTCATTATGGCTACTTTCTTATAGTCTATATGTAAAGAAAGGATTAAAAATTGAGAATGGATTTATAATAGCTCTATTGTTACATATGCTTCCCTTCACCTTAATAATGTTAACCTTTATTTAACAATCTCAAAACTTAGAGTCCGTAATATTTGATGTATTTTTTGCATTCTTCTGTTAGAAGAAGTTAAATCTTTTGTTTTGGTTGCAATGAAACAGGTGAATTGGTTTGATTCATTCAATGAAATAGGTGGTGTAACTAATTCAGGTATTAATCTCATTAAATGATTGATCAAATCCACTTTCAATTCCTTACCAAGATTAGACTTCATATACTCCAAATCCAATCTCCTAAAAATTGAAGTAAACTGTACTTTAAGATCCCTAGGCATTGAGTGACCTAAATTTGATTCTAAAATTAATTTTGAAGGATTTTGATTCAATACATTTCTTATTCCTATATACGAGGTCGTTAGCCTAGGATTAATTTCAATAAAATAATATTTGGAATCCTCACTTCTAATTAAATCAATCCCAAAATAACCTGAAAACGATGACAAATCAACTTTTTCTAAAATTTCAGTTAATTCACGTGTAATTTGTTGATAATTGTTTATAGGGGTGTATCCCCCTAAATATTCAGATTCATACTTTGGATTCTTAATGTTAACGTTTTGTGAGTTAGTTGTTAATATAAAGGGATTTTTAAATTCATTATTTAAAGATTCTTGCAGGCCTATCAATGAGATGCTTAGATCCTTACCCTCAATATACTCTTGAAGAATATAACTTCTTTTTGTATCAATCTTAGAATAATAATCTTGAAAAAAATTCTCAATTTGTTCTTTTGTTTCAAAAAGAAAAATTGATTCTGCCCCAACTCCATCTTCAGGCTTAATTATTATCGTTTTTTTTAAATCACCAAATTTCTGAATTATAAAATTACTATCCAATTTGTTTTTCTTAAAAGGTATTAAATAGGTTTTAGGTGTTAATAATTTATTTTTTTTAAAAAAATCGTAAGTATTCATCTTAGATGAACCTATAACAATTCCTTCTAAATCAATACTTAGCAGAATTTTATTGTATTTCTTTACAATTCTAGTTAAATTATAAAGGACATTTCTAGAATCTGGAGCGATAATAAAACTATAATCCGAATCTTTAACAAGGATTTTAAAATGATTCAGAAAATTATCATCTTTTTTAACGATAATTCTATTATCATTGGGTAATATTGTAGATAGATGGTAAATTCTATAATCTATAAGGGTGCAGACTTCATATCCTAACGATTTAAAATCTTTAATAAGAGCCACTAACATCCCAAAACCTTCGCAAAAAAGTGAAATTGGAATTTCATCTTTATTAAACCCTCCGCCAGAAACATATTCAAAAATAAAAATTCTCTTACCCATAATAAATGGCAAAAATTCAAACTTTCTTCTTTTTTCTAACTTCTTTCTAAATCCCATTAGTAATGAGGACTATAAATATTTTCTATCAAAAATAATTCATTTTACATTTACATGAATAGAAGTTTTTCAGAACTTAAATTGATGGTCTGTGCTATTCAAAAGGTTTTAAAGTAAACTTTGAATATAGTTATTTAACTTAACTCTAATAAAAAATACTGGTTCTGATGTACTTTAATGAAGAAGTAATGCAAAGAATTAGGTATCTTCATTTCAAAATTAAAAAAATTGAAGAAGCCATAGAAAAAGATGAGGAACATTTTAATCTTGATGATTTAAATTTAGTTTTAGAATATACAAAAGCCCTTAATAATAATTATCAAACAAAAAACCATAAAGAAATCCTAAAGGAATTAGACATTACCAGTGTCTTCCAAGATCCGGTAACAAACAAAGAAATTGAAATTCAAGATTTAATGTTTGAATGCGCTCGTGTTCTTTGGGTTATGGCAAGAGCATATTCTCAACTTTCTGAGAAATATGAAGAAGATGGAGCATGGGAAAACGCAATAATTGCAATGACAGAGTGTAGCAAAATGTACAAAACTGCTGCATATTTCAGTGTTGCTGTTGTTGATCAACGAGATTTAGGGACTACCCTTTATTCGGAAAATTTAGAATTAAATTCCGAAGAATCAAGGATTCTCGCCCAAAGTATTGCCGCGTTACGTGAAGAAACGAATAATAACATATACTTTGCCTCGAAATTATATGCCGGACTTAGTTTGTTATCAAAAAGATTGTTTTATTTGAAACAACATGATGAAAAAAAGAAACAACAAATACGAGCTCAATTTCATTATGATATGGGAAAATCTTGCAACCTAAAAGCCAAAGCCTCTTTTGAATCATCAATAACAAACATCAACAAAGAAAAAGTTATAAAATTAACCCAAAAAGCTTTATGGTATTATGTAAAAGCTAAAGATATTTGGGATGATATGTTAAAAACTCTTTCTCTTTCCACTGAAGAAAAAGAAAGTATTGAACTAAACTTATCCATTGTAGATGAGAATCTTAAACAAAGCGATGTCGAACCATTAGATTATGAAGACATCAAAAAGATACAAGACCCAGAACCTATAATCATTATTCCTGAAAACTTAGCTCCCTTTGTTCCCAAGAATATAATCTATTTGACTAAATTCGTGCCTAAAGATTTAAATATAAAGAGATTTAAGACATATCAGAGGAAGAAGTTAGAAGAAAAAATTCCCTATAGCAAGAAAGAAAAATTAATCGATCAGAAAGCGGGGGTCGTTCGAACAATAAATGAATTAAAGCTGCTGAAAGAAAATAACGAAGTTGATATCGATAAGTTCGTTGAACTCATGGAAAAATTCTCAACTAAATTGAAGATGATTGATTCTGCCATTGAGAAATTAACAAAGAAATAAATTTAATTTCCCAGTAAAAATATTATACCTTTTCAAAATATTTTTTACGATTTTCTTCTATTTCAAATTCTCTACGAGTTTCTTTCAAAAAAACTAAATCATAAGATTCTTTAAACACTAGTCCAATAATCAACACTTCTATAATTAATATTAACAGAATTAATAAAACTTCTAAATTATGGAGTTCTCTAAAAAAAAGTGAAATCATTAAGACCGCATGTGGGAGATAGATTAATGTAATTAATCCAATTCTTTTACCAAATTTGATAATATGCTTGCTTTCTAACTTGAATATTTTTTCTAAAATTGAAACTTCCCATAAATAGTATAAACCAAAAATAAAATTACCGGAACATAGGATAATAATAAAATTTCTCTCTTGGATACTAATATTAATATAAGGTTTCAAAATAATTGAACCGAATATTAATGTCGCAGAGAAAATGAGTAATGTCAATGCTAAAGATAAGAGCCCATTATGAAATTCTTTAAAATCCAAGAGGGTGACACCACACTATAATTATTTATAACCTAATTTTAGTAGATTTGATAAAAATATAATATAAAATATGATTTAATTTTTTATTTTAAGCACCTTTTTCTAACTTATGTCTGAACAAATTGCAATTTTATTATATATTAAAAATATGCTCGCAGATTTAATTTATCTCAACGGAGTTATAGCAACCGAGTTGATTAAAGTCACAGAAAACACTGCAACCTTGCGTCATGGTGAAGAATTTCTTAATAAGACTTCTTGTCTTGCTGAACATAATCAATTAAACCTAAAAATAATTGAAATTGTAAAAAAATATCAAAGAACAACGGAAGATTTAGCAGGCTTAGAATCCCACGTACTAAAACATAAAAAAGATTAATTATATATATTGATTTTCTTATGTCTGAGAAATTTGAGAAATTTATAGAAAAACTTCAAAAGAAAATAATTAGAAAGGAAATTCAAGACCATAATGAAAGAATAGTGGATTTATGTTACAATCCACAGAATTGGGGAAAACCTCTTAAGGAAGAAATTACCGTTTATGAAGAACTGAGGGGTGAACCAAAAAATTACTTTTTGGGTCTATATCTAAAGATAAAGAATGGGATCATTATCAAAGCAAATTTTGTTACAGATGGTTGTGGTGTAATGATTGCTACTGGAAGTCAAACAACGATTTTAATCGAAGGTCAATCTATTGAATTCGCGAAGAAGTTGACTGCAATCGATATAGATAAAGCACTAATGAAATTACCTAAGGGTGAGTACCATTGTTTGGATTTAGCTATTAAAACGCTCAAAAGTACAATTGAAAAGTATAAACAAGATTAAAAATTTTAATCTATGATGTCACGCATAATAATTGAAAATGTAGATATTCCGGTGGATAATATAAACCTTAAAGGATCTATTTATTCCACTTCAGGAACCCCTTCTAAAGCCCCTTGGATTGTCAACCTCGCGGGATTCATGAATCACAGAGAAAGCTATCTTGTAAAATATTTTACTGAAAGATTTACTAATGCAGGATTTTATGTGCTGTCTTATGATTATCGTGGTCATGGAGAAACAAAAAAGGAGACTGGAGGAAATTGGTTTGAGATGGTTCCTCAAATATTTTCGGATATACACTCCGTGATAGAGTGGATTGTAAAAGTTCAATCTAAAAGACTTTTAGAAAAAAAAATTGCTCTCTTTGGTAGAAGTTTAGGTGGTGCCATTATTTTATCTCATGGATTTATAGATGAGAGAGCAAAAATTTTAATTGCTCTTAGTGCTCGATATGATTACCAAACGATTCGTGGGAGATATCAATCTGTTGAAGAGAAAGAAGGAGAGGAAATCATTAATAAAATCAGCCCCAAATCATTCTTAAAGAAAAATCCTCGAAATAACCAAAGGATTATGATTGCACATTGTCAAGATGATGACACAGTTCCTTTTGATAACCTTAATCATATAAAAGAACATCTTGGATTAAACGATGAAAATGTTGTTAAGTTTGCGTCAGGAGGACACACATTTTCGGGTCATAGAGAAGAAATTTTTAATTATTCAATTGAATTTTTAAAGAGATTATAAAAAAGAAAAAAAAATATATGACTATTTGCCTATATATAATGGTGGAGTTCATTATGAAAGAAAAAAAAATATTGATAGCAGGACCTGCTTCCCAAATACTTGGGGTAAAGATTGCTCAAGAATTAGAAATTGAAGCAATAAGTACCGAAGTGAAACTATTCCCCGATGGCGAGAATTACTTAAGAATAAATATTGAAGATGAAACCTTAATTGCGGGTAAAGAAGTTATTATAGTTCAATCTACCGCCCTCAGTTCTAATGGTAATCAAAATAGTCGCCTGATGGAACTTTTCATGATGATAGATTCTGTAAAACGCATGGGAGCAACCAAAATTATTGTTGTTGCGCCGTATCTTGCGTATGCCCGTCAAGATAAGATCTTTAGACCTGGGGAAAGTCAATTTGCTAATGTAATTTTTCGTATGATTAATTCAATGGGAATAGATGAATTTTATACAGTTGATATCCATGCTCCTAAAGTAATGGAAGAATGCTCATGTAAAGCAGTTAATATCGATTCTATGAAAATTTTAGCAGACTATATCACAGCTAAAGGAGCAAAGGATATTGTTGTTGTAGCACCAGATAAAGGAGCTGTAGAAAGATCAAAAGTTTTTGCCAGTCATTTTGGTGAAAATATTCCTGTAGATTTCTTTAAAAAAGAACGAGATGTAGAAACAGGTGAAATTACCATGGAAGGAAACCTGAATTTGAAAAATAAAGATGTTGTAATTGCGGACGATATTATTGCCACAGGAGGTACAATGGCTACAGCAATAAAATTAGCAAGAAAAAGTGGAGCCAATAAGATTTATGCTGTAGCAACTCATGCTTTATTATTGGGACAGGCTAAATTTAAGATTTTAAAAGCAGGTGCAGATGAGATAATTGGTACAGACGCCATTGACAATGAAGTAAGTAAAGTTTCATTAGCAAAAATTGTTGCTGATTATTTAAAATAGTAATACTTCTCGGACTCCTAAGAATTAATTATTTCAAGTATAATTTTTCTAGTTTTTTTTTTTAATTCCTCAACTGAAGAGTTATTTTCAATAAAAAAATCAGCCTTGTTTATTACCTCTTCAAGTCCGAATTGAGTTTCCCTTTGATCTCTCTCCTTTAAATCATCAATGTTCCTGGGGTCATCACTCCGACCTCTCTCAAAAAGCCATTTGAATCTCTTTTTTTCATTCACCACAATAGCGATTATTGGGAATTTCCAGTACTTCCTAAATACATTAACTTCGAAAAGAGATCTAACCCCATCCACAAAAATTATCTCTTCTTTTTTTAACTTAATTAATTCAACACACTTTTCTGCAACAATTGCGGGACCCTCGTTTTCACGCAACTCTTTTGCCATTTTACCTACATTGTTTCTAGAAGGTTCTAAATTCCTCTTTTTAACTTCATTCCGAATAATATCACCCATAGTTACAACAAGTCCTAAATCTCTTATTGAATCTATGGCGGTTGTTTTACCAGAACCGGGTTTACCAACTATAGCACAAATTTTCATTTGAAGCAAATCTTACTAATATAATTTATATATCTAGAATTTGTTTAGATTCTATATAGAATAAGAAATTAAGTTTTTAAAAATATAGTTTTAATAAGCATCAAGTATAGAATAATGAAGGAGAAAAAAAAGATTACCCCCTTCTCTTCAACAGTAGTACTAACATTAAAGGCTTATAGAAGGATTGTTGGTTATGCGATAAGGTACGCTAACCAAAATCTAAAACCAGACAAATGGCGAGAAGTTTATGGGATTTTAGTAGGATCAATAGAAAAAAATTCTAAATTAATTGTAAAAGACGCCATCCCTATGATTGTTGGTGACCGAGCGGGGGTGAAGTATGAAAGTAAACAGTATGTTGACATGGCTCAGATAGATGCTTCTGTATTTGAAAGATCTGTTCAAGATAATAGGGAAGATTTCATCATTGGTTGGTGGCATACTCATCCAGGATTCGGTTTTTTTTATTCTCCAATAGATTGTATGACTCAATTAGGTTATCAAATTCCAAATCCTTATGCTGTTGGATTAATTTTTGATCATTGTAAAAAAGGCACGAGTGAAAATTTACTTGGAATAGCAGGTTTAAGATTAAAAGATCCCGATTTGGGAATGTCATCTACTTATGATTTAATAGAGTTGAGTTATGAAACAGATCAAAAAACAATGGCTCAAAAAGTGGATAAAGATATTATCAGAATAAACAAAGAAATGAAAGATATTTTAAATGAAATTAAATATATTGACGAAGTTCTCAGAAAAAAAGCACTTGCTCAGTTACAGAGAAATTATGGACTGATCCTTGTTCCAAAAGAGGATATTAAAGTAACAGAAAATGAAGAAGAAGCTGAAGAAGATGAACGGTTTCTGTATGAGTGGGATCCTGATTTCTATAAAAAATCTTATAGAATTCCTAAATTTAGGGAAAAAATTGAGAATGCGATATCTGATGCTTATGATGAATTAGATAAATTAATGGGATCAAAAGATATTGAGAAATTAAAACACAGAAAACAGAAATTAACTAATAAAATTCAAAATATGGTAGTAAAACCAAATGAATGGTATGATAAGTTAATGGACGATTTTGCTAAAAGAATAGAAAACATTAGTCATTTATTTGACTATTTAGATACTTATGAGAGAAAAGTTATAGAACATTTTGAAGAAAGAAGTTCTGAATATTACAGAATCTTAGATGATTTGAATAGTAGAGCAGAATTAAACTTAGAGAAATTTTAACACCAAAATTTGAATTTCTTTTTGTTAAACTTTAAAAATAGGTGTTAATATTATCAAATTAAGATTTTTAAGATAAATTTAATACAAATAAGATATTAATAAGATTATACAAAGCTTCTTTTTATTGAAATTTATATTTTTTTCCCGAAAGAGGTTCTTTCATGGTTAACAACACCACTATTATTATCAGAAACAGAAGTGATAAAGAAAAATCGATTAAAGATGCAATTTTTGCATTTTCTGGTGGCAAAAAATCTTTATTGATTAAGGGGGAGGGAGAAGAAATAAGTACAGCGGTAGAAGTTGCCGAAATATTGAAAAACCGTATGTATCCCCGATTAGAAATCGGAAATGTTTCTCTAGGAAGTCGTCCCTTTTATGACAACAGAAATCGTCGATATCCCAATAGAAATCCTAAGTATAATGCAAATAAAAAAGATATTATTTCCCAAATTGAAATTACGCTACAAACCAAATCTACTGCATAATAAATGAAATCTAATTTCAAGGACTTGGGTCCGTTATTAAGTGAAGATCGAACAGCGGAAGTCTGTAATCTTTGTAACAATTTCATTTATAAACGTATTTATTTTGATGAAAATTCAAAGAGCAAGCAAAAAACCATATTCGTGTGTAAAAATTGTTTAAATAATGAAGATTAGAAACGGGCTTTAGATATTCTAGTGATTTCTGGTACGTGATTCCCTTCTCTTAGTTCTTTTCTCAAGTAACTTTGTCCAATTAAATGTCATGATAAAAAACATAATTACTAAAGTCACTAGAAGAAGAATTGCTTCTATAATAACCGTAGATATATTATTAGATTGAATTCCCTGGCTTGAAAATCCTAAGGCTATAAATATTGGCCAACAACAATAAAAAAGGATAGTAAAATTTTTACCTAACCACCCAGGAATAATACATTTCCAAAATGGGTATTTAATCATACCTAAGGGTAGAAATAAAATATCATCTGGAAGTGGAGTCAGCGCAAATAAAAAAATATATAATGGAGTTCGTTTCTGATTTTCCAAAATTAACTTTCCAAATCCGTCGACATTATTAAATAAATCAGAATTCCTTTCTTCAGCAATTTTCTTTGCACCATATCCAACCGCATATCCCGTAAATTCCCCCAGTACACTCCCTATACCGCCAACAAGAGTAATACCCATAATTTCAAGCCAAAATCCTCCAAAAAGCAAAATTTCATTAAGTGAAAATCCGGCATCAAGATATCTAAAGAGAATTGAATTAGAGAGCGAAAATAGTACAAAGGGAAAGGGAATGGGAAAACCTATTGATGCTGAACCTAAAAAGCATATTACTAAAGAAATTAATAATGCCCAAAGATAATTAGATCCCTCAGTTATATTTGTAAGATTTTCTCTTAGCTTGATAACTATGTCTTGAAAATCTGGGATAAGAAGAAATAACAGGATATAAATAATTATAACTATATAAAAACTGGTAAAAACGATTATTAATTTCTTCGGAACCGGCATATTATTAAGATTTTCGTATTCTCGTATTCAATCCATTTCTTCCTTTAAGTAATAATTCTAGATTTGAATTCACTTTTCCAACTTTATTGACTTTATTGGGCATTTGTGTATTTTCAATAAGTATTATCAATTCATCAGTTTTAGGATTATATATAATGTCTCCTTTTTCTACATCTTTTAATGATTTTCGATTTGGACCTTTGTATATTCCCATACCCGGGAGAGTCCAATAATTCTTAGAACCAAAACTGAATCTTCCTCTCTTATTAATTGGTAATTTTCCAATGATTACGTCTGCTGTAAGGGGGGCGATATGCCTGATAATTTCTCCACCCACTGTACCAATTCCGGATAATTCAATTTCTATGGCAATAATACCTGTATCACTATTCATACTCTATAAATAATGTAATTACAGATATTTATATTATTTTAATTAACAAATTAAAGATGCATTTTTTATTAACGTTAATAACAAGATTTATATATTCAAAATTTCATATATTTAGTTGGACAATAGGTCAATATTGCATTGGAATTAGATACGTTATTACGGTTCAAACACAAATTAAGTTGTTTACTCCATATGCGCTGATTCCTTTTTTGCCGACAATATTTTATTTTCAATATAAGCGAGTTTAAGAAGTACATCATATTTTAGTAAAAATTTCAAACATAGTTAATGTTCCTACAGTGCTTTAAACAAAAATACAGAAGATTTAACATTTCTTTAGCTTCTGTGATACAATTACTACAGATAGCACTTTGGAGCAGTTGTTTAAGTAATGCTTCGGATTTGTATATTTAGTAAGACTATCCTTCGAAACTTTAACACATTGAAGATTAGGTTGCGAAAATTGAGTTTAAATTAAAAATACACGAGACACTAAATCTATAACATCTATTGTGTTAATTAAAAGATTCTCAATAATGAAAGTGTCGATTACAAAAATGTTTCATGGGATTTCAATATATAAATTACGTTGAATCAAATATACTATGAATTATCGGAGCATCTATTGTCCTCTTTTTCTTAGCTAATATTTATTAAATCTGATTGCGTATCGATATCAAAGAATTCATGGTGAGATTTAATAGGAATCGCATGAAAAACATGTTTTTTTTGTTGGATAATATAGTTAACAGCTTCTCTGATTGTACTCACAGAAATTTCTTTTTCTGCATCTATAATTCTATTAACAAATTTATAATTGAATGCTATAATTGGAAGGATTTGATTGACTTCTTCATCATCATCAATTTCAAATATTTTTTTTTGTATAATTTCTTTAATAATTTCTTCTGATTTTAACTGTTCAAGCTTGACAATTGAGATTCGCTTTTCATAGTCTGCTTTTGATTTTAAGAGATTCCCCTGTATTTTCTGATAGAAAATAAGTGATTTTGTTTTAAATGCATCAAAAGCTCTTAAGATTTTATCAAAAATTTCGGGGAATATATCTGGGTTGAAGTAAGTGTCGCCTGGAATAAGTAAAAAGATTTTATTTCTTCTGAGGATCGTTCTATCGATCGTAATTGAAAGAAAAGAATACAATGGTCCCTTCTTATAATTTTCACCTGAGTCTATGAGTTTTATTTTTTCGTAGAGAGAAATATTTGTCTTTTCAATTGAAGAGACATACTGTTCAATCTCATCTCCTAGATGTCCTGTTATTATAATAATAGATTTAAGCAATTTTATATTTAAATTTGAGATTATATGCATTAGAAGAGGTTTTTCTTTTATATTAATCAAAGGTTTGGGGATGTTTTGAATAAAACCACTAATTCTTTTGCCTTCACCAGCACATAATATAATGGCAGATATTTTTCCTTCAAGTTTATTCTCTGGTAGTGACAATTTTATTCCCATCCATATCCAATACTATTGTGTGTTCTTCTTGAGCAACGGGTTCTCTACTCTTTTCTATTAAAATGGGGTATTTATCTAAGATCTTCCTTCCTAGAAATGTTTTTATGGTTCTTTCTATTTTATTTTTAGGTATTAAATTTTTTTTTTCAATCCATCGAGGAGAAAAAGGTAGTTGGCTAAAATTCTTCTCGATTTTATTCATATATCCTTGGTCTTCGTAAGGTATATTTTTTTTTACTCTTTTAACAAAACGATAGATATATGAATGTATTCCATTTTCAACTTTACCCCCCCCAGATGTAGCAAACGGTTCACAAGCATAAGCATCGCCCTTTTTTAATATTTGATCATGTAGTTTTTCTTTATAATTTGGAATGAATGGTCCTGCATGCAGATTAAATTGTTTTAACTCATGACCACCTAAATTAGTTATTGGTCTTAATCCCCTATTCATAATTTTTTGAGCAATTGCTTCTCCTAGTTCATATAATTTAATTCCAGGATTAAAAAGTTCAATAGCCGCATCCAATGCCTCTTTAGCAGCATATACATAATTTTGAAGTTTGGGATCTTCATCAAGATTAATAGTAAAGGCAGAATCTGCAATATAACCATTGAAATGAGCGCCAATATCGATTTTTAATAATCCTTTTTCAGGAACCTTCATTTCATCATCAATGGGGGGACTGTAGTGGGCAGCTACTTCATCCAAGGACATATTGATTGGAAAGGATAATTCACATCCACTTTTAATAACTTCTTCCTCACATCTATTTGCAATTTCTAAGAAAAGCACTCCGGGATTAACAATTCTTTTAGCTAATCTCTTCGCTGCAATAACTCCTCTTCCTGCTTTTATATAATCATCAAGTTGTATTTCTGTCATAAGCCCAATACAAATACCTTTTGAATGCTAACTATGGAGTTAATCTATCTGGTGTTCTTGGATACATTACCGCTTCTCGTATATCATCTAATCCACATAAAATAGTAAGCCATCGATCAATTCCCAATCCAAATCCTGCATGAGGAGGCATTCCATAATCAAATGTCTTAATATGTGATTCAAAAGAAATAGGATTTAATCCTTTAGATTCCAAGGCATCCTCTAATTGTACCTTATTATGAACTCTAGTACCCCCAGAAGTTAGTTCTAACATTCCTTTTTGTAAGTCAAAGGACTCACTGTATTTAGGATCTTCTGATGGCATTATATAAAATGGTTTAATTGACATTGGCCAATGAGTAATATAGTAATAGCCTGATAATTCTTCTCCTAATTTTCTGTAAGCTTCAGATGTAAGCTTTCCAGGATCTTCCCCGAATTCAAGATCTAATCCAAGTTTATCATTAATGAGATTAATAATTTCTTCATATCTGTATCTTGGAAATGGTAATTCAGGCAATTCTGTCATATTTTCCATCTTTAGGATTTTTAATTCTCCCATTTTATTTTCTCTTAAATCCTTTATAACATTGTGCACTAATTTTTCTAATAAAGTCATTACATCATCCATGGTAACAAATGCCATCTCCACATCTAAAGTAAAGATTTCACATAAGTGCCTTTTTGTACGACTTTTTTCAGCTCGAAAACAATCACTGAGTTCAAATACTCTTTCATAGATCCCACTAAGTTGCTCTTTATATAGTTGAGCAGATTGAGTCAAGAATGCTTCTCTTTCAAAAAACATAATAGGGAATAATTCCGTACCCCCTTCTGTGGCTGAGCCTATAATTTTAGGAGTGCTCACTTCAGAAAAAGCTCTTTCAAGCAAAAAACTTCTAATAGTTCTAAGCATTTCACCTCTGATTTCAAAAACAGCTTGATTTCTCAGAGATCTTAAATCTAATGCTCTGTTATTTAACCTAAGATCTAATTCTGAAATTGTTTCTCCTGTCATGTCTATTGGGAGTTTTTCAGGTGTTTTATTTAATATCTTTATTTCTGAAGGAATTATTTCGATTCCCCCAGGAGCAGAATTAAACTTTTTAACTGTACCTTTTACCATTAAGCAGTACTGGTATCCAACTTTAGTTTTTTCAAATAACTCATCAGATACTACACCTTTTTTTACAGTAATTTGTCGTTCTCCATATTTATCCTGTAATGAAATAAATTTTAAACCACCTAAATCTCGAAAATTTCGAACCCATCCACCTAAAATTATTTCATTGTCAACTAATTCTGGTGTAACATCTTTCGTGTAATGAGTTTTTCTCCAATTGCCAAGTTTATCTAATAACATTTTCTTTAAAGTTGTAAATAATTATACGAATATAATTTATAAAATTAAAGAAAAAATAAAATTTTTGGTTTCCTATCTATTATTTATGGCAAATTTGGATTGGGAAGGAAAGAAAGTAAGTGAAAAAAACAAATTAGGATTAGAAAATATAAAACCTTTCCATACTCTTGATGTTTACCCCTCTTCTGATTATGGTCATTTAGAAAAAGACCTCTGGTATAACCTACTTATTTGGGGTGAAAATGAAGCAATACTAAACTCTATAATGCCCAAATTTGAAAAACAAGTTTCTCTTATTTACATTGACCCTCCCTTTGCCACTGGAGGAGATTTTAATTTTAAGATTCAAATAGGTGAGCATGGAAAGTCAATAGATAAAGTAGCCTATAAGGATAAGTGGGAAAAAGGATTAGATTCCTATTTAGAGTTTTTATATAATAGGCTTGTTAAAATGAGACAATTATTAAAACCTAATGGTTCAATTTATGTTCATTTAGACTGGCATATCTCTCACTATATAAAATTAATATTGGATGAAATTTTCGGTATTGATAACTTTAGGAATGAAATAATTTGGGCATATCCTGCTGCTTCTGTAAAAACAAGACGTTTTTTCATTAGATCTTATGATACTATCCTATTTTATTCAAATTCGGATGATTACATTTTTAACGATGACCCAAACATATATATGGAGTATTCTAATCGAGTTAAAAACGCTTTAAAGAAAGATGAAGAGGGAATATTTTATTATCGAGGAGGAAGTCATAATGGAAAGAAGTTATCAAGGAAGGTTTATGTACAACAAGAAGGAATTTTTCCCAGAGACGTCTGGAATGATATACCTTATATAAGAGCAAATACTAAGGAATATCAAGGGTTTTCTACCCAAAAACCGGAACGGTTACTCCGAAGAATAATTTTAGCGTCAACAAATGAAAACGATATTATAGCAGATTTCTTTTGTGGCTCAGGTACTACTCTAGCGGTCGCAGAAAAGTTAAGAAGGCGTTGGATTGGAACGGATATAAATAAACATACTATACATATGTCTCGAAAAAGAATTCTCAATATAGGTGAGAGTAATAATATTCTAAAATGGAAGGAAAATTATAATAGAAAACCTCATTCTTTTAGAGTCCTCTCTCTAAGCAAGGAAGACAACACTGAATTTATTTCAAAGGATTTTTTAAAAAAAGGGATTCAAATTGAGCCTGTTTATACTTCTCAAAATTTGCCAGAACTACGCATAGATCTACAACAAAATAATAAAACTGTAATTGTCGAGCTCTTAGACTACAACCTCCCTTATCAAAAATTAATCTCTAGAGAAATAAGGGATAAAATCATATCATTCTCAGATTTTATCGATTACTGGGCCATAGATTATGATTTCGAAGATAATTTATTCAACAATATGTGGTTTTCTTTTCGTTCTGGGAAAAAGAGAGAATTAAAATTAAAATCAACGCCATATAACTATGAACAAAATGGATTATATAATCTATCAATCAAGTTAATTGATATTTTTGGAACTGTAACTCAAAATTCTTATACAATTAACATTTGAGTTTATTTATTAAGTTCCCTTAATAACATTGTAGCATAACTGCCTTTTTGAAGTGAAAATTCAATTGTAACTTTTATTTTACCTTCCTTTAGTTCGTCATCAGTAAATTCTACCATTTTTAATCCATGCGGTTTGATAGTCATAGCTCTAATGGTTCCTTTAAAATCATTCCCATCAATATGTTCACTGATAAAGATTTTAGTGTCTATATTCTCTATGTTACATAGATCTTTAAATATGGTTTTCATTAGAGGAAAATTATCTAGATTTGTAGTACTTCCAATGATTGGTAAGACCACAGTGGCTCGATCTAATTTTAGAGCTTTCTTCACAAACTTATCATAGTTTTCCCCATAGATATACTTAACTTTAGTTATATTTCCATTGTAATCATCCAGAATAGCAATGACATCTCCTTTCACTGGTTTAAACAAGGATATACCCTTTTTTACTCTTGTAGAGAGCATTCTATTAAATAAATATGATTGAAATGAGCTTATTAACAACCTTATCAAATCCTTTGGCAAGGTTTCTATAGCTCCTTGATAATCCTTTTCATTTTCTAGTAAAAATTGAATCATCGTTCGTTCATATTTTAAGATTCTAGGAAAATTATCGAAAGCGTTTTTCAAATCTCCATCCTTTCTGAAATCACTTCTTACTCTCCTCGATTCATCAGATTCCGTAGAATAAGTTGTTGAAACATATTCTTTGAATGCATTTTCATAATCGCCTTTTAAGATTAATTGTCCAACTATATGTGAATTTGGCCTATAAGTTCCAAATCGTTGAAGACCAAAATAATTAGGAAACCCAAAGGTGTTTAAAAATTTTAAACTTTTAGCAATTCTTTGTCTAAGATTATTGATATTCTCAAGGTTTCTCATTGTTATCGTAAAATGATTACCTAAATGGCTCCCTAATTTAACCGGTTTTTTTGAAGGATAAATATTTCTTACAAAAAGATCTCTTATCTTTAGGGTTTTTAATTCTTTAATATAATTTCCTCTAATTGAAATTTTTTGAACAGAAATAGCTTGTTTATCTTTTAATCCTGAATAATGTATCGAACTATACGGTACATTGAGGGCTTTGCTAAGTTTTCTAACTGCTTCAAAAGTATCTCTGTTAATCTTAGTTAAATTAAATGTGGTATATCTATCGTTTAATTCATTTGAAAAACTCGAGCTTCTTCTATTTTCTTTTAAACTGAGAATTTTCCCATTAGCATCTATTTCTTTCACAATAAAATCTTTATAGAGAGTTTTATACTCCCCCTTAAAACCCTTAGTTTTATACGTCGCATAATTCTCAATTCCAACAAATTGCTCTACTTCTTTTTCATTATTTTTACTGAAAGAATAAGTAATATTATTAATGTCTTGATCTAACAATTTTCTTTATCCTAAGTTTTTACAATTATAATAATTTAAGATCTCCCGTAATCTTATCAATTTCCTCTGATAGATCAGGACCAATCCCAACCGCAGTGGTTGTACCTGGTGATAGTTGAGTGAGTCCTGCATCCTTTACAACGAAATAAGGGATTTTATTAGATTTTAATTTTTTCACCACTTCTGTTAATTGTTCTAAGGTGCTTACTTTAAGAACAACTTTTTTCTGCCCTGAATTTTTCCACGATTTCCAAAATCCTTTATTTTGAATACGTACCATATCTGAAGCCGAAAGGCTTGCATGACATGATTGAGCACACTTTTTTCCTGTACTCATTTTTAAATCTGTTCTAACTAAAATTACTTGTTTATATTCTTCCACAGTATTTCTATTAATTAGTAGGAATAGGATTAATTAAAAATTATTGATTATTGTTGAAACTCTACACGAGTAATTTTTCCCGTTAGTTCATAAATCAATTGTTCAAGTTCCTCTTTGGTAAACAAAAATTTCTCTCTATCTTCTTCCCATAGAACTGCTCTAAATTGAACATCTCCTGTTGCTAAAAAGATTTCATTTAAAGAGATCAGCGTATAAGGATTGATTAATGCTTCTATAACTGGACGAGGTTTATCAGTTTTGCCAACTAGTATAATATCGTCTACTTCATACGTTTCTTTTATCCAATTTAATAACTCTGAGGAAAATATTAATTTATCTCTTTTCCCAACTATAAGAATTAAGAGATCTTCATAATCAATGGCTTTATAAAAAGAAATTTTTTTTAAAAATGCAAAATTCTCATTGACTTCTTCCAATTCCAAGAGATCCTTGGTTAAATCAATTTCAAACTCTGTTATTTCACCCGCATCAAGTCTAGCCTGACAATTGGTACATAAGAAACCAGAATTTATACAAGTTTTATCAGCAGGAAGAACTCTCATAAGATTTAAACTCGAGTGAAAAGATCGATTAAAAATTATTCCCTAAAAAAGTTTAGTAGAGCTATTACTATTGTGATCTATTAATTATGTTTAATTAATTTTGTGATAAAGATTCTTAAATTCTTCTTTTAAATACGATCATTGTCTTTCAATCCTATCAAATCTTTATTAGAACATATATTAAGAAGAGATTTTACAATTTATATGCTAGGTTCTCGTTTATTTCATCTTCAATCATTGTAATTTCCCTGATAGCCGTTCTAAATTCTACTTTAGATACTTTTTCTCTATTTAGTACAGTTTTAGCTATTACTTTATATTTCTCAATGATATCAGGGTCAGTAAAATTTTCAAGCTTTAAACAAAGGGAATAGAGATATGAATACGTTTCAGCATATTTTGTTAATCGTAGAGATTCTTTCATCATATCTAAATAGTATTGTAATCTTAGTCTTCTATCTTTAATTTCATCCCTTAACGATTTTGCTTCTGTTTGAAACTTAATAAATTTCTCGTCATCACGAAGTTTTTCTGAAATCTCGATTAATTTTTTACAGAATTCATATTTTTTGATGTAATTATTCTCAACGGAATATTTTGCTTTAAGTTCTTCTTTTTCCTGTAGCAGATTTTGTCTCAACTGTTCAGAAAGGGCTCCCTTTTGTTCCCATATTGATTTTAATATGGAACTCTGGTTGACTGTTAAAGATGATTCAGAAATCAATTTTTTACTAGATGAAATTAACTTTATGATATCTAAATCAAATGATTGAAACTTCTCTGGTTCTTGATCCCAATTATTAAATAAATCCTCATGCATCTTTAAAAGCTTAATAATCTTAGGGATCAACTTCTGAGCTTCCTTCATATCTTCATTATCAATAATTATCACTAAGTCTGAAGCTATTTCAGAAATTCTTGAAATTAGTACAAAATATTCTCCTAACTCAATTTTATTCAATGTTTCAGTGCTACTGGCTGTTAACTCAGAAACAAATGTTTGAAGAGCAGAGAAAAAAGAACTAAACATTTCCATCTTTTCATCGCTTTGAAAATTCTTATTATATAATAGTTTCGTTGTATTTGTTTGAAATAGATACACGGATTGGATCATAGTAGTGATTTTCTTCTTTCGAAAATTTGGAATTGTAGTATGCTATATCTACTATATCTTAATTGTAAAATTTATAATTATCTTTTTCAAAAATAGATAATTAAGCAGATTTAAGATAGGTCGTAATAAGATTTTCAAAGAATGAGTTTGTAATATTGTTTTTATAACTCAATTACATCACAGGGAATACTCCTTAGAAGCCTTTCTGCTGTTGTTGGATCTGTCTTAAAAGTATAGAGGATTTTTTTTGTTCTAAGTTTCAATTTAACTACTTCTTTCAAGCGTTTAACCCTACAATGAACTGCAAATTCAGATAATTCTATAAATTTTTCCTCATCAAAAATTTCTATGGGCATAGTAATTCAACTAACTTTTGATTATGTAATCGTTGAATAGATCTATTTACTATAGAATTTTAATTTTATCATATTGTACAATAATTTAATCAAAAATTTTATTTTGAATGATGTGTTTTTGAATTTATTCTTATCTTTTTTAAATCAATATTAGTTCTTAGAAAACCTTAAGCAGAGGAAAGCTGAAAAAAAATGCCGATTGACGATCCTGTGAAACGAAGAATTGCTCGATATCATTTATTGGAGAAAAGCGTTTGTCGGAAATGTGGTTCTTTAAACCCAGTTAAAGCTAAAAAATGCCGGCGATGTTTTAGTAAAGATCTAAGACCAAAAAGAAGAGAACTTACAAAATAATTCAAAACTAATATCTTCAAACCAGTTTCTAAACATTTTAATTTTACATTACTGTAAAGATTTCTTAAACCATGTTTTGCTCCAATTATTAAATTTTTTCTGGTTTTCCCATAATTCGTAAACTTTTTTAATTTTATGACTTAGAGATCTATATATAGAAATTATTATATCAAAAATATAATTCAATATTAAATTAACAAAAAGTGAAAAAAAATGGCACAATTAGGCGGAACACCTATATTTATAATGAAAGAAGGCACTGAAAGAACGCGTGGCAGAGATGCTATGTCAAATAACATTGCTGCTGCAATTGTGATCGCTGAAGCAGTCAGAACATCACTTGGCC
>JAGXNO010000020.1:62439-62838 GCA_019894975.1 Promethearchaeota archaeon | reverse complement strand
ATCCTTCCCTTCCCTCATCCAGAAATTCCTTGTGTATACTTTCACCGCTCTCATATTGAATAAGTTCAACCTCAACGTTATTAAAAAGGCGACCAAATCCACCATACGCTGTCCATTTTGTTTCTTTCCCACGATAATTGATTTTCATTTCAATAGGGCCAAGAATATTGAATTTTGAAATTCCAAAGAAAGCTTCCATTACTTTCGCATGTTTTTTAATATCTTTATAAATAAAACCGAGTTGTTCTATTTTAAAGTCATTCAAATCAAAAGGTATGTTATTTTCCATATTAAATCCAGATAAAAACTTGGTTGTTATGCTATTTATAGATTTACTTTCTCCTACTCATTAAAAAGAGAAAAAAAAAAAAAAAAAAAAGAATTGAATTTAGTCTATAG
>JAGXNO010000020.1:0-62429 GCA_019894975.1 Promethearchaeota archaeon | reverse complement strand
GTCTATAGCCCCAAATTCCAAATCAAAGCTAAAATATTTTCTCACGGGTTTTTTTACATCCCACACACACTTCAATCCCCTTTCGAACTGAACAATGTCTCCTTTTTTGAAATCTATTTTTTCTCCTGACAAGGGATCTCTTACCTCTACTTCTCCATCAAGAATATAACATGTTTCTGTGTCATCATAAGACCAATCAAACTCACTCACTTCCTTACTCCAAGTACCCCATGATTTTACTCCCAATCTTTTTAAATCATCATCTGTTGGTATTTTCTTTTTCATTTTCATTTTTAAATCACCTTTTTGAAAGAGACTTGGTGAAATTATTATTCCTAAATTAATAAAATTTATTTTGAAAATGCCTATTATTGAATTATATTTGGAAAAAAGAATAAAAATCAAAAATAAAATAATATTATAAAACAAAACCTAAAATCAAATTGTCTTTTGAAAAAAGAATATTAATTCGTAATTAGATTATATTTATAACATCAAAAATTATTGATCTGAATAAAATCCTCGAAAGATTAATATATTAAAAAATCACCCAATAAGGAAAAAGAGATTGTAAGAATGCCACAGAAGTTCATACTAAAAATCTTGACTGCAGGAGAAGGTGGAGTTGGAAAAACAACGCTCCTACACAGATACGTGGAAGGAAGATTCTCAGCAGAAACGAAGATGACTATTGGCGTTGAGTTTTTCCTAAAAGAGACGGAGATTGATAGTAAACAATGCACCCTTCAACTCTGGGATTTTGGAGGACAGGAGCGATTTCGTTTTTTACTTGAAAGCTATGTCCTAGGTGCTAAAGGAGCACTGCTCATGTTTGACCTTACTAGGATGTCCAGTCTTCAAAACTTGGAGCAATGGCTTAACATCGTCCGAAAGGGAGACCCTAATCTTCCCGTCCTTTTCGTGGGGACAAAGCTAGATTTAGAAGATGAAATTCAAGTTGATGATGATTACGCAAAATCATTTCTTAAAGAATATAATTTAATTAACTTTCTTAAAATCTCATCTAAAACGGGAAAACATGTGAGTGATGCGTTCAATATATTAACCCAAAAAATATTAGAGCGACAGACTTATTGAA
Organism: Promethearchaeota archaeon; assembly: GCA_019894975.1. Classification (GTDB taxonomy): domain Archaea; phylum Asgardarchaeota; class Lokiarchaeia; order Sigyniarchaeales; family SOKP01; genus Loki-b32. Next base: position 61,330 of record JAGXNO010000020.1, on the reverse strand, counting down.
GCCTAATACAAGTCTTATAATAATTGATTCAAATTTCATTTTACTTCCTTTTCAGTTTAAAATTGATTATTTAAATGAAATAAGGTTAACTTTAGAAGGAGAATTGAGATTTATCATATTTAAGCAAATCCTTGATGAACTTGAAGCTAAAAGAAGGAGAGAATCAAAGAGTACCAAATTTATTAGGTTGTTAGATTCAGGATTATTATATCTTGAGAGAAAAAAAAAAAACTATGAGATCATCTTCTTGGAAGAAATTAAAGATAGGGATGAATCAACTGATGAATTTCTCTTAAAGAAATCTTTAGAGTTAAAAGATGAAGGATATAATACTTTTCTAGCCACAAACGATTCTGAATTACGCAAGAAAGCAAGATTAACAGGTTTAGGTTCAATTTTTCTTCGACAAAAAAAATTTTTATCAATAGAAAGAGTTTAACTTGTCTTACACTAAATTTAGTTTTTTATAAAAAATACTACATACATTTTAATTTAGATTTCATATATAATATTAAAGTAATTTGAAATATTACAATCCTAAAATAATCCATTTATTAAAATTTTGCATCGATAGTGATTTAAAATGGCCAAGCTTCTCAAAGTTATAACAGCAGGAGACGGAGGTGTAGGCAAGACAACGCTCCTTTATCGTTACGTGGAGGGACGTTTCCTGGCTGACACAAAAATGACACTAGGTGTGGAATTCTTCATTAAAGAGCTAGACATTAAAGGAGAATCAATTAGTTTACAAATTTGGGACTTTGGGGGGCAGGATCATTTTAGACCTTTACTTGAAAATTATGCTATAGGCGCTAGAGGAGCTCTTTTACTTTTTGACCTTACCCGCCCTTCTAGTTTAGAAAGCATAGCTCAATGGGTTAAAATTTGCCGAGGTAAAAACCCAGGAATACCAATAATTTTTTTAGGTACTAAATTAGATTTAACTGAATCGGTTACTGTTGATGATAAATTTGCTCGGGGATTTCCAAAGGAATATGATTTTTTTAAATACATAAAAATTTCTTCTAAAACAGGCCAAAATATTGATTTAGCTTTTAAACTATTAGCAAAAGAAATTATTAAGAAACTATAAGGATTTATTTGTAAAATTATAATCGGTTTAGCACGATTTTTTTTATATCTTCTTTGACTAATTTAACAGGATTATTTTTTAAGCCAGTTCTCTCAATAATCGGTTCCACATTTTCAATTTTAATCCTATATTTACCTAATCGTTCCAATTTTAAATCATTTATCCATGTCTCAAGGATGTCTATCAATACTGAGCAAGTTTCCTCAGTCTTTCCTTTTCTTATGAGCTCCTCTTCTGAAAATAACACTCCAATATCTCCATATTTTTTTAATCCTTCCTTCCCACTAGATCCATGGGAATGGGCAACGGAGGCTCAAGATAAATTAAGTAAATGTGAGATCTCATGGAGATATACAAGAGCAGAAATTTCTTGGCTTGAACGTAATAATAAAGTTCCTGATATATTGGATATTAATAATATATCATTTCGACATATAAAAACTTAGTAATATATAAAATTCTTACCTCTATTAGGGGGATTCTTCTCTAATATTTGAACACTTATTAAAAAGCAAAATTTTATAATTTAGTAATCATATAATAGCATGTACTATTTTTCTTTATAATTTATTAAAAAGCTAAATTCAAATGAGATTCGTGAAATGAGATGCCAGACCAAAGTGAAGAACTAAATAAAGGGGAAAGTAAAGATCTCAAAGTAGATGATAGAAGTTATTTGATGCAACTATTTGATGAAAAAGAAGAATTAACTACATTATTCGCAGTCAGAACGACTATTAACCAAGAGAGTAATATTTTAAAGCAAATCTTTTATCGGTTCAAGATCTTAGATGTCATTCCGGACATAAGAGCTATGCTTGTTTCTCCTTTACTACCAGGGTACATATTCTTTGAAGCACCTCAGAAGCGTGACGTCCAGATAGCTGTTCAAGGTATTCCACATATCAAAGGAAGAATCGTGCAGAATATCAAATTAACTGAACTTAAACATGTGTTATTACCACGAAGCGTGACAGAATACTTAGAAGAAGGAGATACAGTTGAAATCATAAGTGGAGTATTTGAAGGATCTAGGGCACGTGTTATGCGGATGCCTCATGACACAAGTTCCAGTGAAGAAGTTGTTGTTAGATTACTCCAAGAAGAAACTCCAATCACAATTAAGATTCATGGAGATTATCTGAAATTAGTAGAAAAGAAGAAATCCATAGATGAACGAGCTGAAGAAATAAAGGTTTCTGCAGAGATCATTACAGATATTGAAACCTCAATTACTTTTGAAGAAGGAATTGAAGATTTTGAAGAAGATGCGCCTGAAAGTTATAAGAGTGACGAAGTGGTAGAATACACAGATGATGAATCAGAAGATGAAGAAGAAGATGACTGGGCTAAATTTGATGGATTTTAGTATTTGAATATATTTTACCAGTTTCATTACACTTTTTTACAAATGTGTGTTGCGTGTACCTCAAGAAACGGATTAATAAGAGGATTTTTATATCTAAACTTTTATTACAAAGGTATTAAGGGTACTTAAATTATTAATTATTGAATCTATTGAGTTAAATGATCAAGAATATCTTCATAATGAAAAGCAACACAGGCGAATTAATCTTCTATAAAGCCTATGAAGATGTTTTTAATGTAAAATTAACCAGCAGCTTTCTTAGTGCTATTTTTTCCTTTGTAAAACAAACTCTGAAAACTGAAGAATTATCCGAAATCGAGGTTGGGCTTTTTCGATTTATTTTTGAAATTGAAAAAATTAAGCAAGATGAATTACTTTTTGCCTTATTTAGTGACAGAACAGATAATTTGGTAGAACTAAGAAATCAATTAAGAGAAATTAAAACTCAATTCTTAAACAAATTTGATCTTGACTTATTGACAGATAATTATAATGGTGAAATCTCAAAATTCCTTGATTTCGATAAAAATATCAATGATATAATGGAAAATGGGAACCAATTAGTTTCGGATGATATTAAGAACGATTTATTAAACATTTTTAATGAACTGCATACTTTTTCTTCTTTTGTCGTATCTTCTGCGTTGTTAACCCAAACGGGAAGAGTAATTGTATCCAATTTAGAGCAGGATATACTTCAAGAAATTATTAGACTCTTAGAGGGAAGATTTCTTTCTGGTAATTATAGAGTTAATGAACTAATATCTTTAGAGGAATTTGGTGTTTTATCATTAAATGGAATCAGCAATTTTATCTCTGTGATTTTATTTAAGAAAAATTGTCCGTTCGAAACAGCACTCATAATCTCAAAGCGATTCTCAAATAGACTACAGAAGTTAATCTGTTGAAGAAATAGGATCAAAAAGGATTTTTTATTCAATTTATTAACGATTTCATATATTTTTTTGCAAAAATTAAAAAGTTATTTTACTTTTTCCACTAGTGAAGTGATTATTTCATTAATCAAATTATTGTTTATAAAAATTAATATTACTCAATTTAATTAAGGAGGGTTTTAAATTATGTCTAAATATATGGACCAAGTTATAAATGACGAAATATTAGAAAAACTTAGTCTTAAGAATCGATACAACTTCTTAAACAACAATTTAATGGCTATTTTATCAACAGAACAGTTTTCTTTTTTTAAAAAAGTTCAGAAATTTTGCATGAGATTTGAGAAGAAGAATAATATTACTCACGGCCCAGAAGAAGATGTATATGATTGGATTCCAGCATTTGGGGCTGAAGGATATATAACAAGAGCCCATAATTTTGAAATGGTTGATGTAAATTATGAATACTATGGTGCGGTGGCTGATTTTCTCAGATACCTTGCGATCGATCTGTTCGACACTCAGTTCGCGATGGGAAGTGGTGCTACAGTTTTATCTATAAATCCAATAGTTGATCACCATGAAAATATTCCAGCAAGACTTGAAGCTTTAAAAGAATTAGTGACGGGAGAGGCTTGTGGATGCATATGTATAACTGAACCTGAGAGAGGCTCAGATGCTGTCCATCAATTGACATTATGTGATGAACAAGCGGATGGAAGTTTTCTCCTTAACGGAGAAAAGGTATATAACACCAATGCACCCAAATCTAAATGGGCTGTAGCATATGCCACTGCTGAAAAAAATAATGGAAATCTTATGGCACAATTTTTAATTAATACAAATTGGGATGGTTGGGTTTGTGAGAGAGTAAATGTGCCGTGGGTACCTAAACTATATTTAGGACACGAGCATTTTGTGAACTTAAGAGTACCAAAGGAATATGTACTAGGTGGAGTGGGTAAAGGAAGAGAACATTTATTCGAAGGTTTAGTCCTTGAAAGAGTTGGTATTGCGTGTGGAGCTATATCCCAATGTTGGGGTGCTGTATCTCATGCTTCTATTTATGCTAATATGCGAAAGCAGTTTGATCAAGAGATTCTCAAATTCCAAGGGGTAGGTTTCCTACTAACTGATCTTTGGGCTAGAACTACCAACGTGACTCTAGGTATATTAAAATTCTGTGAAGAATATGATAAAAAGATGGAAAAATTTGGTGGAGAAATACCTGGCAATATTAGCAGAGCTATGGTTGCGTCAGCTAGTCAATTCAAATACCATTGTACAAAACTTTCAAAGGAAGTATGTTATGAAGCTGCTAATCTAATGGGTGGCGCTGGGCTAAGTGATAATACAATGATGCATGATTATCTAAACATCTCAAGAATACAAGAGATTCTTGGAGGTAGTAGGCAAATACAACAATATATTATGAGTTTAGCCCTGAGGGGATTGTTCAAGATGCTCTAAAAAATAAATTTTTATATCCCTTTTTTTTTTTAACTCAGTAAAATGAAATGACTTTGAACTATTAGATAGAGAAAGTAAATTCATTAGATATTTTATTGAGGAATAAGGACACTTGGCAGACTTTTAGGGATTATTACCGGTTGAACAAAGAAATTCAAATAAAAGATATCCCTTCTCTTGAACCATTGATAACTAAAATCTTTATAGATAAAAATTTCCCGCTTATTGTGTAGATTCAACTTAATATGTTAAATACACTTAAAAATCTTATTTTAAAAGAATCCTCATTTGAATCTCCTTTTAATTCATAGTATATTTCTAGAAAGTAATTTAATATTATTTTTACAAATATTGATTTAAGATGGAAGAATTACTTAATATTGCGAAAAATGCTTTTCCTCAAGTATCAGGAACCGAAACTATAAAAGGAATTGAAGATGAGGTTGAAATTTTATGGGATAAATGGGGTGTTCCTCATATCTATGCAAGATCTATGGAAGATGCATATTTTACTCAAGGATATATCCATGCGAGCCATAGATTGTGGCAATTAGAAACGTTTAGAAGATTTACTTCAGGAACATTGTCAGAAATTATTGGAGCTGCGATGGTTGATCAAGATAAGCATTATAGAATAATAGGCTTGCATCGTATCGCAAAAAAGTGTGTAGCAAACCTGCGAAAAGATCCAAACAATGAAACACTGAGAAGCTTAAAATCATATGTAGCAGGCGTAAATGCGGGTATTGAAAAAGCTAGTACAAATTTACCTGTTGAATTTGCAGTCTTAAACATTAAACCTGAAAAGTGGAGTTTAGAAGATTCTCTTAAAATTATGAGTTATATAGAGTGGGGATTAGGAGGTTGGAGTTATACTTTAGAACTATTACGTGAAAATTTGATTACCAAATTAGGAGTTGAAATGGCAGATAAGATTATTCCTCTTTATTCTGGAGCAAATGTTGATATTGGTAAAGGGAGTAATGGTTGGGTAGTAAGTCCCAATAAGTCAGAATCAGGAGCTGTATTATTTGCTAATGATCCTCATTTACCACTTATGCTTCCTGCGATATGGATTCTTATGCATTTAAGCTGTCCAGAGTTAAATACTATTGGCTCATCATTCCCAGGAGTACCTAGCGTAGTTTTGGGACATAATGAAAAGATTGCGTGGGGTGCTACAACTGTTACCTCAGACAATGTTGATTTGTTTAAATTAGAATTAAATCCGGAAAATGAAAACCAATACAAATATAACGGGGAATGGATTGATTTTGAAGTTATGGATGAACCAATTGCTATTCAAAATCGCGATCAACCTATTGATTTTAAAGTAAAGATTTCTAAATTTGGACCGGTTATGGAGTATATTGAACTTCAAAGAGAAGTCATTAAAATTAGCCTTCCTGATAAATACGCTTTACACTGGACTAGTTATGATGTGAATTTGGATGACACGATTGAAGGGTTCAGAACGATAAATTCTGCTTCTAATTGGAGTGAATTCCGCAAGGCTTTAAGTAAGATGACAGTCACACCCCAGAATTTTATCTATGGTGACATTGAAGGCAATATTGGCCATCAGCACGGAGGAAAACTTCCTTTACGAAAGTACGGGGATGGGGCAACCGTAACCCCTGGAACAGATGAAAAATTTAATTGGAGTGGGTTAGTACCTTTTGAAAAAATGTTCTCGATATTTAACCCTGAGCACGGATTTGTTTACACCGCTAACTATAACGAGGATAAAGCCCCAAATGGTGTTTTTATAGCTCAAGATCGCGCAAAACCTTATCGTCAAATGAGGATTAAAAGTCTACTACAATCAAAAGAAGTTTTTACAATTCAAGATTTCATAAATTACCAACTCGATCTTTTCACAATGGAAGCAGAAGAACTATTACCGAAGATGTTGAAGTATGTAAAAGTTAAAGCTAACACAGAGGTTCAGAAAGAAATCATTGAATTATTAGAAAATTGGGATTATTTTTTGACGAAAAATAGTGTAGCTGGTATTGTTTATAAAATTTGGTATCAGGAAATCCTTAGAGCTATTTTAATTCCTTTAATTGGTATAGAACTTTTCGAAGTTTATTTAACATCTAATCCATTCGAAATTGAAAGGCTTTTTAAACTATTTGAAGAAAAAGATGAACTAGAGGATACTCTATTTAGGGCTTTCGAAAATACAATAAAATTCTTAACTGAAAAGTTTTCTTCAGATTTTACTAAATGGAAATGGGGAGATATACATAAAGTGGTTCTGACTCATCCTTTTTCTCAGGTTAATGAGGAAGCTAAAATGTTAAATATCGGTCCATTTAAAATAGGTGGAGATGGGAATACTTTATGGAATGGGAGTTACGATCCAACTGATGAATACAAAGTGATTGTAGGCCCTTCATATCGTCAAATCCACGATTTATCTGATTGGGATAAATCTATAGGAGTTATCCCTGGAGGTCAAGCAGGATTGCCTTTCCATAAGCATTATAATGATTTAATGAAATTATGGGTAAAAGGAAAATATATTCCTCTATTATTTACAAGGAAAGCAATCTCAGAGAATTTAGAAGGTACTTTTAAATTAATTCCACAATAAAAATAAGTAATTTTTAATTGAAATATAAAAATTTAAAAATCTGAAAAATTGATTGAAATGAATGAAAACAAGCGATTTGAAACTCAAGTTATTAATGACGAAATTTTAGAAAAGTTAAGTCTTGAAAACAGATATAATTTTGTAAAAGATAATCTAAGAGTAATTTTATCTGACCAACAATTCAACTTCCTAGAAAAAGCTCAAACATTTTGTTTAAATTATGAATCTAAGAACAAAATAACACATGGACCAGATGAAGATATTTATGACTGGGTTCCTGATTTTGGAAAGGAAGGATATATAACCCGTCAAACACCGTATGAGTGCATTGATTTAAATTATGAAGATTATGGAATTGCGATAGAATTTATGCGAATTCTTGCTTTGGATAACTTCGATCCTCAATTTGCAATGAGCACTGGAGCAACGGTTATATGTATTAATCCTATCTATGCCCATCATGAGAATGTACCTGTAAGGTTGGAAGCATTAAAAGAGCTTGTTACAGGCCAAGAAGTAGGATGTTTACTAATTACAGAACCAGAAAGAGGTTCTGATGCGGTACATCAACAAACTACATGTGAAGAGCAGGAAGATGGTTCTTTTCTTCTTAATGGAACCAAGATTTTTAATACAAATGCTCCTAAGTCGAAATGGGCGGTTTCCTATGCTACAGCGGAGGAAAGCAATGGTAATGTCATGGCTCAATTCCTAATTAATACTTCATGGCCAGGATGGACGATAGAACGGGTTAATATACCATGGACACCCAAACTTTTTATAGGAAAAGAATATCTTGAGAATTTAAGAGTTCCCAAAGAATATGTATTGGGAGGTGTCGGGAAAGGAAGAGAACACCTATTTGAGGGGTTAATTCCTGAAAGAATAGCAATCGCAGTAAGGTGCATTAGTGCTTGTTGGGGTGCATTAGCTCATGCAGTTATTTATGCTAACATGAGACGACAATTTGAAAAGGAGATATTACTTTTTCAAGGAGTCGGATTTTCATTAGCAGATTTATGGGCTAAAACAACTGGAATGACTCATGGAGTCTTAAAGTTTGCAGAAATCTATGATGAAAAAAATGAAAAATACAAAGGCCAAATACCAGATCATATCTCGCAATCAATGGTATCTTCGGCAAGTCAGTACAAATATAACTGTGCTTCTTTAGCAAAGGAAGTGTGCTTTGAAACTGCAAATTTGATGGGTGGAGCAGGTGTATGCGACAATACTTTAATGTATGATTACATTGGTGTATCGCGTATATTGGAAGTGGTAGGTGGCACAAAACAAGTGCAGCAGCTCATTATGAGCAGATCCTTACGAAAAATGTTTCGGGCTTTATAAAAATTATAAATATTCTATTTTTTTATAAAATCAAAGTAATAAATAAAAAAAGAAATGATGCATTAATTTTCTATATTTAACTTAACCTAATCTTCTTCTTCTTCTTCCATTAATTTCTCAATTTTATCTTCTATTTCTGCGACTTTAGCTGAAAGTTCTTCTATCTTCTTGTATGATTCGCAATTCTCACACCCATCATCTTTTTCGCAAATTTCAAGTGTATCGCATTTTTCTTCAAGTTCCTCTATTTTTTGCAATATGTCATCAACTTCGTTTTCGAGATCATCTAGACTCATATTTCACACCATATTTTTTTAATTTATGTAATGATAACCTAATTTAATTCTTTTTTCTTTAAAATTTTAAATTACCTAAATTACTAAAAATTAACTTCACTCTATAAATATTTTTATAAATGAAGTGAATAACCTTGGTAATACATTTTTTTATCCTTCTAGTTTTCAGGATTTATTCATTTCTGGAATCTGATCTTCCAATTTACGGATTTTTTTAATATTCTTCTTATAAAATCTCACGGAATCTTTAATTAGACCAAGTACTTCTTTAGGGACATCCTCATCTCTTATTTCAAGATCGGTAACTAAAAAATCTAATCCTACTGTTAATTTATATGATTCCTTAAATTCTTTTTTAATAAAAAAATCAATTAAAGAGGATTTTCCTACAGCCGCCGCACCTACAAGTAAAATTTTAAACCGAAAGTGATCAGAATCAATGATTTCTCCTAAACGTGGTTTGAGGTCTAATAATGCCGTTAGCGATAAACGATAAAACAAGTTCTCAACGTTATTGTTTTCTAATACTGATGTTTCAATATATTCAAAAAGATTGTATTGATTTATCATTTGTATTATTTTTTCCCGAGGAATGGTTTCACCAATATCTTTTATTAGATCACTTTTATTTCCTACTAAAATAATTGGAATATTTCCAGAACGATCACGTATATCATCAAAATATTCATTGATTGAATCAAAAGTATCAGGTCGGGACAAATCGAAAACTAAACCAACGGCAGCGACTCCTCTGAAAAAATCAGTCTTAAAGAACTCAAACCGTTCTTGACCTGCTATGTCCCATAAACTTAGAGTTAATTTCAAAAGATCCCTCAAAAACTTCTAATAATAATAATATAAATTAATTCAAGGTTTTTATATTAATTGTTTGTAGATTTTTGGTCAAAAGGTGGACTTGTTGATTCCCAAATACCAATGTATTCGTCTAATAAACGATAACCTTGATTAAAACCCATAGCATTGTAAAGTTCTTGAATACCCTTGAAATCAAAACACCATTTGCTTCTTTTATGGTAGGGATTAATTCCATCATTATCTAGAAAAAGAAAATCAATGATTCTATGGAGCGAGATTGGCAAAAATTTACCAAAAAATACAATTACTTTGAATAATTTATCTCGTGGATTGATATCCTTTGGTTTTACAGCAAAGGGTTCACAAATAATTATTTTTTGAGTGTAATTTTTCGCGATATTTATCAAATCTTTATGTTTTGGATAAATATGATGTAAAATATCAGATATTACTATGACGTCTAATTTCTCTCCGTTATAGTCTTGGAAATCAAAAATGTCTTTCTGTATCAGGCTAATTTTTTCAAGTTTTATATTCCTTTTTTTTAATTCTTTTTTTCTAATACGTTTTAGAAATCGTTGATTTAGATCAACTCCTTCATATTCGATCAAGGGATGTAAAAAGCGCATTAGATAACCAGTGCCACACGGAAGGTCCAAAACTTTCTGTGGTCCATTACCAATAAGTTTTGCAATAGTTAAGAACTTTCTATCTTGATCATAAAGTCTCCTTGTTACAGCATTGTAAAGCCAACCACTTCGATACATTAAACTCTTAAAACCGTACAGAGCAGTTTTTACTCCCATGTTTTACCTCGAGATTTAGTAGTATATTTAGTAATCTCTAAAAATGAAGAGATAGTTATTAGAACTAATATAAAATTGGATATTTTAAAATCTTAATTATTGATTTAAAAAAAGATAATTTGGAAGTTTTTCTCAGAACGTCATTATAGTTTATTTTTTAAGATTTCAAGGAGATCTTCCTCAAGAGTAGATTCCCATTTTGGATTCTCTACGATAGTACCGATAAGCTCATCATCAGCTTTGAAGAAGTAAAATGTGGGAATCTTCTTTAAATTAAATTTAGGGTCAATAGCTTCAGGTGGTGAACGTTTTTTATGCCATATAGCTTCGTTTTTCTTGTGTAATGCATCTACCATGATCCCATAGAGTATTTTCAAATCTACATCGTTGGATTCCATGAACTCTATTATTTTTATCATTCTTGGTACATTCCTGTTACAATCTGGGCACCAATCAGCCCCTAAAGACACAATCTTTAATTTTTCATTTTTATTCTTCAAAATTTCTTTAATTTTTTTTATTACATCTTCATTAGGTTCATAGGTTTTGTAGTTAGACTCTATTTTATCTCCATATTCTTTTAAGTATTCCTCCGGGGTCATGGTAGGAGATACGAGATCATTCCACTTTAAAACTGATTTATCATTCATAAGTACTAGGAAATACCTTTCTTTTAAAAAAATTGCTTTAATGAATCATAATTTCTAGTAGGTTTTATTTGAATTGATAAAAATGAAGAGATATTATTTTAAATAAAACATAGGCATATAATAGAAATAAAAAATGAAAAATTAATGGTGATTAAAAATCCCTAGTGCTTTCAGAGGCCAAATATTAAAAATAAACCTAACAACTAAACAAATTTCTGTTGAACCACTAATCGAAAATATAGCAAAACTATTTTTAGGAGGCGCTGGTTATGCATGTCGTTATTTATACGATAAAATTGATAAGGATACAGATCCTCTCTCTCCCGAAAATATACTAATGATAATGACAGGCCCATTAATGGGTACTTTTGCTCCGAATACAGGTAGATGGGTTGTATGTTCAAAATCTCCTTACACAGGAATATGGGGTGAATCTAACTGTGGAAGTTGGTTTGGTGCAGAGATAAAAAAAGCAGGATATGATGGTATAATAATTTCAGGAAGATCAAATATTCCCGTTTATCTAGAAATTAAGGATGAAGTTGTAACTATTAAAGATGCAGGACTCTTATGGGGAAAAGGGACATATTACACTACTAAGAAACTAAAAGAAATTTTTGGGAATAAGAAAGCAAGAGTTGCTTGCATCGGTCAAGCTGGTGAAAATCTTGTTAAATATGCTAATATAGTTTCTGAGGAAAGAGCTGCCGGTAGAACCGGAATGGGTACAATATTAGGAGCAAAAAAATTAAAAGGAATTATTGTGAAAGGAAGCAACACAAAAGTAGAAGTTTCTGATGAAGATAAATTAAGGATTGCAATAAATGTTGCTAGAGATAATGTAAAATCGGCGATTAGTACTAAAACTCTAAAATTATTTGGTACATCGAGTGGGTTAGATATGTTTAATGTTAAGGGAGAGTTAGACATCAAGTATTTTAGTCAATCCAAATGGAATAGAGCCTCACAGATTTCAGGAATTACTATGGCTCAGAAAATTTTAGTAAATAATAGATATTGTCATTCTTGCGTGATAGGGTGTGGACGACGGGTAGCAATTAATGAGGGAGAATATAAAACAGATGAGACCGAAGGACCTGAATATGAAACAATTGTAAGTTATGGAAGCCTACTTTTGAATGATGACTTAGAATCAATTGTGCATATTAACAAGAAATGTTTTGACTATGGGATTGATACCATTAGCTCTGGAGGAGTTATTGCTTGTTTAACGCATCATTTCCATTTAGGAAATATAACTCCTGAAGAAATTGATGATATAAAACCAGAATGGGGAAATATCAAAATAGCAGAAGAATTATTGGAAAGGATAATCTATCGAAGAGGGATCGGAGATGTTTTAGCCGAAGGATCTGATGCTCTTGCAACTAAATTCGAAATTTCTCACGATGAAATTGCAACAGTGAACGGATTAGAAGTTACTTACCATGATCTAAGATCAAATTACGGTATGGCTATTGCTTACGGGATCGGAGGTGCTCACAAAGGTCCTTCACATAATTTATGCGATATGTATTATGTTTTAATGGGAATACCATTTGAAGAGATTAACGCTCCTACCGTTACTCTCGATGTCTATTCAGATAATAAAGATATGGCAAAAGCATGTTCAATAATGATGGATTATCGGGCTCTTTATAGTTCAATCATAATGTGTTCCTTTTGTAATCCATTGCCATCTCAAGTCGCTGCTTTAATCCAGCATGCAACTGGAATTAAATTTGGAATTAATGAGGTTAAATCGTATGGAGAACGGATATTAAATATGAAAAGGTTATTTAATATAAAGATGGGTCTATCCCCCAAAGATGATAAATTACCACAAATTTTATTAAAACCTTTTCCAGATGGCGGTTCTGCAGGAAGGAGTCCTAACTTCGAAAAGCTAAGAAAATTATTCTATAACTATCGCGAATGGGATCCAATTACTGGAATTCCGAATGAGAAAAAACTTAGATCCTTAAACGTAAACATTTAATCCTTATTTAATCTTGAGGAACAAAAAATGCATATAATCAGTAAATCCTTGTTTATTCTAGAAAAAAGAAGATTTGGGGCTTATTCCCCTTTTTTGAGGATGAGTCTTGTTAGCAGATCGAAAATTTTGTGAACATTTTCCCCGGTTTTCGAGCTACACTCGATAAAGCCGTCAGCATTCTTTGAAGTTGCTATTTCCATAGCCTTCCTTGTTGAAACTTCCTTAAGGTGCATCAAATCAGTTTTACCTCCAACGAAAATCAAAGGTAGATCATGGTCAATCTCTTTTTCAACAATTTCAAACCAATCATCTACGTGAGCAAGTGAACCATAATTTGTAATATCAAACATAAAAATGGCACCATTAGCTCCCCGGATATAAGAAGGAAAAAGAAATCTAAACCTTTCTTCACCAGCAAAGTCCCAAATTTGATGCTTTATCTTTTTGTTATCCATTTCAATTGTCTTAAGTTTAAAGTCCACACCAAGCGTCATCTGAATTCCTTCCTGAAAAAGATTCGTTAAATATCTATGAGTGAGAGTAGTTTTTCCTGTTTGTGAGTCTCCGAAAATAACAATTTTAAATGTATAATCTGTTGTTGACAACCCAAATACCTGATTTAAAAAGATTTTAAATTTTAATTAGCACTCTACCAAATAGAATAGGGTTATGCTAATGTTAAATATAATATTATTTTTAATCCTTAAAAATTTAACATTAGATTCTAAAATAATTTCTGTGAAAAATAGAGCTTGAGAATTTTCACTGGAACATTTCATTTATTCTTGAATCCCTTCAATTATCTTACCTAACAAAAATAAAGCTCCTGCTTTATCTAAGGGGTCATTTGAATTTCCACATTTTGGGGACATAATACAAGCAGGGCATCCATTTTGAGTAGTACAATTACAAGATTTAATTAATCTATATGCTGTTTTCATTAGTTCATTTAGATTAAAAAATAACGTTTCTGATATCCCAATACCTCCTCTATAAGCATCATAGATGTAGATTATTGGTTGTTGCTTAACAGGATCAAAATCAATTGATAATCCTCCTAAATCCCATCGAGAGATTTGAGCTAAAGCGGGTGAAATCGCAATCATCGCATGTTCTATAGCATGGATAGTACCTCCAAGGTCGAAACCAGACAGCTCCAATTCTTTTTGAAATTCAAATGGAATTGTAAACCATAGAGCCATTGATTCAAATGAGATGATTGGAATATCCTCCAATGGATGCCTTGATCGTATTTCCTGAGATAAAGTGTCAATAACTTTATAGGAATAATATTCATGTTCTACTTTTACATTCCCAAAATAGGTGTCTATTGAGTCATTGGTTCCACCTTTACCTTGATAAATTGTATTGAGAGGAGTTATATCTGTATGTTTTAGAGATTGAGTATAAAAATCTACATTTGATTTAGAAAGAAATACCATTCTTTCCTTGAGATCGAGCTCTTCTACTATATAAGATTCAGCTTCGTAAAGGTAAACCGCACCAGGATGTAAGTCTCTAAAAACAAAGCTTTCATCCTCAACTGTTAAGAGTTCCTCATTGGAACCTGATTTTAATATAACCTTATAATTCCTCGTTGATAAATCATTTAAGCCAAATTTTTCATTTGGAAAGAAATCTCTATTCCAGAAATACCGTTCTCCCCTTTTCATAAGCAATTTTTCTGATACTAATTCTTCTACACATTCTACAAATAATTCTTTCTCTTGAACTCCAAATTTCTCGTAGTCATCGATTTTTATAGGTATTTCTTTTGCCCCACAGCATAAATGGTTTTTTATAATATATTTGTTATTAAGAGTTATGAGGATTTCTTCTTGGATTGGCCCAAATAATTGATGTGGATTATGGATATAAAACAAATCTAGTGGATCGGGCATTGGAATCAGTGTTGAAATAGAGATATCAGTTCCTCTCCCAGAGCGTCCAATCTGCTGTTTAAAACTAGAGATTGTTCCTGGAAACCCAGAACTTATTGTAGCATCTAATGAACCGATATCTATACCTAATTCAAGCGCATTAGTGGAGCTTATTCCTAAAATTTTTTTATTTTTAAAATTTTGTTCTATTTCTCTTCTTTTAGATTTACTAATTCCAGCACGATAACTATAGATTTTATTTTTTAAAAGAGGAAGCTCTTCTCTTACCCAAATTGTTTGCAATTCTGCCATTTTTCTAGATAAAGTGAAAGTTAACGTTTGGATTCCTTCCTTAAATTTTAGATGAGTGGTAAAAAGGTTTTTTGTTTCTTGATGTGGTGAACGATATTTCTTTGAAACTTTGTCGAAAGGTAAATCCCATAGTATTACTTTTTTAGCTCCTGATGGAGAATCATCTCTATCTACAACACTAAACTTTTCTCCTACTAGCCTTTCACAAAATTTTTTGGGATTATAGATAGTTGCGCTGGATAAGATCCATTGGGGTTTAATATTGTAAGTTTCTAACATTCGCTTTAATCTTCTAAGCAAAAAAGCAAAGTTTGAACCATAAATTCCTCTATAAGTATGAATCTCATCTAAAACAATATATTTAAGATTTTGACAAATTCTCCTCCATTTTTGTTTGAACCATGGCAAATAAAAATGAAGACCGTAAGGATTCGTTATTACTATATTAGCATTATTTAAAATGAATCTTTTATCATTAGGCTCAACATCCCCATCATAGACTCCAATTCTGTTTTGTTTAATATTCGTTGCCGCTAAAAGTCTAGATAACACCGTAAATTGATCTCGGGCCAGAGCTTTTGTGGGAAAGATATACATTGCAGTCGTTTTTGGTTCTTCTAAAATAGATTGCAATATTGGTAGATTATAACAAAGAGATTTTCCAGAAGCAGTAGAAGTAACAATTACTGTGTTATTTTTGTTATTTATTAGATTGATTGCTTCTGCTTGATGACCCCATAATTTCAAATTATTTTCTTCTAACCATCGTTGAAGACGTTTTCGTAATGGGTACTCTAAATTACCAAATTGAGCTTCGTGGCTAGGAATATGCTCAACATGGTAAATTTGGTTTTGATAGTAATTTTGAGATTTTAAAAAACGAAAAAACTCTTCGAAATCAACCATATATAGTTCATAAAGTATAATGAATAATCTCAATTAAAAATTTCAAAGGGAAGAGAATTAATTATTTATCAGTTCAGCTATTTTTTTTTTAAATTCTTTACTCTAATTTTTTTTCCGTACTCATAGAGTGCGAGAAAGGATTTCGCTGCTCTTCGTACGGAGGGATAAACAATAAAATTGTCTTTAAAAAGCTTAACCAAGTATTTTTCCCTGTGCTTACTAGGATACTGAGGCATGACCAGCATAAATGCTTTATCTAAAGATTCAGTGTACTCCTTAATTTTTAGGATGTTATTATAATAATTTTTAAAATGGTCAGATTCAAATTCATCTCCAAATATATCTGTTTCAATTATAGCTAAATCTATATTTTGAGAAATTGCAGTTGTTACGACCTCGTAATATTTTTGAGTAGAGGAAATCCAGGGCATATCTAATGGATTTTTTAGGGAACCTATTTTCAGAGGATAGATTTTTCTTAATTTTTCTAAACTTTCACCTTCGAAATAAGGAACGTTCAAACCCATTTCTGTTAATATGTTCGTGTCAATAATCCCAAATCCCCCAGACCATAAGCTTAATAAAACATTTTTGCCTTCTGGATATACTACTTCATCAAGTTTTAAGTTTTTTCTCTTAAATCTACTGAGGTAATTATTAAATAGGTAAAGATAATCAATCATGTCATCCATCGAAGTTGGAACTTCAACTATTGGAGTTTGTTTAACAATAGCATTCCAAATATTTTTATTGGAGCCTATCGACCCTGTATGGGTTAAAACTGCCGTTTGGGCTCTTTCGGTTTTTCCACCGTTCATAAACAATACTGGTTTGGTCATATTCTTTAAGGTCTTAAAAAATTGTTTTCCTTCATTAGGGTGAAGCTTCGAGAATCCTTCAAAATACACACCAATTAAATCAGTATTTTTATCTTGATTATAATACTTGAGGAAATCTGAAATCTGTAAATCTACACAGTTCCCAACACTAACACCTTTGGAGAAACGTAAATTATAACGTCTCGCACTAATTCTAATTGTTTGAGAATGTAAATCACCAGATTGAAATACAAAAGCTATGTTTCCAGATTCTATTGGAAGAAAAGGTTCATATGCTAAATTTCCATTTGGTGAATAAACGCCCATACAATTCGGACCAATGGCACGAATTGCATTATTTTGTAATATTTGCATAATTTCTTTTTCAATTCCCTTACCCTGGTCATCAGATTCACCCATTCCAGCTGTAAAGATATGGATGGTATTGATTTTTTTCTGATTAATCAAATTTTTCAGACTGTCGCTTATTTTATCTCTCCCAACAGCTAAAATTAATAAATCAATTGTATCTTCAGGTATTTCTGAAAGAGATTTAAAACATTTAAACCCATATAAACTATCTTTTGAAGAATTAATCAGGTATAGCTTATCGGGATTGAAGTTTTGTTCTTTAAGACCCATCAAAAAATAATCTAATTTCTCACTGGCTTTATAGATGACTACGTTGCGAGGATTAAATAGAATGTCTAATGCATCAATACTATCTTTAGTCATTTGAAATTTCTCTTGTTGATATTTAGTTGTTAAGTGCTCGTGTGATGAATTTTTAAATTAATGATTATCTTTAGCTTTTATGATCCTTTTTTTAATTGAATGACATCAAATTTAAATAAAGAAAATAACATTAGAAGTACATATGTCTGATTCTGACTGGAGCAAAATTAGCTTTAAACAATTTTTAAATGAATACGATATTGATCTTCTAATTAATACTGCTCCAACACTACTTTATTCTAAAAAGGATAAAGAGCCTGAAGCTTACAACTCCCTAATTGCATTTTTTTTCCTGACAGGGGGTTTACTTATTTATATATCTATTACATATTTCTTGGCATCAATTTATTTCAACCTACTCTTATTTACTATTATAATAATAATCGATACCATTGTATCAATTCTTCTCCTGGTAAATTATATTAAATCTAATGTTTACATTAAACCATTAGAATGTTGGCTTGAAATATTCAAAGGTAGAAAAGAAAATGATACAGAATTTTATTGCTTTAAGTATTATGTTATTTTTTCTGGTAAAAGCCATCCAAATAAGGCTAAAAATCTAATATACAAATTATATCAAGAGCAAGTTTTAAAAACAAAAATCGAAATTGTTCCCGTCGAGGTTTATGTGAAAATAGATTCGGGAGGAAAAAAGCTTCAGGAGAAAATTGGTTTCTTTTTTCAGTATGGAGAAGGCAATACTTTTAAAGAAGAAAAAATAGATCAAGAGTCTTGGAAGTTCTTCCCTCACCATAAAGCAGAAAATGATAATTTCATGGCGACAGCAAATTGGGATCATCAGTTTGAATGGAGAGATGATCTTGATTATGATTATGATAAATTACATGAATATGCTCCGTGGGTAATCCAAAAATGGAATAAGGACAACCTAAAACCACTGGAAGAAGATTATAAGAAAAAAATTAATTGGAATATGAGAAATATTTCTCCTTTCCCAAAGTTAAACCCATGGGAAGAAGATTTTGAGCAGCAGACTTATCAAGATCCTAATGCTTATAGAGAGGAGACTATAATTAATGAGGTAATTAATAAAATTATTGGTACAGATAAAGAAATAAAAAAAATTCGAGATATTAAGGATAAACTTTTAGACATTAAAGCATATTTTAGAGATATAAGTACCCCCCAACCTCTTAATCTTCATGATGCTAATGAAGGAACATCCTACTATTAGCTAATATAATTAGACAGATAAATTTATTATTGTTAATTTCAATATAAAGATCTATTAAGGATAAATTGTTAAACTTTAAAATTTAATACATTATTCACAATAAAGAGGTAAGTTAAGATTTGGAATTGTTAAAAAACGTTTCGAGTATTGAGATCCCAAGCAATAAAGTATCATATAATAAAAAAACCAGTGTATTATCGATACAAGTCTTAGATTTTATGTTTGTCGGTATCTATAACAAATCAGCAAGGATTAGTAAAGTTTTAGATGACCTTTATGCATCTTTAGGAGACGTTCAATTAGAACGAAGTAATGTTTACTTCATTGACTTTGTTACCGGAGTAAGGATTTCTGAGAATGAAAAATTAAGACGCTTAAAAATATCAAAAGGAGAGAAAATTCAGAAAAAAGAAGAGAAAGTTGAGAAAAAAGAGGAAAAAACTGGGAAAAAACAGAAGAAAGTTATGGATAAACGTAAACCTGTGAAAAGAGATGAAATTGAACTTTATGATATGGAAAAAGAAGCAGAACCTTTTGAAGATAAAATCGGAAAAGTGGCTACAGTTGCCGAAGATGCTGATTATGGTGCGGCTAAATTTAAGGAGGAAGAAGAAATATTATTTGATGATTTAGAAGAAGAAGCTATGATGGAGAAAGAAGAAGCTCCAAAAGCTAAGAGGAGAGCTAGATCAATGCCACCCCCCGCACCTCCGGGTGCAGCAGCACCACCATCACCTAAAGCATCTGTAGCAGCACCAGCACGCTCTGAATCCCTTGGAGGTCCTCGAGCCGGTGCTCCTGCAAAAGCCGAACCTTCTTTAATCGCTCCCGAAGAACCTCGACCAATCGTTTATGAGATTAACATGGGGCTCCAGTATTATTCTGTTATGATGGAACAACGAAGTTATCTGTTTTACGTCTATTTTTCGCATGAAGAATTGCGGATCGTTGATGAGGAGGGAAAAACAGTATATAAAACTACGGTTAAAATTGTTACAACTAAAAAAGAACCCCCTGTTTTAGATCTTAAAATTAAAGGAGAAGGATTTGAAGTTCATCCAATATCCGGTAAAGTAGAAGTGAAAAAGGATGCAGTAAATCCCCCAGTTATGATTTTTTCTATAATGCCAACGAAATCAAAAAAAGAGAAAAGGAAGAAAAAAGAAAGTGAGAGAAGATTTTTGAATGTGTATATAGAATTTGAAGAGAAAACAATTAGCCATACGGTGTTATCAATAATCGTACAACCGAAATTTTTCCGAATTGAGTTTGGACCAATACATTTTAATCTAAGTAAAAAAGCCGCTGCAATTATTTCTTTTATTTCAATTTTAATCGCCGGAATTTCTCTAATTTGGATGTTCTTATCTGTTAACCCATCATCTTCTTTTATGGATTATTTAAGCGGATTTGCTCCTGGTTTAGGATCAATTATTTTTATTATAATTTTCCTTTATACACTACTAAAGGAGGGAATATATCCACTTAAGGAGAAGATTTCTGCCTTCCTAAATTTCGATCAAGCAGGGGTTCTTATAAAATAATATTTCTAAATTTTTTTCATTTTTTAAAATTGAACTTTTAATTCATCCCAGAATTTCTTTTTTAATCTACTTAATTCCTTTCGTTTTAATTTAGCAAAATAGAGTGGTCTCTTGGTAATAAGAGGGTATTCTTTAATTTCTATTATTTTAATTAGTCTTGCTGATTCTGCTTTCGTAGCCATACTTTCACTCATTATACTTAGATAATTAGAATCACTCACAGTTGATATAATAGAATCATTATCATTAATTTCAAGTTCAATCTTTAATTTCTTAAAATCTGGGAACTGTTGCTCCAGTAAATCCCTCGTCCCAGAACCTTTTTCTCTCCACACAAAGGGATATTCTTTAAGATCTTCAAAGCTTATTAAATTACCATTTTTTAGCAACTCATGGGTAGGAGAACATATGATTTTTAATTCATCGTCTCCAATTTTAATATAATCAAAATCATCCTTATTATAATCCATAAAACTACCAATACCCGCAAAATCAGCCATCCCATTCTTCAAATTTTCAAGTGATTTCTTGGAATTATTTATTACTATTTTAAAGTTTACATATATGTTTTTAGTGCGGAAATCTGCTATGTATCTAGGTAAAACATGAGATCCTGGAATTGTAGATGCTGTGATAATAATATCCTCAATCATTTTATCCTGAAATTTAGATATTTCTCGTCTACACCTATCATATAAATCTAATATCTGTTCAGCATGGTCATACAAAACTTTTCCTGCTTTAGTCAATTCGAATTTTTTTGTGCTTCTATCAATTAATACGACCCCACCAAATTCTTTTTCTAACTGTTGTATTTGATGCGATAATGTACTTTGAGAAATAGGGAGTTCCTTTGCTAACTTGGAAAAACTCTTGTAATGAGTTAATTTAATAAAATTTCTTAAATAGTCAATATTCAAGCTTCAGATCGCCAATACGATATCTTATATTGTATAATACTAGACAATTAATCTATTTTTATTTATTGATTTTTTTAATAAACCATTACGAAAAAATTAATAAATCTTTGACCTTTTTTTAAAATACAAGTTTAAAGACATTATAATGTAATATAGAGGAAAATTTTAAAGTGACAGAAAAAGAAACTACATTCACAATTATAATAGGCGATGGACCCTATACCGCTGAACGACCCTTCACAATGCTGAGATTTGCTTACACCGCTCTATTGGAGGATTTTAAAATCAACATATTTTTAGTAGAAGACGGTATTTTTGTAGGAAAAAAAAACCAAGATCCCTCAACATATGATAATATCGGTAAATGGATGAAAGATGTTCTTTCAGAGGGAGGAAATGTGAAAGCATGTGGTGTTTGTATGAAAGCTAGAGGTGTTTCAGAGGACGAGTTAATTGATGGTATAAAAAAGACAACAATGAATGCATTAGTTGAGATGTGCGATGAAGCTGATAAAGTTCTTTTTAGCTAAAGGGGGATAATAGGTATCATGACAAATTCGCAAAAATTAGATTGTTCGGGACTAGTGTGCCCGATGCCCGTAGCAAAAACTAAGAGAAAACTACTTGAAATGAACAAGGGAGATATTCTTGAAGTTGTTGGTGATTTTGCAGAAGCGGGAGAAAATATTAAACGCTATATTCAAAAACATAGCGACAACCTTCTAGAATTCACTCTTGAAGGAGAAAATTACCAGATAAAGATAGAAAAAGCTTAAAAAGCTCTTTCAATAAGTCTTTTTTTTATTTTGTTATTTAATAAAGTTTTTATGAAAATTAATTTTAATAAGAGTATTTTAAACGCTATATTCTTCCAAAATCATCATTAGTGAGAAGATTAAATTGAAGAAGGATGAAATTTTAGATAATTTGAGAAATAGCATTGTTGAAGGAATTTCAGAAGAAGCAGTGGGTTTTATTCATAAAGCAATTGATACAAATATCGACTCCAAACAAATTTTAGATGAAGCAATAATTCGTGGAGCCGAAGAAGTAGGTATAAGGTATGAGAAGGGGGAATACTTTTTAGCTGATATGCTCCTTGCGGCAGATGCTATTAATGAGTGCATGAATATTGTTAGACCTAAGTTAATATGGGAAAAGCATGATACCAAAGGGAAAATATTAATTGGTACTCCTGAAGGAGATATTCATGATATTGGTAAAAGTATTATTATTGCTCTCTTGCAAGGCCAAGGATTTGAGATCTTTGATTTAGGGGTCGATGTCCCCCCTGAAAAATTTGTTGAAGTTGCTCTGAAAGAGGATCCAGATATTATTGCATTGAGTGGATTATTAACCGTAACGATCTCTAAAATGATTGAAACTGTTACTATGCTTAAGAAAAAGGGAATTAAGGCTAAAATCATAGTAGGTGGGGGTATACTCTCTGAAGAATCTTGTAAATATATTGGAGCTGATGCGTGGACTAAAGATGGATGGAAGGGTGTTAAAATAATTAAAAATCTAATGGGTGATAATTAAAATGCCACATGATTGGGAAGCATCGAAACGGAGGTTGTTGGCAACTTTCTTGGGATCACCTAATATTGATCGTGTTCCATTTTTTCCTCTTGCTTGTGAAGAAATGATCTGCCGAGTGTCAGGAAAAACGTATCGAGAACTCATATCTTCTCCTAAAATTTATGGAAATGCTGCTATTAAGACTTATGAATTCCTGAAAGCGGATACTCTTTCCATACCTACAGCTTACGCTGGTCCTGCTGAAGCCTTAGCTTTTGCAGAAGCTAATAATAAAGATAATATGATTAATTGGTATGATTACAAAGTATTCATGGCTAAACAGGGAGCTATCTGTAAAACTGAGGAGGATATTGAAAAATTAGAAATTCCAGATCATAGCAAGATATCACTTTGGGATACGTGTATTTCTGCTGTAAAATTTGTACAAGAAAAAACGAAATTTCCGCAAAGCTGTGCCCTTGGCATTTGGTCTGTCGTTCAGGAATTGAGGGGAGTACAAGCATATAGAGATATGAGGAAGAGTCCAGATCTACTACTTCAATTATGTGAAAAAGTATATCAATCTCAGATGGATCTTTACAATTTCTATAATGAAAAAGTAGGTCAAGGTGGAACGATCTTCTTTACAGCGTATGCATTTAACAAACACATGATGAGTTTCGAGGATGCAATGAAGTATGAAGGACAATTTATTAAACGATTGCAAGATAAGACTAAAGCTCGAATGATGATTCATAACTGTGGGACTACTCCTTACTTTGATGAAATGTGTAGAAATCTTGATATTTCAGCTGTTAATGGTTCACATCCGCTAGATATTAATTATTGGGTACGTTTTAAAGAAGAGCATCCCGAGGTAACAATAGTGGGAGCAAATATTGATGTGAGCCGTGAACTATTCAGTGGTACACCTTTAGATGTCGAGGAAAAAGTAAAAGAAAACATTTCACGTTTAGCTTATGGGGGAAGATATGCTGTTGGTCCAATTTGTTGCCTGCCTTGGGGTGTTTCACTAAATAACATATTAGCAATACCTAAAGCAATAAAAAAATGGGGCACTTACCCTCTAAAATCTTAGTAGTAAATAATAAATATTTTTATATCGATGATATTGAAATACCTTATTAGAAAAGCTAAACCTAAAGACGCTAAAGGAATCCATGAAATTTTTTTAGCTGCTTTTGAGGAATTTCGGTATTTTTATTCTCCAGAAGGGTTTGCTGATACAGTAATGTCAGAAAAAGCTGTGGTAGAGCGAATTAAAAATATGTCAATCTATATTGCAGTTGATAAAAATGAAGAAATAACAGGAACTATTGGGTGGAAAAAAGTGAATAATAAAGAAGGACATATACGAGGGATGGCTGTACATCCTAGAATACAAGGAAAAGATAGTCCCGCAATAGATTTGTTGAAAAAAGTGGAAAGCGATGGTCTTTCTCAGGGGTGCACTTTTTTAACATTAGATACTACTGAAGTCTTGCAAAGAGCTCAAAATTTTTATAGAAAAAATGGATTTACAAAAACAGGTAAGACTGGTAATTTCTTTGGGGCAACAATTTATGAATTTGCAAAGAAAATTTCAAGTGAATGAATAAGATTTTTCAATTTATCCTAATTTTGGTTTTCTACATCGTATAATTAAAAACCATGGGATAATTCGGGAATCATATTCCTCTGGATACTTTTTTATTGTTTCATCATCAGCATATGGTTCACAAAACTTTTCCAAAATGAAACCTGTATCAATGAGCAGATTTAGCCATTCAGATAAAGTTCGAGTAAATCTTGGAATTTTAAATTTTCTCATCTTTTCAGTTAATTCTTTCGGGGCAGCACCAAATATCCATTCCTCAAATTCACCGCTAAATTTCTTAAAATAATCTTTGACAACAAATCCAACTTTTTCACCTTTCTCATTTCTAACCCATCCTTCTGAATTGGCAATAATAGGATGAATAATTGAAAACTGAAAGAATGCTCCAGGGATAATAACTCTAAAGGCTTCTTTAATCGCTTTTTCATTTTCAGCAATATCCATAAGACTCATAGTTGCCATGGCGAAATCAAAATAGTTTTCTGGAAATGGAAGTTCAGTTGCACTAGCAACTTCGTATTTGATCCCAAGTGATTCTTGCTGTTCCATCTCTTTAGCATACTTTATAAACACCTTGGATATATCTATCGCAGTCATTTTTGCTCCTTTTTTTGCTGCGATTCTGGTATTATACCCCTCTCCACAACCAATATCCAAACCATTTAACCCTGTAATTTGAGGTAACAATTTAAAGAAAGCAGGAGAATTAATTAGATCTCTACATCGATCATATCCCATTCTGGCAAGTTTTGTCCAATTTTCCGCATTTTCATCCCAATATTCTCCAACTTTTTCATCATCCAACTTAAGATCCCTCTAAATTTTATTTCAATAAGATAATAAAGAATAATAGATATAAAAAAAATGAATATTAATATTTGAATTTCATAACCAGTAATTATGGCAAACATTACAAATTATTTTGATTTTGAAAGCAATATAGGAAAAAAAGTTAAAATTATTGGTAATCTTGCAACGGATATATGGCAACATATTACAATGTTCGTTGAATCTCATCCGTTTATGCATTATTTCGATATAGACGACGGACATCAGATTGTAATTTATACTAAAGAAGATCTTATTTGTAGTAACAAAATCGAAACAACGGGAGAGTTGATTAAAGCGGAAGCTAGACATAAAAATCCAAGATCTAAAATCACTGATAAATACTTTGAATATCAGTTAATTGTTGATTCATGGAAATGTTTAGAAAAGGAAAAGTAAGGATTTGAAAATAGAATTGATTTTTTAATATATAGAAACATCAATATTTCTGCCTGCTAATAGAGTTTTTAAGTCGCTATCAAGGAATTTCATTGCTTCCTTATTATCTTTGAGATAAGCATCCATGTTAGCAAGTCCTAACCCACGAATATAATCATAAGTTCCTTTTGAAGGATGTAATTCCGATATCGGTTGCATCGCTTTTGATAATATTTGGCGTTCTAGATTATTTCCTTCCATAGTCTTTTGTAGATTCCGGAAATATTCATGTACTTGTTCAATACCATCATTAAAATGGAAATGATCAGCATTATTTAATACCACCATTCGTTTGGGATCTGGTGTGCGATTATAAAGATCTATTACACCTTTTAAAGCTACTAGTGTATCCTTTTCCCCGGTCAGATACAAGATACCAACATTACGCTTCCAAAATTTACGTATAACATTTAATGGTCTATTTTCATTCTGTTCTTCTCCATTTTCAGTAGAATCACCACCCCCAGGAGCGAGGGGCAACGCTGCTTTAATCCTCTCATCTCGGCTTGTTGCCAGGACCGTTGTCCAACCTCCAAAAGAGTGACCTGAAATACCTATTCTCTCAGCATCGACAGAATTTTGAGGAACCCAGGTTTTTCCAGATACAATGCTATCAATTAAGAATGAAATATCTGCTGGTCTATCGACTGCAGATTGCATAGCCATTTTTGTTGTTTCCTCAGGGGAGCTTCGTCTAGTCGCTTCCATTATGTCCATCATAGTGTTACCTACATGATCTGGTGATGCTACGATATACCCATGACTAGCAAAATGACAGCATAAATGCGTCGTTTGACGTCTGTGCCCACTATATCCATGTGAGAATAATATCAATGGAAAACAACCATCTCTGAGGGTAGCGTCTCTAATCGCTTCTTGTCTTATTTGAGTAAAAAGAGTGTACTTATCTTGATTTTCTCTATCTAAATCTTGACCCTTAAAGTCATCTGTGGCGGGATACCAAAATTCTATTGGTAAGTTTCTCTTTCGAGATTCATCATTTAGCTCTTGGGTGCGTACACCTACTGGAAATGGTCCTCGAGCAAAAGGATCGTATTTTGTTTTCATATAAAAAAGAAGGAATATTCAAAAATAAATTTTTCAGAAAGCTAAAGTCATATTTTTCATTCACTTTTCTTCACTTTATAGTAAAATTTTAAAATGAACCAGATTTCTAAATCCAAATTTAGTCTATTGAAATTTATATAATTTATACCAAATCTATATATTATTTTAAAAAAGAAAGAATATACAATGTTAAACTTTTCAAAAAATTTGTTTAACTAATTGCAAAAAATTTTTAAAAAAAATATTAAAAAAGGTGTTTTAAATTAGTTTAAGTAAAATGACAACGAAGAAAATAATCGAAAAGAAGAAAAATGGGGAAAAAATTGTTACCATTACTGCTTACGATTATTCATTTGGCAGAATTGTGGATGAGTGCGGATTTGATTTAATTCTAGTAGGAGATTCACTTTCTCAAGTAATCTTAGGTCATGAAAATACACTAGGAGTGACGCTAGATCAGATGATACACCATACTAAAGCGGTCTCAAGGGGGGTATCGAATGCCTTGCTAGTAGGTGATATGCCATTTCTTTCTTATAAAATTAATATCAGAGATGCAGTATATAATGCTGGGAGATTTATTCAAGAGGGTGGGGCAGAAGCTGTTAAAGTTGAAGGAGGGACAGAAATTTTACCCACTGTAAAAGCAATTCTTGATGCAGATATTGAAGTCATGGGTCATATTGGCTTAACCCCACAAAAAGTATATAGGTTCGGAGGGCATCTAGTTCAAGGAAAAACTATTGATGCGGCAAAGAAATTAATAATAGATGCTATAAACTTACAAGATGCTGGTGTCTTTTCCATCGTCCTTGAAGGTATTCCATGGCAGATTGCGAAATTAGTAACTAGTACAGTGGATATCCCAACTATTGGAATTGGGGCGGGACAATATTGCGATGGCCAAATTATCATTATATATGATATGCTTGGAATTTTTACAGAATTTAAACCAAAGTTTGTCAAGCACTTTGGTCAAATTGGTCAAAATATTAGAGATGCTCTCAACAGTTATAAAGATGAAATTGTTGGTAGTCAGTATCCCGATTTAGACCATTCCTATAGCTATCCAACTGAAGATTTGGATGGTGTTAATGAATGGTTAGAAAGTGCTGATCTCGAAAAAGAAGCAACTAAACTCAAAGAAAAATTAATTTAATTTATTGAATTTTTTATCCTAATTATCTCCTTTGTAATTTTCCTCAATTAGCCTTTTAACAAATTCTATTTTAGGGGGATTTAACTCTTTCATCTTCTCAAGTAATCGCTTTGCTTCAGAATTCTGAGGATCAATCTCTAACAAGTAATTACAAAAGTCTACAACAGAACTATACCACCCAAGTTCATCTGATAATATAGCTAAAGAAAGCAAAACTTCTGTATCCTTTGGGGTTTCTAAAACTATTGAATTAAGCTTTTTATTAAATTCTAAATACCCCTTAATAAACTTTCTAACTTTTTCTGCAGGTTGGCTTACTTCTTCATGCCCCTCACAGAGTATATCTACAGCGAACTTTAGAATTTTCTCCATTGAATTAATATACTGATTCAAATTGCCATCTCCAATATTTATCGCTATTCCGGGAATATCTCCAGCAAATAGAATTTTTTTTTCACTAATTTCCGAAATATATGCTATAGATCCGGGTGTATGCCCTGGAATGTGAATACACTTTACTTCTAGCTGCCCAAATTTTAATATTTCATTATCGATAGTAATCCTATGCGTAACTTTAACAGGTTCGTATTTATAATTGGCATAAAACTGATTGGGGAATGGTCCTGTTAGTTTTTGCTCAATCCTCTCAGCATCTAGCTCGTGCGCGTAAAATTTAATGTCTTTATTAAATTCTTTTAATCTAAAACAAACCCCAAAATGATCCAAATGACCGTGAGTTATAAGACAATGCTTTATATCGGCCAGATTAAACCCATCTTTCTCAATATCCTGAATCTGTTCGAAAGTAATTCCAGCATCCACCAAAATTAATCCATCATCACTTTTTGTGTCAATGAGATAAACACAACAATCAACAGCTTTAGGATCAAAAGGTTTCACCACATAGACATTATCAACAACTTTCTTCATAATTATTTACCATCGCATTTTTTTAAAAAAAATAAATAGAATAGTAATTACAAAATCAGATATATTTATTTTGATTAATTCGCTGAAATATCAGATTATTGAAGTATTTATATTTTGAAATAATAACCTGGTTCAATCTTATATTTATTTCATCTAATTTTATATTTCTATTCAATTTGTCAGAAATAGGTTTAAATTTCCCAATTTTTCTTATAAGGTAGTTAGAGATAATATTAAATTTGAGGTGAAATGTGTATGGAAAAAGTTGAATGTTCGAAATGTGGTATGACTTTTGAAGAAAAAACTGAAAAGAAAGCGATGAAAGATTTACAAAAACATGCGAAAAAATATCATTCTAAATAAAATTCATCTTTCTTTTTTTTTTGATATGAATCTGTCATCAGAATATCTTTGGTTATGTAAAGATTTAAGACAAAAGATCTTGATTCTTTTTTAAGTTTAGCAGGAATAAATAATTCTTATTACTATATTCTAAAAAAATAAAAAGAGAAAGATTGAAAATCTAACGTTTTAAATTGGCGTTAACCCAATCTGTGTAGCCCTTTTCTTCCAAATGTTTAGGAATGTCTGCGAAAAATTGCTGTGTGATTTCTTTCATGTGTTTTGCAGCAACGGGATGGAACATCATCGCCAAGTCTAAACCAACAAGACTTAAGCTTAGTGCATTTAGAATTTCCCATATAGGGCCTCTGTATTGACGCAGTCCCCATTCAGGGGCTTGTTTTTCTGACATCCAGGCTTCACGTGCGCCCCAGGCATTGGTAGTGCCGCCGCTGATGGGGTAAGCTAGATCGGTTTCCCCGAGGAGTCCCGCGATACGCATCCTTTGGTAAATGCTGAAGCTGTATTCAAGGCCATATCCAAGCGTGGCGCATGTGGGGTCCATTACTATTCGGTTAGGTGGAAGACCGAGTTCTAGGGCGTCCTTGTTCATCTTAATTTGGTTATTTAGGTCGAGGCTTGTCCAGAGTAGGCAGTTGTGGTCATATTTGACAGCCAAGGGAATCTGAAGGTATTGAGTAGATCTCAATTTCTTACTTCTTCCCATGTGGCTTTATCTGCTGCTGAAAGCATCAAAACCTCGCTTTCAGTTATACTCGCTGTCTCTTTAAAAAGCTCGACGTCCTTTTTCTTATTACCAGAGCATCCGATTATGACAGGAACGTCAACAGCTTGTAGAATTTCTTCGAGATATTTTACTGACTGTGAAACTGGAGCATCACCCATCGCAGGATCAATTTCAAGCGAATGAAATGTTATACATTCAGCTCCAAACTTATCAACTGCGAATTTGGCCCATTCAGCAGGATCTGCTAATACTTCACCGTATTCCTGCTTGATAGGTTTCGGAAGCATCATTTTAGAGCCCATATCAAACACGTCATAGGTTACCAATGGGGGATTAGGATTCCGTTTATCAAGCCCTAGGAAGTTGTAAAAAGGAGGGACAACCTCTCCACCTATTGTAGCCTTTTTCCCGTTAGAACGTATAAATTCAATCGTCTGAATTGTACCAGGATAATTTATATCAAGAGAGAATTTTGCAGGCGTCCATTCTGCTTTTCCAGGAACTCCAGGCAGAGTAGCTTGAGCCGCGGCTTGTACTATACTAGGTAACATCTGAAGTTCGAGATATTCAGCAAAGAGATCGACATCTGTTAACTCTATTTCTTCAGTATCCTTCATAAATTCGGTTAATTTTTTACTTAACTCTTCAAATGACATCTTACATCATTGTTTTTTTTTTTTATTTTTTTTTTTTTTTTTTAATCAATATTTAGTCAATTGTAGAATTAAATTTAAGTTTATTTAAAAGGAGTATGCGACGGAATTAGTCATTTCATGTAGGTTTATGACAATCTTCAAATCCATATGAGGGGGTAAAAAATTTTATAAGAGGAATTTTTACTAAAAATTAAGAGAGGTTAGGTTAAGGTTTTTTTATTTTCGCTGCTTCTTGTTCTTCTAATTTTTTATAGTCAATTTTCCCAACTAGTGTTTTAGGCAAATGTGTGCTAAATTCGATTTCCCTTGGACAGCTCCATTTTAACAAATTTTGTTGGCAAAATTTGATAAGATTTTCCTTCATTTCAGTGCCTTGTTTATTTAAATCCTTTAAAACAACATATGCTTTTACCATTTGAACTTGTTTTTCATCTGGAACACCAATAACACATGCTTCTAGAACATCAGGATGTTTATAGAGAACATCTTCAACTTGAGCTGGATATACATTGAAGCCAGAGGATTTAATCATTCTTTTAAGTCTAATTTTAAAATAAAAGAACCCGTCTTTATCCATGGTGGCAATATCTCCTGTGTGC
This sequence comes from Promethearchaeota archaeon, assembly GCA_019894975.1. Lineage (GTDB taxonomy): Archaea > Asgardarchaeota > Lokiarchaeia > Sigyniarchaeales > SOKP01 > Loki-b32. The sequence continues at coordinate 29,763 of JAGXNO010000020.1, read as the reverse complement.
AGCCAGATTTTGCCATCTTTATGTGTTCTTAAAGTTTTAGTAGTTTCTTCTGGCTTATCTAAATAGCCTAACATAACTGCAGGTCCATGAATGCATAATTCTCCTTCTTGGCCAATTGGAGTTTCAATTTCAGTATTTATTTCAACAACTTTCATCATCATGTCTGGAAAGGGTATCCCAATACTTCCTTCTCGATACTCTCCTAATGGCATTGCACAGATTCCAGTAACTGCCTCCGTTAACCCATAACCTTCTCTTAGTTGGACCTTGGATCCATTCTCCCTACAAATTTTTTCGAATTTTTCTTTAGTAGTACGTGGCAAGGTATCCGCTCCACAGAATGCTGCTTTTAAGAAGTTTAGATTTGTCTTCTGAAATTTTAGATTTCTACTAAGTGCTTCATATAGTGTGGGTACTCCAAAGATCAGTGTTGGTTTTTTAGTATCGATTAGATCTGCAACCTGATCAGGTGTAAAAGATGGTACCAAAATTGTTTTTCCACCACCCATGAATATAGCATTTACGCATACCCCTAATCCAAAACCATGAAAAATTGGGAGTATTGCTAATGCTGAATCACCATCAGAAAGATTCATCCAAGTGGCTACTTGAGTTCCTTCGGCTATGAAGTTATAGTTTGAAAGCATAATACCCTTTGGAACTCCAGTTGTTCCCCCAGAATATAGTATTACAGCCATTTCATCTGGATTCATCTGGGATGTTGGTATCTGAGGGTAGGTTTTATTTATTATATCCTTCCACCAGTGTACTTTTGGATTGGAAGGGATTATTTTCATATCAGGGTTCATATGAACTAAAACTAGTGCCTTCAATCCTGTTTTATCTATAAGATGCTCAAAATTGTTATACACACTATCAATAGTGAGAACAAAAGAACTTTTACTTAGATTCAAGAAGAATTCAATCTGTTTTGGAGGACTTAGAGGATGGATCATGCTTGCAATTGCTCCAATTTTATTTATCGCATAAAAACATATTACTCCTTGAGGTGTGGTTGGCATAGCTATTGTCATTCGATCTCCCTTTTGAAGCCCTAAACTGGCTAAAGCTTGTGCACATTGGTCAATTTGTTTAATTAATTGTTGATAAGTCGATTCATTTCCCATAAAATCATATGCAATAGAATCAGGATGTAGGTTTGCTGAATTTACTAAAGCATTATACATAGTAGTTTTAGGATAATCTATATGTTCAGGAACATGCGTATCATAAAACTTTAACCAAGGCTTTTTTTCATACATTTAATTCACCCTATTCTTACTAAATTCCAATACTTCTAAATACCGAAAAGAAATCTAATAAGTTAGTTAAAAGAAGATATTTTAAAATAAATAAAAATTTTTATTTTATCTGGTAAGTCTTTTTCTAAACAGAAGGATGGATATACCTATGGCAGAAATTAATGAAATTAATATGAACTCCAATCTAAATCCAGGAATAATTGGCAGATAATACCTCGTTACGGTATACCCACTGGGGAGTATAGTCAGGTTATAGGCGTCTGGTCCACCACCAACTAAAATAATTTCAATATAGTAAATTTTAGTTTCTGGAGAGGTGTAATTTATATAAGGATTATCGGCTAAACTAAAATCTACAAGTGAGGGGTTAAGGAAAATATTTTCACTTAAGGTTTTATCAGCGTTCACATATGATTTTACAGGACGTTTATTAAAGAGGAAAAGCGTAAAATTTCCACTTTCATCATGATTTACGCTAATTTGAGTATTGTTCCCGGTTTGTAAATCAAATAAGAAGAATTGATAGTTACCATCTTTAATATAATCGAAATGGATGAACGCATCTACATTCACAATTGGAACTAATAGAAAAAACAAGGAACAAAATAAAATGATCTTTTTATGATTCATTATTAGATAACTTCGAATTTATTAAAATAGATATTTTATAACTGATTTTAAAATTTTTGATTTTGTCTTTTGTTTTAATTTCAGAATTTTTTTTATAGATAATTACATTTTAAACTAATTGTGTACAAGAATTAGATGATTCATTTATGGGCACTATACCACTAAAAGGTTTAGATTTTGAGAAATATCATGGATTAGGAAACGATTATGTTTTAATTAATGATATAAAATGGAATATCCCTGAGGAGCAAAAATCAAAATTAGCAATTAAACTGTGCGAAATCCATTTCTCGATCGGAGCAGATGGTTTAATTTTCATCGGAAATTCAGATAGAGCAGATATAAAAATGCGAATATTTAACAACGATGGAACTGAAGCAGAGATGTGTGGAAATGGGATAAGATGTTTTTCTAAATATGTTTATGAACACGATATTGTCCGCAAAGAAGAAATAAAAATCGAAACACTTAAGGGGATATTGGTTGCTCGAAATAAAATTATTGATGAGAAGGTTGTAAGCGTTCAGATTGACATGGGACCTCCTATTTTAAAGTGTGAAGATATCCCAGTCATTACAGAACACCTTTCAAACAAATGTGTGAATGAACCAATTGCAATTTTAGATAAAGTTTTTAATTTTACAGCTGTATCAATGGGGAATCCTCATGCGGTAATATTTATAGATACTCAACTAAATGATGATGAATTAAATATGTATGGTGCTACGATGGAATCTCATAAGATGTTTCCAAATAAAACGAATGTGGAATTTGTTAAAGTTATATCAAATGAGGAAAGTATAGTAAGAGTGTTTGAAAGAGGAGTGGGGATTACTAAATCATGTGGTACAGGTGCGTGTGCTTCTGTAGTTGCAGGCTCAATATTAGGTAAATTTAAAAAAAAATTTCCGATAATGATACATAATGACGGGGGTGATTTAATAATCACTTATACGAGTAAAACTGTTCTAATGGAAGGTCCGGTAGAAAAAGTTTTTTCGGGGATTTTAGAAGAAATAGATGTTTAATTAAGTTAACTAGGTAATTATCTTGAAGTATATGGATTGGTTAAAGAAGAAGGGTTTAGAATATAGAGATGGGGTCTTATATTTTGCGAACATGAATACAATAGAAATTGCTGAAAACTTTGGGACTCCAATTTATATAATAAGTGAAGAAATTGTAAGAAAACGTTATAAAGAATTGAAGAATATATTAGATTCTGAATATGGGAATAATTCAATACATTTCGCCATGAAAGCTAATTCTAACTTGTCTATTTTAAAGATTCTAGAGTCAGAAGGAGCAAATTTTGATTGTACGTCCACAGGAGAGATTTATGCTTGTTTAAAGGTTGGAATTCCCCCAAGTAAAATCATCTACACTGGTAATATGTTTACAAATAATGATTTTGAATTTGCTGTGAAGAATGATATCCTTGTGAATTTAGATAGTATTAGTCAGTTGAAAAGATTAGCAAAAATATATGATGATTTAGGAAAAGAAAAAAACACAATTTCTTTTAGAATTAATCCAGAATTTGGAGCAGGTCATCATTCTCATACAATCACGGCAGGAAAGACAATTAAATTTGGGATTCTAGATAATCAAGTCCTCGAAGCTTATTCAAAAGCGAAGGGAGTTGGTTTTAAAAAGTTTGGTGCTCATATCCATATTGGTTCTGGAATCATCAATGCCGGTGATTTTGAAAAAGCAATAGATAAATATTTAATAATTATCATGAAATTAGCTGACACACTTGATATTGCATTTGAGTTCCTCGATTTTGGTGGAGGATTAGGAATACCCTATAGACCAGAAGAAGATCCGTTAGATTTAGAATTTTATAAGACAATAGTTCTTAAAAAATTTAAAGAATTAGTTAAGAAAGGGAATTTTGAAGGAACTAAATTTATTATTGAGCCCGGACGTTATTTATCTGCTGAAGCGAGCATAATTTTAACCCAAGTAAATACAATTAAAGATAATGGCTTTAAATTGTTTGCGGGAATAGATGCGGGGTTTAATACTTTAATACGACCTACGATGTATGGAGCTTATCATCATATAATCACCTGTAATAAAAAAGATAAAGATGAGACACTAACTTATGATGTTGTTGGCCCTATCTGTGAATCAGGTGATATAATTGGTAAAGAACGGGAATTATCTAAATTAGAGGAGGGAGATTTTCTTGCTATACTTGATACTGGAGCATATGGTTTTACTATGAGTAGTTCATATAATTCTAGACCTAGATCTGCCGAAATTTTAATAGCTCAAGGTCAAATATTTAAAATCCGTAAGGCAGAGACTTTTGAAGATTTAACTGCCAATCAAGAAATTCCTAAACATCTAAAATAAATATTAAAAAAATTATTGAAATTGAAAAATATTAAAATTTAAATTTACCATTATTATATTGAGATAAGATTATAAGAACTGGGATTATTTGGGCTGGATACCCTCTAGTAGTCTCGATGAAGTGTTGGCATTATGAAATCTTGCTTACTATTAATACTAAGATGATTGATGATAATACTGATCTGCACTGATACCCTTTATAATTTTATCTCACTCTAAAACCCTTATGTTTCATCGGCTGAATAATTTCTATCCTCTTTAGCAAATATGAACCGATGTTAATATTTTAAAGACGAACGATTTATTGGGCGATACGTAAGATAATTCGAGATTCAAAATATCTTTCATATATAAAGAATTTGGCTGTTTTTGTAATTGTTTTATAATTATCTATTTAGATTTTATTTGATAATAGAAGATGATTTCAAATTTAGTTAATGTATTTAATCTTCTGTTATTTATTTAAAATATAAAATAAATAGATGAAATATAATGCAATTCAAGAGCTATAATAAAATAACCTATAACAATACTCCCATTAATCCAATAAAAGAATACGCAGAAGTGAAATCAAGTCAGATACACGGTTTAGGATTATTTGCCAAAAAATTAATTCCAAAAAAGACGATTTTTTGGCATGCTCGACCACAAGATGTGTTAATTATGACAAAAGATCAGTTTTTAATACTTGATGCCTCAAATAAATCACCCTTAATGAATAATTATATACATTGTATACTCACATATTCCTATTATGAGAAGGATACTGATACTTTAGTATTTTGCTTGGATGATTCAAGATATATTAATCATTCATCGAATGCTAACTCTGGAACTTCTAAAGATGAGCCCGGATTTTGTGCAATTGCTGACCGGGATATTCATCTTGGGGAGGAAATAACCGAGGATTATTCGACATATAAATCTTGTCTATGGTTAAAAAAATATACAAAATTTTCTACACTCCATTGTTGGTGAAAACTTTCTGGAAAAGACTTTCATTTCTCTAACGAAATTAGAAATTTCTCTCGCTGAACATCAAGAAAATCAAAAAATAGACTACAATTAAAGATTCTAAATAAGTTGTGTTATATTATAAAAACTGCTGCTGCTAAAACCGTCAACCACTCCCCTTCTTCTCTAACCGTAGCTGATTCTGTAAAATTTTTTGTTTCAACGATTTTTCCATCCATTTTAAAAATTTCTCTTTTTTCATCATAGTTGGCTTCGGGATCAAAAGAAACACCAAGTGTCGTTGCAAGCATTTCTGCTGCTAAGTCTTCAGCGATGTCTCCAGCTTTTTCAGGTTTAAGACCAAATTCATGATATTCACTTAAATAACCATAGGTTCTTGTATCTGCAGGTTTTGCTACACCAACAGAGGCAGAAATTAGACGGTTGTATTCATTACTACTGACTCGACTTAAAACCGTATATATAATCTGACCTGGTCTTAATTGCTCAAAGCCATCTTCCTTCGGAATCTCTAAACAATAGGGGGGTAAGATTGAACTTACTTTAACAATATTATATATTGGGATATTTGCATCACGTAAGGCTTGTTCGAATGAACCTAGTTTAGATTTGTGAAATCCTTTGCCAGTTACAAAAAATACTGCTTTAGGAACAAATGACATTTTATACAGACTCCCTTTTTATTGCTATAATTATCTAAGATATTAGAAAGAATCACAACTTTTTAAATTTAATGAAATCCATAAATAATTTTAAATTTACAAAACATTAAATTTATCATAAGAACCCGAATTCTTTATAAAAACACCTTAAGTCTTTATTCATATGTTATTAACATAGTAATTGGCGCATAATAAGAATCATGGCTTTTTAATAATTATATCAGCTAATCTGAACGAATAAATAATCTGTTATTAAGAGCTCATAGATTTTTTCAGTAAAAATGAGTTTATGAAAAAATTTAAATAGACTTCCTTTTTCAATATTAAAAACAATGACTTTAAATTATGACAGATAACTACCAAAAAAATAAATATTTATCAAAAAAGATTAAACCCTTTGATCCCAGAGAGGTGAAAAATGTTGACGATCTATTATCTGCTTTAAAATATTGTGGATTTCAAGGGAGAAATTTAGGTAAGGCATTAGATATCCTCGAGAAAATGGTATTAGATGATGACTGTTTAACAGTATTAACTCTAAGTGGAGCCATGGTTCCTGCAGGGATGGGAGAGCTAATTTGTGTGTTAATGGAATATAATTTAATTGATGTTTTAGTTACTACTGGGGCAAACATTATCCATGATTTAGTAGATGGTGTTAATGATATAGGACATTATCTTGGAAGTTCTGATGTAGATGACGGTGAATTATTTAGGTTTCGAATCAATAGGATTTATGATGTATTCTTGCCTGAAGAGAACTATCTTACAACTGAGAAAGAATTATTACTAAAAATCAAGGAACTTTTTCCAGAGAAAAAGGTATTTATTACCCCCTCCAAATTATTTGCAAAATTAGGAGAGAAGTTGGACTATCGATGTATACTTTCCATCGCGGCAAAAAAAAAGATTCCAATATTTGTTCCTGCATTTTCTGATTCAGAATTTGCATTAGACCTTTACGTATTTAATAAACAAGAAGGTTTTGATTTTCAATTCGATATCTTAAAGGAAATTGAAACTTTTGGAGATTGTATTAGAAAAGCTAAAAAAACAGGTACAGTGATTATCGGCGGAGGTGTACCCCGGAATTGGGCTCAACAGATTTTTCCCCTACTTGATCAATTAGAACAATTAGAAACTATAGGCTATGATTATTCTGTTAGGATTCATACAGCAATAGAATATGATGGAGGTCTTTCAGGTTGTACAGTTACAGAATCTAAATCGTGGGGAAAATACACATTAGATTCAAAATCTGTAAGTGTATGGTGTGATGCAACCATTGCACTACCAATATTGATTACGGGCCTATTGCAACGGTTAGAGTTGATTTAATAGGATTAAATAAAACTCCTTTCTGATATTTTACAGACAAAGAACTTCACTCATCGAATAAATCTTATCTTCTTTGGCATCGGCTACAAATTTAATTGCTTTAATTGAACCACTTGCAAAACATTCCCGACTATGAGCTTGATGTTTTAATTCAATCCTTTCCCCTGGCCCAGCATATAAAATAATATGGTCTCCTACAATATCGCCACCACGGATAGAATGAATTCCAATCTCTTCCTTAGCGCCTACATTACGTTTGTTAGGTCCTCGTTGCCTTCCAAATTTAGCAATTTTTTCAAAATCTGAACCTAGCGCTTCGCTTATATTTTGGCCTATTTTTAATGCTGTTCCACTCGGAGCATCAACTTTTCTATGATGATGTGTTTCAATTACTTCAATATCCCACTCTGCTAAATAGCTTGTTAATAAAGAGGCCACCTTAAATAATACATTTACTCCAGTCGCCATATTAGGCGAAAATACTGCTGGAGAATGGTTTTTTTCAATTAAACTTCCCAATTTATCGAAAAAGTCTTGAGATAATGCTGTAGTTCCAATTACACATCTAATCCCATTTTCAGCACAGATTACACAATTCTTTTCAGCTGCAGAAGCAACTGTAAAGTCTATTGCTACATCAGGCTTCGTTTGAGATATAATCTCCTGAAGGTTTTTCACATCACTTATTTTTATGTTGTTCGGATCGTTTATACCTGTAATATAAGCTAATTCTTCACCTATTTTAATTACATCGCAGGCAGCAACAATATTGATTTCCTCATCTTCTAATGCTAATTTACTAATTAATTTACCCATTGAGCCTGTTGGCCCAAAAATTAATAATCTAATCATTATTCAAGCCTTCAAAAGTTTTGTTATACTAAATCCATATTTTTAAGAACATTTCTGATCTTTTTCTGATTTTCTTTTAATGGGGGAGTTAAGGGTAATCTCATCCTCTTGAGCATTAAACCCATTTCATCTGCTGCGTATTTGACTGGTCCGGGGTTTGTTTCAATGAATAATACCTTGAACAAATCATACAGCTCGAGTTGCATTTCCCTTGCCTTTTCCCATTCATCATTCAACATGCTTCTGGTAAATTCAACCAGTTTTGAAGGAATTATATTTGAGGCAACACTAACAACTCCTTTTCCACCCAAAGCCATGATGTGATATGTCATACTGTCATCTCCACTTAAAACAATAAAATCTTCAGGTGTTGTTTTGATGATTTTAGTTATTTGGTCAATATTACCACTAGCACATTTTATTCCAATAATATTATCTTTTGCATATGCTAATTTTGAGACCGTTTCTGGCTCTAAATTTCTCCCGGTTCTACTTGGGACATTATATAAGATTATTGGCAGTGAGATAGAATCCGCAATTGCCGAAAAGTGGTCTATTAATGAATGCTGAACAGGTTTATTATAATAAGGCACCACTAGTAATACGCCATCTGCCCCAGTCTTCTCAGCGTATTGTGCTAAAGAAATCGCTTCTCGAGTAGAGTTACTACCAGCTCCAGCTAAAACAAATGGATCTTTATTGCTTTTTTTCGCTTCATCAACAGCAATATCCATAGCTTGATGATGTTCTTCATGAGATAAAGTGGCACTTTCCCCAGTTGTACCCATAGTTAAAATATGACAACCATTTTCTATCTGAAATCTTATGAATTCCCTATATTTTTCTTCGTCAATAGTAAAATCTTCATTAAATGGAGTAATCATTGCTGTGATAACATTATTTATTTTATCTCTCTTAGACATAAGAATCTCCTCTAGTTGATTTTATTCTGTGAATTAAAACTAAAATTAGTAAAGTTCGTATATAAGCCTTTTTAATAACCTTTTAGTCAAATTCTTGTAGAATAATATGTTTGTACTTTTAATAGTATTATTGTGCCCTATATTTAAAGAAAAAAACCATCAATGAATTACACATATACCAAAAAGTTAAAAGAATAGATATTTATATTGATTTAAAATGTCATTAGATCTGCTAGATAAATTTCAAGGTACGTTGATTTCAGTTGCAATTGGTGACACTCTCGGTTGTCCTTTTCAGGGAAAGCTTCGGAAAGATATTTATTCCTATTTTAAAGATTTTGGTGAATTTATAGAGGGCTATAAAGATGTTTTCAGAACTTATACCGATGATACACAATTAACTATACATACCGCAAAAGCACTCATTCAAGGAAATGGGTTTCACACTGATAATTTTATTAGAGAGTATGTGAAATGGTTAGACGATCCTCCAATAGGTCCAGGATGGGGTTGTATATCCTCAATTAGAAAATTAAAGTATGGGATTCCATGGAAAGAAGCCGCATCAAATTCGGGGGGAAATGGTACTATAATGAGGATTGCTCCAATAGGACTTTTTTATTGTACAAACCTTAAAGGATTAAAAACTACAGCAATTAAATCAAGTATTATCACTCATTCTCATCCAGCAGCTTCAGCTGGAGCAGTAGTTATTGCGCGAGCTATATCATTTTTGCTCAATAAAGATCCAATAACAGGATTTTCGATTGATGAATTCTTTGAAGTTATAACTTCTTCAATATCAAGATCTCAAGAAAAAATCTGGGAAGAATTTATCGTTCTTTTAAAGAAACTAAAGTCTAATTTAGACATGCCAATTGAATCAGGATTAATTAAATTCTCTCAAGCAGGAGTAAAATCTCCATACTTTATTGAAGAATATTTAGGACAAGCTTTTGTACATCCCTATGCAATCAGTACTGTATTATGCTCATTATTTATTTTTTTAAAGAGATTAACATCATTTAAAGAGTGTATTTTTGAACTTGCGACTGCAGGGGGGGATAGCGATACCGTGGGAGCAATAGGGGGAAGTTTAGCAGGAGCTTATTTTGGTATGAAAAATATTCCAAGTGATCTAGTGAAATTAGTGAAAAATCATAAGAAGATTTTGAAATTAAGTGAAAATCTTTATAATGCTTTCACTAAACGATTTTAGAAAGAGAATTTTTAATTATGTTAGAAAATTCTTTATTTTGATTAAACATGGATGACAAAACTCTACTGGTTTTTTATCTGTATCTCTTAAACTATTAGAAGATTGCATTACACAATCATTTAGACAATGTTTTAACCCAAATGTATGCCCAAGCTCGTGTTTTGCTTCTTTTAATATTCTCTCGTTAAGTGTTTCTTGTGATTCTAATTTTCTATATAAATCACTTGACTCAATATAAAAACTTTCTCTAAGACGCGATATTGAGATTAAGGCAGCATGTGAACCTCTGTTTGCCACACCAAAATTGAAATTAAAATTCTTGGAATATATATCTTTGTCTAAAATCCCAAGAATTCTGAATAACTTCTTCTCTTTAGCGTTCTTGTATAAAAGATCTAATAACTTTTGTGCTTTGTATTGTTTGTTAGTTTTATCTAAATAATTTCTTCTCAATTTAATTTTTTTCTTAAGGATCTCAACATTCATATTAAACTCATTAAACCCGAGCTCGAGATTCGTCTTTAAATCACGTAAATATGACTGGTCTAACCTACCAATCCTTATTAGATATATTGTTTTAAGCATTTTGAATTGAAAGCAAATTCGTCGATACTAACTATTAAATAAATTAGTAACTTCTAAATTAATCGTATCGAAAAATTTTACTTCCATAAGCAGAATTTTTGTTTAAACATTCTATTCGAGATAATGGTATAGGGTTTTCTAGGGATGACCAAAATAAAATTTTTAAACAATTTGGGAAAATTGAACGATATGGCAAAGGGTGGGATATCGGTATTGAAGGAACAGGAATGGGACTCTACACTTCGAAAAAAATCGTAAAGATGCATGGTGGAAAAATATGGGCTGAATCTGAAGGAAAAAATAAAGGTTCAGAGTTTTGTTTTTCCCTCCCAATTTCTAAAAAATAATTCCTTTAAATTTTTAAAGTAATAACTTAATTTTTCAACGATAAAACTTTTTTAGTATATTATTTTTTCTTATCTATACTAACAAATACATAGGATGAGTTTGGTTTTTCTTAATTTTTCTCAGTTAAAAGAGAAGAACTGATGGGTCCCGTGTAAAAATTAAGCCTGCTTCTGACGGGAGAGTGGTCTAGACTGGTATGATTCTTGGTTTGGGACCAAGGGGTCGGGGGTTCAAATCCCTCCTCTCCCATTTTTAAATGTTCTAAGTATTCATGATTTCATTTTCTTCGAAGCAATCCTCTGAGTTAAAATAGACTTCGGGGATTAAATCCTGTATTGTGGAATGCAAGGATAATATGATACCAGGATTTTCTGAAGAAATAATATAATAATTCGTAATTTTGCTTAATTTTGAAATTTTGATTTTATCTTTAAAAAATCGGAACAATTCTTGTATGCTATCATTAAAATCCTTGTCTTTTTGTATCCAAACAACCAATCTTTTCTTTTTATGTTCTTTAACCTTTAATTTTAATTTCATTTTGTTTTCATTAATAAAAATTGAATAAACTTAACTTATTTATAGTCAAATCTATTTAAACAAGGAGGTTTTTAGGTCTAATATACAATATTATGAAAAAAGGCTACTTTAAAATTTTCCGTAATTCTTTTCTGATATTCTCCGTCTTCTTATCCTTTATCCAATAGCGTATTTTTGATGACCTCAGAAGAGATTGAATCTTTTCATTCATTTCAGCTAGTTTTTCTCGGTCTTCTTTGGATAATTGAGGGACATCTTCTTCGACCTTTATCTTTAGTTTTTTAACTTCCTCTTCAATTAAAGGGATTGAGATTTGTTCCTTTCCAGAAATTAATCTTTTTCGGAAGATTTCCTTAATACTTCTTGCCCAACCTTTAATCCATGGATAATTACCGATACTTTTTGGTTCTTTAATAGCAATTTCTTTTCTTTCAACGATTATTAAGTCATCGGGACAAGAATTTTCACACGCTCCGCAATAAAAACATTCATCTTCGTTACACGCAATTTTTCCGTACTTTTTGACATCTTCTGCTTTTTCTGGGATGAAAAATGACTCAGTTGGGCAAATATTAACACAGGCTTTGCATCCTTGAGGATCACACTTATGCAACATATTTCGCTTAATTATGACTTCCCCTTTTAAAGGAGAATCAATTGAGAAACAGTGGGTTGGGCATTCTTTTTCGATTCTAAAGTAACTTTCTATATGATTCCTGTCTCTTACCTCTAAGCACAAGAGGCAGATATCATTTTTTTTATCCTCGGTACATTTCTTCATATCAATTTTATAAAACTTATCAATGGTTGGATACTGATTCAAATCGACTTGTCCTTCAGGTTCTATATTCTCATGAAATGCATCATTTGGGCAAATAACCGCACAGAGCATACAATAGCAGCATTTTTCGTGATCGATTAAAATTTTCGGATTGGTATCATCTAGTATTTCTTGAGCAATCTCAGGTATTGGTCCAAGGTCGATTGCATCTGTTGGACAAACTAGTTTGCATAATGAACATCCTATACACTTCTTTATGTCATAAGTTAGTTTTTTATCAACATTTTGGTATTTCCATTTTAAAATAAGCTTATCTGGATTGATCTCAAGGTCTTTTTCTATTATTTCCTCTTTATTTTCTTCTTTAGAGATCATTTCAGAAATTGTAAGATTACCTCTTAAAAAAGCTGAATTCTAATTAATTCAACTTTGTCATATCTATTAATCTTAACTATTGTATATAAAAAGAGGGTAGATAATAAAAATTATTAAATTCTTTTTTTAGAATATGATTCTACTTCTCTCTTGGGCAAGTTTAATATATTAGAACCATTTAAACCACGTTTTTGTAAATGGTTAATAATAAATAGGAAAAATACTGTACTTGATTTGCATAACAATTTTATTGAAAAGGGATATTGCAAATAAAATTAGGTTGAGTGTGAAGTAGTTAAATCCTTATTTAATGTTGTAAAAGAAGTAATTTGGATTAGGAGGCGTTCTAAATAATAGATATTTTCATTGCAGAGGATGACAGAGATCTTCAAAGACTCTATGAGTTACTTCTAGATATGTCGGGATTTCACGTAGTAGGCTTTGCAAGTAATGGTGATGAGGCAATTGAGATGTTTAAAAAATTCCAAGAAAAACCAGACATTATTATTCTCGATTATAGAATGCCGATTAAAAATGGAATTGACGCGCTAAAGGCGATCTTAGAAATTGACGGAAGTACAAGAGTTATTTTCGCGAGTGCCGATAGGACAATAAAAGAGATTGTTTACTTGAATGGAGCAATGGGATTTTTAGATAAACCGTTTACCCATAAAAAGTTAGTCTCCACCTTGAAAAATATTCTGGATATACCAAAACCGATTCATATGTAAAATATATAATAGAAAAAAATCTTAATAGGAAGATTTGAAATAGCTTCTTTTCTTCTTAGGAATAATACTCATAACTTCCTCTGTCAAAATCGTAAATATATTCTATCGGGATGCCATCTGGTCGAAGATCTGGAGGAGCGTATATTAATTTTACATTCGGAAAAAAAGTTCCAATTCCTTTTTTCGCTAGCATAATAGCAGGATGATCAGTTTCATTAAAAATTTCTTCACTTATTCTCAATGTAATATCTCTACATTGTTGCTCATTTAAAATCCCTAATGAATGAACATATTCATGTAAAAGAATGTGGTAAGTATATGCCCAAACTATTTCATAAGGTTGTTGTTCAAGGAGTATTTTCAAGGGTGTTTTATTCATTACTATATCTGTTCCTGGAGAAAAATGCATACCCCCTATAAAACCTCCCCTATACATCCCCATCTCGACCAAACCTAAAGTAAGACCCGCTCTTTGGCGTCCCGTTACTCTTCGAACATCTTTTTTTACTCGTTCGAATATCTCTGCCATTTGTTTCTTCAGATCTTCAAAACTTATTTTAATTACCCCACTTAATATAAAATTACTCCCTATATATCAAAAAACCATTTATCTTCATCTTCCCTTAGGAAATCCATCATGCTGGTTAAATCTCTAAGCAAATGACGAATAGTCACTTTATTGGTGTCTCTAAGAATAGGTCCCATCTCTGAGAAAAAAAGATCATCTAATAACTTATCAATATTAATTCTTTTGAAATATCTGGCGGGATTATAAAACAGTGTATAGAAAATTTCTTTTTCGAGGTTAGGCTGTTCTTTTGTCTTCATATTCTCTTCGTATTGCTCAGCCATTATATTTTTTAGTTCAATAATGAAGCACTCTTTATTATGCAATAATACATTTCTTTCTTGCTCTAGGATACTAGTCTTCTTTTCTATTTCCCTTATTTTCTCCCCAATAAATCTGAATTTCTCATTAGTACCTTTAATTTTTTCATAATCAACATGACATCCTGTATCTCTAAGTTCTAATTTTACGCTATAATCATCCACTCTCGATACATTATATTTGATATTATAATAATCTGGAGATACATTAATTCGTAGGGATAGATTACTTTTAATTCGATATTTAATATTCCTTGGATCGTCACCGAAACTTTCAAGTATGTCATAGTCAGAAAGCATTTTAAGTTGAGAATGAATTGCTTGTCTTGATATCTTTTTTCCAAATGAAGCTGCTAATTCCGAAGCACCGAGAGGTACTTTCGCTAATTTCGATAAAATCATCCGTCGAGTAGGATTACCTAATATTTCAAGTAAATTATCCATACTAAGGAATAAGTTTCCTCTTTCTTGTTCTTCTACTTCCATTAATCTTTCCTCCATCCAATAAAGTTATCTATATATATCTTCTGAGGGTTCTTTTGAATAGGTCTCATGAGACTTTTGAGCTTTGTCTGCAGATTTTAAAATTTTAACAATTGCTTGATCGATTTCTTTATGTGAAATTTTTACTGTTTTTACTGAATTTGCATCTTGAGTGTTGACGTTTGGATCTGATACAGCTCTCCGAATTGTTAATAATGTTGCTTCCTCACATATAGCTTGAATATCGGCCCCTGTATATCCCTCTAAAGCTTCTGCCAGTTGCTTGATATTTACATCAGAAGCAAGTGGTTTGTTTCCTAGATGAATCTTAAATATATCTATTCTAGCATCTTTGTCAGGTAACGGAATTTCTACATGCCTTCCAAATCTCCCTGAACGGAGTAAGGCAGGATCTAGCATATCTTGTCTGTTGGTTGCAGCCAGTAAAATAACATCTTTCAATCCTTCTAAGCCATCCATTTCTGTTAGAAGTTGTGATACTACTTGCTCAGTTACTTGAGAACTAGCAAATCTTCCCCTCATTCCAGCGATGGCATCTATTTCATCAAAAAAGATGATACACGGTGACGCAGATCTCGCTTTCCTAAAGGTTTCCCTCACAGCTTTTTCGCTTTCTCCAACCCATTTTGATAAAAATTCGGGACCTTTAACTGATATAAAATTTAACTCACTTTCATGAGCTAATGCTTTTGCTAATAATGTTTTCCCGGTTCCAGGAGGTCCGAATAATAATATCCCATTGGGTGGCTTTGAATTTAGATGAGTATATAATTGCGGGAATTTTAATGGCCATTCAATAACTTCTTGCAGTTGCTGCTTGGCATCTTCCAGACCACCAATATCATCCCAAGTTTCAGACGGTTGGGTAATTAAGACTTCTCTTAAGGCTGAAGGTTCTATGCCATTTAAAGCAATTTCGAAATTTTTCATAAAAATTTCTATATCCATTAGAATCTCATTGGGGATTGGTTTATCTAAATCAATTTTTGGCAAGATAGCTCTTATTGCTAGCATCGCTGCTTCCTTTGCTAATGCCTCGACATCTGCTCCCACAAAACCGTGAGTTTTTTGAGCAATAAAACGTAGATCAACATCATCATGTAATGGCATCCCGCGAGTATGAATTAATAAGATATCATACCTACCATCCGTATCAGGAACACCAATTTCAATTTCTCTGTCAAATCTACCTGGGCGTCGGAGTGCGGGATCTATATCATTCACTCTATTGGTAGCACCGATCACGATAGTCTCCCCTCTCCCTTCTAAACCATCTAATAATGAAAGTAGCTGAGCAACGACTCTTCTTTCCACTTCACCAGTTACTTCTCCTCTCTTAGGGGCAATTGAATCAAGCTCATCTATAAAAATTATGGATGGTGACATGTCTTTTGCTTCTTCAAATACTTTTCTTAGATTTTCTTCACTTTGACCATAAAACTTACTCATTATTTCAGGTCCACTTATGGTTATAAAATGTGCTTCAGTTTCATATGCAACCGCTCTTGCGAGTAAAGTCTTACCGGTACCAGGTGGACCGTGGAGCAAAACACCTTTAGGTGGATCGATTCCTATTCGTTTGAATAATTCAGGATGTCTAATCGGTAATTCAATCATTTCACGAATTTTTTGAATTTCTTCTTCTAATCCACCAATATCTTCATAAGTAACTCTTCTACCTTCTAATTCTTCTAACTCCTTGTGAGATTTCTCAGAAATAGTAATTTTTGTTTCTAAGTGAATTCTAACAGCTGTGGATTTAGGAGCGAAATCAACAACAATAAAATCAATCCTTCTCCCCATTGCATTAAAACTTAATATATCTCCCTTGGTAATCACACGATTTTCCAACATTCGGACTAATTGTTCAGACCTTCTTAAGATAACTGATTCTTCTAATCCCGCAAATGTTATTCGATCAGCTAAACTTGCTTCAATTTTTCGTATTTCTACAATATCATCCAAAGACGCGTCTAAATTCCTTCGAAGTGAAGAATCTATTCGAATTGAATTCGAACCTTTATCTTCTTCTTTTCCTGGAAATAAAAGTGCAGCAGTTTTCATTCCTGCTGTTGGATGTGAAATTTCAATAACATCTCCTGTTTTGAGATTCATTTCTTGAATTACCGCAGGATCTATTCTAATCCTACCTCTTCCAGCATCACCTTTATAAGCATCCTTAATTCTTACTTTTCTCCCATTTCCCTTATATTCCCGAGTTATTTCACTCATACTTCTATCATCATATCCTATTTTAATTCTATCTCTATTACAAATAATATTATAAAAAAAAATTATGCAACTGCTTTACTGACTTTTATTATAGCAATCCCATTGTTTACTTCTATTTCACATTCTCCTTCTGAAGATTTGAAAAGTAGTGGAATAGCCTTCATAAATTTTCGCTTTTCATTTTTAGCAATAAATATCATCTTCTTTCCTTTATCTTCAAACTTAATAGTGACATTATCTTTACCCATACCCGGAATTTCAACCATTATTTCAGTAAACCCATCATTATCACAAATTTCGGTATAGGGTTCTTTTAAATTTCTCTGATCTTTTTCTTCTTTTTTAAGAAAAGTATCCAATGAAAGCGTACTCGCGTCAATTTCTTTAGTAGATTGTGTTTGATATAAATTATTTAATTGTGGGATTTTAGAAACATCTACATTTTTTAAATATTCATGAATTCGTTTATCATCAATATTTCCCTCAACTTTTATTTCTGGTTTGTCCATTCCTGACTCATAATGGTAAGATATCTTAAATCCCTTTATATTCTCGTCTTTTAGAACTTTTCTTAAGTTTTTATCTGATTCTGGAACAAATAAAAAATCGATATCAAACATATCAGTATCTAATTTAAAATACTTTCTTATTTGGTCAATAAAATCGTCAAAATCATCCCTCATTCTTTCCCACCTTTATTTTTAAAATGTCAATACTTAGTATGTAAATTCCTTCTTGACGTCTTTTTAGACAAATAAATTATGGTATTTGATCTATAAAAACCTATCGATTCTTAATAATAAGAAAGAGAGCCATTAGAAACAACTTTAATGGATTTTTATATTAATTTTCTAATAATTTAGAAATATTTTTTACATCTAAGTCAAAAAGCTGAAAGAAAAGCGAATCAATGGTTCTTTGAATATTGTGTTTATCGTTATATGCCTTCTTACTTGGGTTTGAATTTATGTCCCCAATTAAAGATACAACAAGATTTTCTATGAGATTGATAATTTTACTCTTTTCTTCAGTTATAAAATTTTTAATGTTAGGAATTGGCAATCCATACTCTAGCTTGGTCTTACTTCTTTTAATAATGATATTTTTAGCTTTGTACAAAAAAGATACTATGCTAGAATTCAAGTAAGCGAGTATAAACGGGTAATTAATACTTTTTTCACATGACTTTGGCCAAAGGAAATATGTATCTGAAGTGGCATAATAAGGATCAGCTGTAAATCCGAAGATATTTTTAGTTGAAATGTACTTAAAAAAAATCTTTTGGTTCTGTTCATATAAAGGTTCAAGATCAACTAATATCTCTTTTGAATCTCTTTCGGTTTTTCGAATAAAAGATCCTCTTCGAGGATAATAAAGATCATGGGGATTCTCCTTAGCATTGATTAAGGTCTCACGTAATTCATCTTCAAATTGCTTTAGATATTTAGTAAGAGAGGGATATTTTTTTTCAAGTAGATGATTGCGTTTATTTTCTGATTGATTTCCGAATTCATTCTTATTGAAATAAAGAATATAACCTGCGTAATCCTCATTAAGGTATCCGTAAGGAATGATTGATTTACTTTTATATGCTTTTTTAAGCCGATTTCTTTCGAATTCATTAAGTTTGAAGTACTCTCCTTTAATTTGAATATACAGTTGATTATTTTCAAATTTTAATTCTTTTCCTTCCTTTAAAATAAATACACTATCATTTATTAAAATTAAACCATTCCTTATAATAAAGAGGTCATTCAATTTTGAGATATTTCCGTTATCCTTACAATAATTTTCGATTTTATCTACAACGACTTTAACATCCTTGGAGTAAAGTAGATTCCAACTACTATCAAGTTCTAAATCCTCATTTGTAGTTGCTGAAGTATATTTTCGAATGCTGCTTGAATGATTATTATGAATAAGATCCTGAAAAATTAAATTATTTAGTGAATCTTGCTTATGTTGCCCCTCATTCTTTCCTAAGGTTTGAATTATCTGAATATCCTTATTCGTTTTATTAATTTTTTCTTGACTACTTTTTTTCTGTAAGACGAAAATACAGTTATGTTGTCCTCTGGCATCTTCGAATATCTTTAAATTTGATAAGTCTATATATTGAACAAGAAAACATTCATTGAGTATATGGGGTTTCAAATATTTTATCCCTGTTTTTTGGGATTTCGTAATCCAGTAATTAGTAGTAATAAAAGAAAGAAATCCTCCAGGATTTAACTTCTCTATTCCCATATGAATGAAATAGTAGAATAAATCCATATTTCCAACGAAAAACTTTTCACAAATAGGATATTTCCTTACATATTCTTGGAAAACAGCAGCATTATAGTTCTGACCTAAATAAGGGGGATTACCGATTATGATATCGTATTTATCTGCAATGCTGGAATCTAAAAAATTTTTAAACTCCAATTTTACTGTTGGAAATAAATCTAATAGATTTTCCTTAAGGGATAAATCCATCTCATAAGCATGGATATTAGAAAACTTGTTTTGGAGAAAGTGTTTCAAAAATATACCCTCTCCTGCCGATGGTTCTAGAACCTTTAACCTTTGCAGATTCATCTTACTTTCCAAAACTAAGGTAGCGATATTTCTTACCATGAATTCTGCTACATAATTTGGGGTGAAAATTTGTCCAATTGAATTATTTCTATGAAAATTATTCTTATTTGAAACCATCTAATCTTAATATTGATTTAAAAATCTATAAAATTGATGGTTATTTGTAACTCTAAGAAAACTTTCATTAGAAGATATTAAAAATTAGATTAATTTATGGTGGGGATCAGAATTATAAAATTGCTTCCTTTTGAGCAATCTCCTTTTACTTTATCTTCAACCCATATTTTTCCATTGTAACGATCAATAGTTTTTTTCACTAATGATAATCCAAGACCCATACCACCATTGGATGACTTTTCTTTTGATCCTCTTTGAAAAATATGCTCTTTCCTAATATCTTCAATTCCGTCACCGTTATCTATAAATTGCATTTTGAGAAGCTTCTTGCTTTCAACCATTTCTTGCGAAATCTGAATTTCTATTACAACATTTATGTTGCTATTATGTCTTACTGCGTTTAACAAAATATTTTCAAAAACATCTAATAACAGTTCATTAGCAATGACAAAGTAATCCTTTTTATCATAATTACATTGGATATCGATTTTTCTAGTTTGAAAACTCTGACGCAGAAATTTTATTGATTGTTTTAAGAAATTGTTAACTTTAATGGAATTTAATCTAAAATTTGATCCTTGAAGTGTAGATAATTTACGCACATTAGATATTAATTTAGAGCCTCGTGATACTTGTTCTTTAACGATTCCATATAATTCCTTGACTGTAACTGATTTTTCTGGATTTTTTAGATAAAGTGTGCATAATTCTAATGAAGATTGTATATTTTGAAGTATATTATTGATATCGTGAGCAAAAATATCTTTATATAAGTTAGCTTGGTCGCGTTGAAGCTTTAATGCTGTTTCTACCTTTTTCCTTTCTGTGATATCTCTTAGTACGCCTATGACTTTTCCCTTACCATCTACAGTAACATAATTACCTCCAGTAGAAACGTATACGTAATGTCCATTCTTATGACGCAATCTAAACACTACTGAAACTTTTTCATTGGAACTTACTGTTCTTTTTATTGCTTCTGCTACAGAAGTTAGATCGTCTGGATGAGCATATGACATTGCATTCGTTCCTATTACCTCGTCTTGAGTAAAACCCAGAAGATCAAACACTTGAGGACTCACATAAGTAATATTCCCGTCCAATTCTATTTCAAGTACCTCATCTAAAATATTATTTATTAAGAAACGATATTTTTCTTCTGATTCTTTTAACTTTTGTTCAGCTTTTTTGCGTTCGCTGATATCTATAATTATTGATCTAGATTCTATTATCTCTCCTGAATCACTGATAACTGGATTAACAGTAAGACTGACCCAAATAATGTCTCCATTTTTCCGTTTCATTTGAAGTTCTTCATCTTGTATCTTTTTATCTTTCAAGAATTGTTGGAAAATTTCTTCTGCTTTTTTTATTCCATTATCAGTATCAGCATATAAATCAAAAATTTCCAATTTCAATAATTCTTCTTTGGTATACCCTAAAAGATTTAAGGCGGCATTATTACATCTTTTAACTTTTTTATCAGTTCCGACTGAAAAAAATGCGGTAGGGGCATTTTCATATAATTCTCGATACTTTTCTTCAGAAATTTTAAGAAGATCTTCATATTTTTGACGATCAGTAATATCTCTACTGATGCCAAATAGAGCATCTATATTTCCCCATGTCCCTTTTGTAACTTTTGTTTCTACCGGGATAAGAACTCCGTCTTTAGTAAATAAAGGAATTGGACATATATCACGATCTCCATTCACCATTTCTCCCAAAATAGCAGCTGCTGCTTCACGTTGATCAGGAGGATGAACCACTAAAGCCGAATTTCCAATCAACTCCTCTTTAGAATATTTTAACCTCTTTAATACAATAGAATTGACAGAAATTATTCTTGATTCAAAGTCTAACACAAAAACAAAATCCTCCATTGAATTAAAGAGATTTTGGAGATTTTTTTGAGAAGTTTCTAATGTGTTATTGTGTGTAATCTTCGTTCTTGCTTCAGAACCCATCTTTACACCTTCTTGTTTTTTTACAAATAAGTTAATCTAGTTGATTTCAAGATAGGGTTTTTATATTTAAAATTGACTTTTAGCAAAAATTTAAAAAAGGATTTAAAAAATAATGAAAAATTAGCCTCGCTTCTCTATTTATATGGCTTAATCATGATGATGCTCATGCGGTTCCATTTTAATATTAATTGGTTTTAAATTACCAATTGCCCATCCAGTAACCTCATTCAGAGAAGGATGAATAACCATTGAATTGTATATAGGCATAAAGGAACCTGCTTCTGGGCATGCATGTTCTAGTTTGGGAATGTCAACACCACCATGAGTTTCTGGTAATGAGCAAGTAAATCCAGAATTCATTAGATACACAAATGGTTGAACTAAAATGGCTGCATGGGGGCCAACGACATGAGCGCCCAATATTTTATAGGATTTATCAACGATTAACTTAAAAAAACCATTATCCTCATCATCGTTTTCAAAACCCATTGCAAATCCTTTCGCAACAGTGGAATAATTTTTCATGGCAACGTATATTTCATATCCTTTATCAATTGCTTCTTGTTGAGTTATTCCTACATGACCTACTTGAGGATAGGTAAAGATTGCCCATGGAACTGATGAGTAATCAACAGATTTTTTTTGTTCTTCTGGCCCAAATATATTATTAACGCAGATTTCTGCCTCATAATTAGCTTTATGTCGAAATTGATAAAGTCCATTAGCGTCTCCTATACACCAAATGTTCTTTTTATTTGTTTCCAAATAGTGATTGGTTTTTATCCACCCTTTTTCATCAGTTTCAACACCTGTCTTTTCAACTTTCAATATATCTGCATTTGAACGACGACCAGTAGCAATTAATATCTCTTCTGCTGATACTTCAATTTCTTTACCAGTATTCATATTTTGGGCAATAATTGTTTTCATTTTCTTATTTCCTTTTGCCTTGATCGCCTTATGATTGACATACACTTTCATATACTTCTTAAAATTTTGTTCAACAAACTGGCTTATTTCTGGTTCTTCTGTTGTAACTAAGCGTGGAAGCATTTCTAGTATGGTGACTTCAGTCCCCATTGCAGAAAATATGTGAGCAAACTCAGCAGCTATAACTCCACCTCCAATAATTATCAAACTTTTCCAAGGTTGTTTTGGAAATTTATCTCCAAAGAAGCTTCTATTAGTTACATAACCAACTTCTTCTAATCCTTCAATTGGAGGGATAAAAGAGCGTGCCCCTGAGGCTATGACAAATTTCTCCCCTTTAAACGATCCCAATATATTTTTTCCCTCACTAGATTTTACCTGCATCTCATACTCCCCAATAAACTCTCCAATACCTCGGTATAAAGTAAGATTCGGTACTTGAGATAACCCTTCTTCAATTTGTTTACTTTCATCAATCTGTGACCACATCCTTTTTGAAATTAATTCCCAGTCAATTTTCTCAACATTAAATTGGATTCCAACTTTTTGGGCATGTTGAGCTTCTCGAATTAGATCAGCAGGATGTACTAATACTTTTGAAGGAATACATCCCCTTGTTAAACAAGTAGCACCTAATTTAGTATCTTCAATAAGTGCACACTTCATTCCTACTTGAAGACCTACGTTTAAGACATTTAAACCCGCACCACTTCCTATAACAACTAAGTCATAAGTTTCCATAATTTCATGTTTATCTCTATTATTTTTAAATTTTGTACTAATATTTTAAATGAAAATAGAACGAGTGATTAAAAAAAAAATAATCGGGAGATTTATTCCCGTTTAAATTAAATCAGATTCTTAGAAAGGTTGCTTAACCTCTTGAAGTAAAACAACAAAATTACTTCCTTGTTCGTGATCCCCCTTGACTCTATCTTCGACCCAGATTTCCCCGTTGTAGCTTTCTATTATCTTTTTAACAAGAGACAAACCAAGCCCCATGCCCTTACTCTTATCACTCTTACGCTTTCCTTTCTCAAATATACTTTTTTTACGATAATCTGAAATTCCTATCGCGTTATCTTTAAATTCCATTTTAATATAATCCTTTGTGTTTAAGTGATCTTTACTAATATCTACGCTAATTTTTATAGTAGATTTATTATTATGTCTTACGGCGTTTATTAATATATTTTCAAATACATCTAATAAGAGATCATTCCCCATTACATAGAATTTATTATTTGATGGATCAATACGAATTTCAATATTCCTGGCTTGAAAGCTGTTTGTGAGATATTTAACTGCTGTATTTAGCAATTGAGAAACTTCTGTCTTTTCTAAATTAACTTCTGACTCGTCAATTTTAGTAATTTTTCTAACATTATTAATTAATTTCTTGCCTCTCTCAATTTGCTCCGTTATAATCTCATACAATTCTTTTAAAGTATGCAGCTTTTCGGGGTTATTCATATAAAGAGAACTAAGTTCCGCAGAGGATTGAATATTCTGAAGCATGTTGTTTATATCGTGAGCAAAAATATCCCTATAAAGATTAGCTTGATTATAGGCTTTTCGATATTTTTCTTCTGACTCTTCTAATTTTTTAGTTCTATCAATGAATCTGCTTTTCAATTCTTTATTTAATTCCTCTAGCTCTTTTTCAGTTTCATTACGTCTTATCGCATTTCCTATGATTTCGGAAGCAATTTTAAGAAGGTTTAAGTCATGTTCGCCCCACTTTTGTGCTGCTTTTACATTATCAAGACCAATAAATCCTGAGATTTTTTCTCCTATTTTTAAAGGTAAAAGAATCAAAGATTTTATATTCTCTCTTAAAAATTCTTCTTTTTCAGCAGATGCCTCTGGGGGTAAACGATTTGTGTTATCGACGTTAATAATTTCTCCATTTTTTATCTTTTGTATTGACCATGGGAATGTCTCCATTGGTAAATTTTGAAGTTCTCCAATTTGCGAGGAAACGTCCTCGGTACACCATTCGTGAGTATTACTCATTGTTTTACTATCATCATTAAATAGGAATAAATAACTTCGACTGGCCTGACTTAAATGTCCTATTTCTTCAAGTGATATTTTTAAAGCTTTATCAATATTAACAGGATTAACAAATCGGGAAGAAATTGTTGATACAGTTTTCTCAAATTCTACTTTCTTTTTGTAATTTTCTTCAGCTGTAATGAGCTCGGATTGCTTATCAAATATTGCAGCCACTTTTCCAGAAGATAATTTATAAATGTATAATTCTGTCCAACCATCAACTCTATCATCCTGATAAAAAGCGGTTGGAGAATGCTCCGGCTTACCAGATTCCCAAACTCTTCGCAATGCACTGAAAAAACCAAAATCTTCTACATTTGGGAATAGGTCGGATAAATTTTTTCCTATGATCTCCTCCCGTGTGACTTCACATATACGTGATCCTGCTTTATTCATTTGTCTAATTATAAAGGACTTCCCTCCATCTGGTGTCTCATAAATGGCTACACCACTACTTATATTTTCAATAAGTTCCTTGAAGATCACTTCAGATTCGTACAGTTCTGATTCTAACAGCTTTAGTCACAATTCACTATTTTATTAATAAACAGATTTAAAATATTCTTAAACACGCAAATTTTTCTCAATTTTGATCAAAATCAACAAAAGGGCTAAACCACATAAATAGTCGACTAATTATATTTAAACTTATTCACTAAAATTTTGATAAGTTTAGTGGAAGGAATCACTTAACCCTACAGTTTTTTTTGAAAGATTTAGATAAAGGATCTTAGTAAATTACAATTTATCCAAATTTAGAGTTTTATCAATAGGGATTGGCTTGTCTAATTTTATTTTTCTCAAAAATAATATCGCAATTAGGTAAAAAAAGCCTTGTGAAGCAAATAATAATGTTATTACTATGGGATCACTTTTATTATTACCTGTGAGAAGCAAACCAATAACTATTGAGGAAATTGCACCACCAAGCGATCCTATAAACATAGAAAAACCACTATATGATCCTGAAATATTAGAGATAGTCTCGTCGACATTAGAAGCATCTATTTTCACTGCCGCTTCTTGTATTAAAGTTGCGCCTAGTGGAATCCCAAATAATGGTCCTGAGTAACTTGTTCCTAAAATTGTACCAAAGGAAACGACGTATAACACTATTTTTAGTGGATAAGGCATATTGCTTAGTAAAAACAAAATATCTGTAAAAGCCACTGTAGCAGCAAATATGAGTGACAAAGAATAGGAACTCGTTAAAGATTTCTTCTTAATAACCATTCTCCAAATTACATACCACCCTAATTTTCCAGATATTGAGATTATCACATAAATTAAGAATTCAGATTGCTCGAATTCGAGTAAATAGATTTGAAATGGGAGTAATAAATAACCGAAAATGTTTCCCGATATACCAATAAAAAAACCAACGAATGCTAAATTTCTATATTTATTATCCCGAGCGGGTTGAGCCATTTGCTTAATTGTATCTCTAATAGTCACTTTTTTTTTAGTATAATTCGAATTATTCAAGTGAAAGCTTTCATCTACCGAATAAAATATAGTTAGTACAGCAACTAAGCCAACACATGTGAAAATAATCCCTATCAAAGGTATAGCAAATAAGATAATTTTTCCAGAAGGTTCATACCATTTTACTTCTTTCGGGTGAGGAAGAAAACTTTGAACTAATAATGGTAATAAAAGGGATATAACAGAAGCAACTATCATAAAAAAAGCTCTGAGAGAAGCGACTGAATGTCTGTTTTTTAGAGTTTGAGATTGTTCTGGCAACATTGAAAGATATGTATTAAGAATTAATGTCCCACTAAGAGCCCTTATTATAGTTACCACCCAGAAATAAATTGCTGTAGGAAGATACAAGGAGTTATTTGCTGGAGAATACCATGGAGGAAACCAAATAATAATACTAGAGATAATCCAGAAGGGTAATCCATAAAGTAAAAATGGACGTCGTTTACCTAATTTTCCTGGCTTTTTATTGTCCATGATGACCCCAAAAACAACTGAGAAGAATGCTGAAACAAAAATATTAAATGAGAGCCCAATTGAAGCAAAAACAGTATCTAAATTAACTGTAAAGACATAGAATTGAAACGTAAAAGATCCGGTAAAGACATTTAATAGCGTCATCCCAAAATTTCCCAGTGCGTATCCTAATAAACGCTTCCCCTTTAATTCCCTTAAGACTATCGTTGAGTTCAAATAAAAACCTTCAGTGTAATGATGTATTTTAAAATTATTAAGATTTGAAATAGTTTTGCTAAAGATTTTAAAAAAGGGATATTATAGTGGGTAAGATTATATATTTGTGAAAGGTCATATTAAAGCTGAAACAATTTCCGAGGTTGAGTTTTACTTAAAAAAAAAAAAGAATAAATTTAACCTAACATTGAAGGTAGTATCCTTGCTAATGGGACTGCTAGTCCGCCAAGTAG
This sequence comes from Promethearchaeota archaeon, assembly GCA_019894975.1. GTDB lineage: Archaea > Asgardarchaeota > Lokiarchaeia > Sigyniarchaeales > SOKP01 > Loki-b32. Next base: position 2,491 of record JAGXNO010000020.1, on the reverse strand, counting down.
TGAACCGATCGAGCCTAATTTTTTAAGGTAGTCTTTAATATTCTTGGTTACTTTCACAGTTCTAGTCTTTCCCTCTATTATTGTACCATCCTCTGAGAGTAGGAAAATTTGGACTGTTTGTTCTCCTATTTCTCTTGGTTCTAAGGTTAACCATGTTGTATCCCCATTTTCAAGCATAGTAGATAGGACTCCTGCAATATCTCTCCCCTCAGAGGAGATTAATGGAATCGATGAATCTGGGATGTTAAAAGCGCCGCGACCTTCCACTTCAATATCGAGCTTTAATTTAGCTGGCTCAAATCCAGGAGCATTGATTTTAATTGCATATTTTTTAGCCCCGGGAGAGTTGTTAAACAAAAAGCAAAAAATATTTAATTCTGAATTAAGATATACAACTTCTTGAGCAGAAGAGTCCATATAAATTGGATCTTTCGATGTTCTTTCAATATTGTCTGCTAATTCTAATTGTAATCGGTCGATTATATTGAAAAAGCCAGGATTAAATTTTTTAATATAATTGAAAAGCTTATAGATATCTTTTGTTGAGAAATACCAAGCACCCTCCATGAATATACCCTTCTCAACATTAAAAATATCTGAATCTATATCAATAACTTCCCTTAATTCTTGAATAAATTGTTCTTCAGTTAATACTTCTTGGAATTTTAAATAATACAGAAATAGGATTTTCTCTATCGCAAAAGTAATGGGTAATTCATCCTCTTCTTGTTCTTTGATTTTCTGTTTAAACGTAGGTGTTAAAATTTTGTTTAACTCTGCTAGATATTCATCCCATTTAAGAAATGTTACTGGATCTAAGTGGTTAGACAAAACTTCTGAGAAAAAGTTATCTAAGAATATTTGATGAGTTGTTGGTTTATAAAAGTCTTGGAGTCCATTTACGTCATGAATATTTAGGTTTAAACTTCGGATCAATAGAGCTAAACCAAAACCTACCAATGAAAATCCCGCAGCTGCGAATCCTAAATTCAGATCCCCCATAAAAAGCATTATAACAAACAGAGCTAAAGCAACAAAACAAACGAGGGCAATTATTTTCAATAAATTAGTTACTCTTTTCACATTGTTAGATAATAAATCAAAACCATCAAGACTATCAATCGGTCTACCTCTTTTCCTTTCAAATTTTAGGCGCATCTTTAATGATGATTCAGTAGAGTTGGCACCTAAGAATAACATAATTGAATTGAATAAGTAAATAGCTAAAATTGCATAGAAAATTACATTCAATGTAAAGCTAAGTGGAATAAATAACGTGAATATTGTTACTACGACTAGTAGAACTGGAAGCACAAAAAGTAAGAATCTCCCCACCTTAGATATGTATTTTATCATTGTACCTTGAAATCGTTCTTTTTTGAGAATTTTCGATAAATCATTTTCTAAATTACTTGTCATATGTTTCATCATCTCTTTAAGTAGAATTATTTTTTATATAGTGTAATTAGAATAATAGAAATCGATATTTAAAATATTATTGCATAAATATTGGGAAAAATAATTTAAATTTTAAAAAAGAAGATAGGACGCCATATATATGTTAAATAGGAAAATCTTAATTATTACTGTTCAACTCCTATTAATTAATAATTTATAAACGTGATTCTAGCACAATGAGCGAAATTAAAAATTCTTTTATCATTGATATGCTCAATATTACAGTAAGCGTAAGGAGTTCCAAAGAATTTTCATAAGATTGTGGATTGATTTGTTTAAAGAACCAATAGATGCAGTAAGTATTAACCTATCAAGAAGAGTAAGTAAATTACGGCAGGTTTTTTTTGAACAAGAATGGTATATTGTGTACGATATAATAGAATTTTACGCTAATAATATTCAAGGTGTAGAACAGATCGATTTTATTGTGTCATAGTATCACAGAGGTATACTAGAGCGCCCAACAAGCTGAGGTTTTTTCTGAGCTGAACGTACTGCATTTTTTAATTCAGTCGAAATTCCAAAAAAGAAAAAGAAAAATCCGGTCGGGCAGTTTTTTCTGAGTGTAAAGAAAGAATTTAAGGATGGTTTGGATAATCTCAAGAACTCCTGGAATAAAATGATTAACAAACTCAAAGAGAACGATCCCAAAAGAAAGAGGTTCAAAAAACTTTATGGCAAGTTGGAGGAGATGGAAACACAGTTAGCTGAAATAAAGGATGATACCAGCGAGATTAGACTGAGAATCGAGGATGTGACTGAAATCGTTAACAAACTTATGGAAGAGATTAGTGATGTCGAGGATTATATGAAAGAGAATTTAGGTTCCGATTGGAAAATTCTAAAGAACTCGTGGAAGCGGTGTAAAAAGGGAGAAATTTCGAAAAAGGAATTTATTAAAATAGGATTGACTAAAGTCGGGAAGATATTCGCGAGTATTTTTATTAGTATGTAAAGGTTTGGTCAATTTTCCGATTCTTTATATCTATTCGGGGTTAAAGAGACGTATTAAATGAGACCATAAAATCTACTC